>JAYVHE010000027.1:0-2472 GCA_043771495.1 Bdellovibrio sp. | reverse complement strand
TCTAAAATTAGGCGATGTAATTTCGCTAACGCAAGATTCATCGGGCGAACTCGACGTGCAGGTTGAGCAAGTCAAAAAGTACAAAGGTTACTATGGAATTCACCATGGAACCGTGGCCATTCAAGTAACACGACCAATTCAAAAGTGAGGGACCATTTATGAATCAAGACAACACTGAAAAACAACCTGACATGAATGAAGGCTCTGGTGATGGCGCAGAAACAGCCGCAACCAAAGACCGGAACCTAAATCTTATTTTAGATATTCCTCTACGGGTCACAGTAGAACTCGGTCGCACAAAAATGCCAGTCAGTGAGTTATTAAATTTAACTCAAGGATCAGTAATCGAGCTCACAAAACTTGCCGGCGAGCCAATGGAAGTTTTGGTCAACGATAAACTGATTGCACGCGGCGAGGCCGTGGTGGTGAATGAAAAATTCGGGGTGCGATTAACAGACATTATCTCTCCGACAGAACGAATCGAGCAGTTAAAATGATAAAATCAATTTTTGTAGTAGCATTATTGCTTTTTAATCTAGTACTTTGCAATCTAGCTTCGGCCGTAGAAGTGGATACAACAGCTGTTGCCGCCACCCCAACGACAGAAGTTAAATCGGAATATAACGAAGCCGTTATTCCTTTAAAACTCGGTGATGACAAAGCTCAGGTTGCGGACAAACAAAACTCTAACGCAAAAATGACTTTGGGATTTATTTTAGTAGCCGTGTTGTTATCGGGTGGAATTTTCTATATTCGTCGCTACAGCGCAAGTAAAGAGTCGAGCACTTCTCTGATGCAGATCAAAGTGGTGGCTCAGCATTATTTAGGTCCAAAGAAAAGTGTTGCCGTTATTCGTGTAGCTGGGGAATCACTTTTAATTGGTATTACAGATAACCAAATTAACCTTATTAAAGGTTTAGCGGTTCTTGATGAAGATATGACCCAAGCGACAGCTAACACGCCAACATCGTTTGCGAAAATTAATGCCGCGGCTCAAAACGAAGCTGATACCGAACAGATGAATTCTGCGGTTGAAGACGAATTTAGTTTTGCCGACTTAAAATCAACAGTAGCTGAAAAATTAAAATCGGTTCGAGGTTTTCAATGATATCAGGCCGATCGGCACTAAAACCACTTATTGCATTGGCCATTTTGATGTTTTCGGTAACATCATTTGCGCAAATGACTTTGCCAACGGTCAGTTTAGGTTTTAAAAATACCGAAAATCCTGCCGAAGTCGTTAATGTCATTAAAATTATTCTAATGATGACAGTATTGACACTGGCACCAGCGATTTTAATTATGATGACGGGTTTTACTCGCATCCTTATCGTTTTATCTTTTATGCGCCAAGCCTTGGGAGTTCAACAGCTTCCGCCGAATCAGTTATTAGTTGGTTTGGCTTTGTTTCTAACGTTTTTTGTCATGGGGCCTGCATTCACAGAAATTAATAAAAATGCGTTACAGCCCTATATGGCTGGAACAATGGCGCAAGAGCTAGCGTTAGAAAATGCTGTTACGCCACTCAGAAAATTTATGTTCGCGCAAACTCGCGATCAAGATTTAGCGCTATTTGTTCGTTTAGCAAAAATCGAACAACCTAAAACACGTGCGGACGTGCCCACGTTAGTTTTGATTCCTTCATTCATCGTTTCTGAACTAAAAACGGCGTTCCTCATTGGTTTCATTATTTTTCTACCGTTTTTAATTATCGATATCGTGGCCGCCAGCGTATTGATGGCCATGGGGATGATGATGGTTCCGCCAGTCATGATATCGTTGCCGTTTAAAATTATGCTTTTTGTACTTGTTGATGGTTGGACATTGTTGATCGGCTCTATGATCAAAAGTTTCGGATAAGGAGTATCATGGGAGAAGAAATCGTACTACAACTTGGACACGACGCCTTAAAAACTATGGCGATTGTGTCCGCACCTATTTTACTCAGTACTTTGGTGATTGGTTTGATCGTCAGCATTTTTCAGGCGCTCACACAAATTAACGAAAATACCTTAACGTTTGTTCCAAAGATGATCGTTATCGCAATCATTTTAGTTTTAGCAGGTCCGTGGATGATGGATACAATGAAAGTCTACACGGTAAATCTTTTTGATAACGTTTCAACGATTGTCAGGGGGCCTTAGTGTTTTCATTTTCTGAGCTGAACGAACTACAAGTGATCGCTTTTGGTTTAATTCTACTTAGAATGCTGGCTTTCGTATTTTCGGCAGCGGTGTTCAATTCTCCGAGTGTACCAGTTTCATTTAGAGTTCTATTTTCTTTAGTTTTAACGATCGTTATTTTTCCGCTGGTGACACCAAGTAATGTTTTAGTTCAGTTGGAAGCAATGACTTCGCAATTAATATATTTGGCTTCGATGGAAGTAATCATCGGATTGTGCATCGGGTTTGTGACTCGTTTATTCTTCTTTACGATTTCAATAGCGGGTGAATTGATTGCTATTTCAATCGG
>JAYVHE010000026.1:0-13073 GCA_043771495.1 Bdellovibrio sp. | reverse complement strand
TGGCCTGGCAGGCAGAAACACCCATGGAATTGAATTCTGATGAGGAACTTTTTTCTATGGCCAAGGGTCTTATTGATAGCAGCAGGCGAAAAGAGCGTTCATTAGATGATTATGAAAATGCCAGCGTGTCGTTGTTAAGGGCTTCGTCCTATCTTCATACTCTTTTGTCAAGTTATCCAAACAGCTTATTGCGTGCAAAAAGTTATATTCTATTGGCGTCCACCTATGATTTACTACCGGGATTCAATCTTTGGGAAATACCAGATGAATATTTAGGGGCGTGCATCAAAGAAAATCCACATTCCGAAATAGGCGAAAAATGTTTTCAGGATTATAAAGAATTAGTCGTATTAGGGTATTCTGGAAGTTCGGGAATTCATATTCCAACTGACGTCAGAAAACATCTTGAAAAAATGAAAGAACTGGCAAAACAAAAAACGGCTACGACAAATAAACCACGCCGTATTCGGTGATTCGACACCGTGTGCACGCGGAACCTGCGTTATTTTATTGCGCTACCCAACAAGCCAATTTGAAAATCAATCATGATCATATTGAGCGTTTCATTTTCAACATTTATAGCCGTCATGAATCGACCACCTGCTCGTCCCAAATAATGAACTCCGAGTTCAAATTCACGAAGGATTTGCAGACCACCCAATACAACATCGGCCTGGTTGGCGTAAAAGTTTTCACCTTTGCCAAAGACTTGATTATAAACGAGACCGAGTTGCCACTGATTTTCAAATTGGTAGCGCGTGGCCAATTCCAATACACTTGCAGAAATAGATTTGTCTAGAGCAGAGCCGTGTACAAAGTTGTAATTTTGAACTCCAAATCCTACATCAACCACGGTGCGACCACCTTCTGTTTTATAGGAGCTCAATATTTTTAGAGATGAAGGTGCTCCTTCGGCGTTGTGGTTATCACTACCAGCCGAATCTCCATACCCCGCGCCTAAAGTTAAGTATCCAACAAAACCAAGATTTGCTGGGCCAGAGCGGGCCTTAACGTTTCCAGAAAAGCAGATAATGATGGTTGCTAAAAATAAAACACGTTTCATTTTTACCCCGACGCTAAAAAAATAGTCCCAGGAATACCCTCAAACATCGCAAGATCTAGATAGTGATGGAACATACTGGTACTAGCATTGAGTATGCCAAAAATTGCGAAATTTTCTGAATAATGAAGAACCTAGATTTAAAATTCTGTAGGGAGTATACAGAGGGAAGCAAATAGTTTTGAAAAAACTAAAGGAGAAAAGTGGAACCTCAGAAAGAAAACTTTTTCCGATATCACATTCCTCATCTTCATTTGAATTCAGTTTTTGGTGACGAATGGTTTGCACTCAAAGCCGGAGCTGCATGCGAAGATCTTAAATAACAAAGTTTAAAGGAGCGTATTTGAATCAATGGCAACCGTACTTAATTTCTACCGCGATCGGATTATTAGTCGGAATTGAGCGCGAGAAAGATCAACACGATCAAAAAGAAATGGGAGTACGAACATTTCTACTGATCAGTTTAATCGGTGCGATAGCTGGTGATGTTCAAAACTCGTTGCTTTCAGTGGTGTTTGCCACATTTGTATTTGGCCTTATTTTGATATCTTACTGCACACAGTTCACCACTTGTTTCGGCTTTAATCGGTCCTATCGTGGCGCTGATTCTTTTCTCAAAAACGTGGCTGCATCGTTTTACAAACGCAATTAAACCTTCTGAATTGCAAGCAGCCCTTCTGCTTTTATTGGCCGGCGTTTCAATTATTAGTTTGGTCCCTGATTCCCCAATAGATCGCTGGGCAATTTTTAATCCAAGAAAGTTTGGCTATATTGTTCTGATATTAGCCACTCTTGAATTTTCAAGTTACGTCCTAACTAAAATGATTGGGCAGAAAACTGGAACTTTAGTCGTCGGTTTTCTTGGTGGACTCGTTTCAAGTACGGCCGTTTTAGTCTCAACTGCGCGGCGTGCGAAAATAGAACCGAAATCTTGGCGCACATGATTCTGCTCGGCCCTGGCTGCAAAGCTGGCCGCAATTGTTGAACTCCTTCTGATCGTTTCATTTATATCACCTGTGCTTTTTAATCGATTAGTTTTAGCAGTCAGCGCAGGTTTGATTTTTGGATTCGCGGTTTTATTCATCTTAGCCCGTAAAAAAGACGAACATGTTTCTGAACTAACTTTAAAGTCGCCGCTCGAATGGATTGGTGTTTTTCGACTCTCCATCGCGTTAGGTGCAATTTTAGCCTTAGTGTCTGTCGCCGAACTTTGGCTCGGGAGCGAGGCTACATTCACGATCTCTTTTATCACGGGTCTTTTTGAGCTTCACGGCGTTTCGCTGGCCAACGCGACGCTGTTTAGCCAAAGACAAATCAGCGAGAACGTCGCGGGCTTAAGTATTTTATTGGGTTTAATCGCTAGTCTCATTGCCAAGGTTTCGATGAGTTGGTTTTTAAGCCCTGGAATCTTTGCACGCGCCATATCGGCCGTTTTTTTACCTATGATTGCGATTGTCGCTTTGGTTGCTTGGTTTACTTATGCTTTTTAAGTACACAGCTCGAAATGTTGCCGTCAACCTTGCGAAAAATTCGCGAGCGAAAGTAATGTGGCCTTGAAATGGCTAGAGATCTCGCTCTTCATGTTCGTATTTGACCCGACGGAAAAAAAAACGAACGTGTCATTCAAAAAACTATTCATCAGCTCTATTCAGGTCAAATTCAGTTTGGGTCTTAAATTGCACGTTCTTAAGTACTTAGAAATTAATATTTTACAAATGAGGTTCATGGTGAAAGATATCGTTGTTTGGATTGGCTCGAAAGAGGCACGCATATATTCTATGAACGAGTCCGGAGATGGAAAAACAATTGTAAAAAAAAGTGATTTAGATCATCACTCACGACATAAAAATGACTTACGTGTCGAAAGTCATGAAGATAACTACTTTAAAGAGTTAGCCGATAAACTGAAATATACCGATCAATTATTACTCATCGGGGCAGGGTTTGCAAAAAATCGTTTCAAAGTCTATTTAGAAGCACATCAAACGAATACACTTGCGAAAAAAATTATCGGCATGGAAAAAATGGAAAGTTTCGAACATAAAACAACGGGGCAGATGATGCATCGGGCACGCAAATTTTTTAAAACCTACAATTTAATGAATCACCCAGAATATGTGAAGGTTTAGTCACAAAAAGTTTTTATGAACCAGATGATGACGAGCGAACCGCCATTGTGTTAGTTAACTGAGTAGTTCTAACCAAGGTGAAAATTCTGAAAAGTTTCTGGCAAAATGCACAACCAACTGACCATACAACTAATCATGAATCTAACCAGTCTAACGAACTTGAAGAACCGATTCGCGCCGAGATTTTTGGTACAGCTCGCATCGAAAGTCATGCGGAAAATTTAGCCCGCGCTCAGACGATTACAGCGAATCCCCGACAGGGAAAAAACTTAACACCGCGTATTCGCGATAATCAAAAGTCTTTAGATTTAGCCTATCGTCATATTTTGGGAGCCATTGAAGAAAAGCGTGTCATTACTCCGGCGGCCGAGTGGTTGGTTGACAATTTTCATATCGTCCGCGCGCAGCTCAAAGACATTCACGATCATCTGCCGCACAAATATTATCAAGAGCTGCCAAAAATTGCAGACGGACATCTGGCCGGTTTTCCGCGTGTGCTTGGCATTGCTTGGGCGTTTGTTGCGCATACGGATAGTCGATTTGATCCCGAATTATTGAAACTTTTCATTCAGTCGTATCAAAAGGTGCAACCTCTGACGATTGGGGAACTTTGGGCAATTCCGATCACGTTGCGGTTGATTTTAATTGAAAATTTTCGGCGTATTGCGGACCGAGTGGTTCATTCGCAAAAAGCACGTAAAGAAGCCGACACGATCGCCGATTCATTGTTGGGCGTCGGTGAAGTACCAAATCGGAGTGTTGAGCAAGTTGTCCAGATGTTGCATTCGTATCCGATTGAAAAAAGCTTCGCTGTGCAACTTTTGCAGCGGCTGCGATTTCAAGAAACCCGCGTTGGCGCTCTGCTGCAGTTTATCGACGCAAAACTAGCGGCTCGTGGTGAAGTCATCGAATCCTGGGTGACGAAAGAACATCAATCGCAATCGTCAGCAAATATTACGGCACGAAATATTGTGACCAGTGCCCGTTTGATTTCGGCCTTTGATTGGTCTGATTTTTTCGAAGAGGTCAGCTTAGTTGATCAAATCCTGAATCAAAATTCAGATTTTTCATTGATGGATTTTCCGACACGCGATCGTTACCGACATCGCATCGAAGAGCTTTCACGATTTTCAAAATTATCTGAGATTGAAATTGCCCGCGCTGTCATTGCCAATCCAGGCGATCACCTGATCGGCGATGGACGATACCAATTTGAAAAATCAATTGGATTTGATCCAGGACTTCGTCGAAAAATTTTAAGCCTCTACGTAAAAAATGGAACTTTGGTTTACCTGAGTGCGATTGTCATTTTAACCGGTTTGATGACGGGACTGATTTTTAGGTTTCAATATCATGTGCTTTTATTACCTGTGGTTTTCGTGGCTTCAGAAATTGCAGTGGCACTGATTAATCGCTGGACTGTGGCCTTGTTAGGTCCGAAATATTTGCCACGTCTAAATTTTGAAGATGGCCTACCGGATCATTTGAAATCATTCATCGTTGTCCCAACCATGTTAACGGATGAACCAAAAATAAAATTGCAGTTGGAGCAAATAGAAATTCATTATCTTTCCAACCAAGATGAAAATATTTACTTGGCCCTTTTGACTGACTTTAGTGACGCCAAAACAGAAATAACGGCAACAGATGCAGCGTTGATTCAAACAGCGATCATAGAACTCAAATTATTGAACGACCGCTATCCAGTGCCACCTGATCAGCATCGGCGCTTTTCCATTTACCATCGACACAGGTTATTTAATTCCAAACAAGATGCCTGGATGGGGTGGGAGCGAAAACGCGGAAAGCTTCACGAATTCAATCGCCTGTTGCTAGGAGCCAAAGACACAAGCTTTGGAACTTTTTTCGACCAAGACTGCCGCATTCCTAACGACATACGTTACGTGATTACGCTGGATGCGGATACGATGCTCCCGCGCGGGTCGGCACACAAATTAGTCGGAGCGATGGCGCATCCTTTGAATCAACCCAAGTTCGATGAAACAAAAGGGGTCGTGACGTCCGGTTACGGATTATTGCAACCGCGCATAACGCCAACCCTGGCCCACAGACACGAAAATACCATTTTTAGAAAATTATCGGCAAGTCATTCGGGAATTGATCCGTATGCGTCCGCCGTTTCAGATGTTTATCAAGACCTTTTTAAAGAGGGATCATTTGCAGGTAAAGGAATTTATGACTTGGCTGTCTTTCACCAGGTTATGCAAAACAGGATTCCTGAAAATACGATTTTAAGTCACGATCTTTTTGAAGGCAATTTAGTTCGCTGCGGATTTCTAAGTGACGTTGAGTTTTTCGAAGACTTTCCCTCGCACACCGGCGTCGCGGGTCTGCGTTCACATCGTTGGATTCGCGGTGATTGGCAACTTTTACCGTGGATATTTGGACGACGCGGTCAGGATATTTCTATCATTGGTCGATGGAAAATGATCGACAACCTTCGACGATCAGTTATTGCACCTATAAATTTTGGATTGTTTTTTGCAGCCTTAATTTTTGGTGGTGACTCACTCATTCCCATCTTGTTTTTATTAGCGTTTGGTCAGTTCGCGCCAACGTTAATAACTTTAGCCACTGAATTATGGCCAAGCCGTCGGACCACGGCGGTACAGGATCATTTATTTTTTGTTTTTGATGAATTCTACGACGGAGTACGACGAACAATTATGTCGATCATTTTACTTCCGCAGAGTGCATGGACTTCACTGGATGCCATTGTTCGATCGCTCTTCCGAGTTTTTATAAGTCGGAAAAATTTGTTGGAATGGACAACGGCCGCGCAGGCCAAAGCCTCAGCTGATTTTGCATTACCCAGTTTCATCCGCAGTATGAGGGGTTCGGTTATCCTGACCGTTTTCGCTAGTGGCACGCTGCTGTTTTCTGCGGTTCCGATAAATTATTATGTGTTACCTGTTATTATTCTATTTATTTTTTTATGGCTGATTTCGCCGGCGTTCGCCTATTATTTTAGTCAAGCACCTAAGGCGCGCGAGTTACAACCCATTAATGCAAAAGACACGATCCTGCTTCGTTCAACGGGTCGTCGTATTTGGCGATTCTTTACCACCTTTGTTACAAGTGAAGATCATTTTTTACCACCAGATAATTTTCAAGAGGATCCTAAACCTGTGGTGGCTCATCGCAGTTCGCCAACAAATTTCGGACTTTATTTGTTATCGGTATTTGCGGCCAAAGATTTTGGGTGGATTGGAACGAGCGAAGCTGTCGAGCGTCTGAATACCACACTGACAAGTATGCTGCTCCTACAGCGCTTTAAGGGGCATTTTTATAATTGGTATGACACGTCTGATTTGCGCCCCTTAGAACCGCGATATATTTCCTCGGTCGATAACGGAAATTTGACGGGTCATCTTTTTGTTATTGCGCAAGGTTGTAAAGAATTTCTAAATTCTGCGATTGATACGACCTACGTGAATAATGGAATTCTAGATTCTTCAGTATTGTTAGAACAGGAATTAAAAAAGTTCGAAACCAAACACACCGCGCCGGGAACTAGCTTTGAAAAAGTAAAAGCAGCGCATACTGATCTGCGGGGCCGTTTAGAATCTCCGAACGATTTGATTGAAAATTTATCTCTGCACTGGCAGGATCTGAACGCGCGAGCTGAGGTCCTAGCTAAACACGCACGGCAATTTACAAGCGATGCGACCAGCGGCGAAAAACCCGAGATCTTGGCCTGGAGTCAGGCTCTGCAAAATGATATTCAAAGTTCGGCGACGGATTTTCTGTCGCTAGTCAGTTGGTCTGAATTTAAAAACGAAATTTTAGCCGGTGATGATACGCCAGAGAGTAAAATTTGGTGGGATACTTTGCGGCCAAATTTGGATCAGAAAATTCCGCTAAAGTATCTAGAAACTTATTCTATAAAACTTAAGGATGTGATCACGGATTTTATAGCCACTGAAAAATTAGCTCGGCGTTCGTGTCCGAAATTTTTAGGTGCACTTTTAGAAAGTTTAGACAAAACCATTTCAAATGCACGGAATCTGGTTAATAAAATAAACGATGTTCAACTGATAGCGAAGCAACTGATTCGCGAAATGGATTTTAATTTGCTTTATGATTCTAATCGTAAGCTTTTCTCGATCGGTATGCGAGTCGCCGAAAATCAATTGGATCCGAGCTACTATGATTTGTTAGCCTCGGAATCACGTTTGACCAGTTTCATCGCGATTGCCAAAGGTGATGTGCCGGTTGCACACTGGTTTCACTTAGGTCGTAGTCTTGTGCGTGCCGGCTCAGAGAGTGCTTTAGTATCTTGGTCGGGCTCTATGTTTGAATACCTGATGCCAAACATCGTGATGCATTCACCTGAAGGCAGTCTGTTAGACGACACGTGCAGGCAGGTGATCTTACGTCAAATTGATTATGGTAAAGAAAAAAAAATTCCGTGGGGTATTTCAGAATCGGCCTACAATAAACGAGATTTAAATCTAACTTATCAATACTCTAATTTTGGCGTTCCAGAATTAGGACTCAAACGCGGACTTGGCGCAGACCTTGTTGTCGCCCCGTACGCAACGTTGCTGGCGACACTTTTTGAAACAGCAGCCGCCGCTGAAAACCTAAATCATTTGTCAGAAATTGGTGCGCTGGGTGCTTTCGGATTTTACGAGGCCGTTGATTTCACAGCCAGTCGTCTTCCGATCGGAAACTCGAACGCCATGATCAGAGCCTACATGGCCCATCATCAGGGCATGGCCCTGGTGGCGCTGGCGAATGTTTTTAAAAATTCTTCGATGCAACGTCGTTTTCATGCGGATCCATTGGTTCAAGCCACAGAATTGCTTTTGCAGGAGCGCACACCGCGTGTTGCGGGAGCTGTGACCAGACCCGAATTGGCGGCCCAAATTGAACAAGTTAAAGAACCTGTTGAACATGTGTCACGGCGCTATCATACCGTGAATCGTCCAATTCCGACGACGCAACTTTTATCCAACGGAATGTATTCTGTGATGTTAACCTCGGCCGGTTCTGGTTTCAGTCGGGTGCGCGATGTCGCGGTTACTCGCTGGCGCGAGGACGTGACGCGGGATCATTACGGATACTTTTTTTATATTAAGGACTGCGAAAGTCAAAACGTATGGTCCGCAGGCTACCAGCCCGTTTGTGCGGAGGCTAAAAAATATGAAGTGGCCTTTGCTGAAGATCGCGTTCGCATCACCAGAGAAGATTTTGATATTTCTAGCGAATTAGAAGTTTTTGTTTCGCCCGAAGAAAACGCCGAAGTTCGTCGATTGACTTTAAAAAACGATGGCCCAACGTCGCGCGAACTCGAAATCACTTCGTACTCTGAAATTGTTTTGAATACGCAAAATGCCGACGTGGCCCATCCGGCGTTTTCAAATCTTTTTGTTGAAACAGAATTTAATCCAAAACTTTCCGCGCTGATTGCCACCCGCAGACCGCGATCGAATAAAGACAAGCGAATATGGACCATGCATATTTTGCGCGGAGATCGCCATTCGACCGGACCGATTCAGTATGAAACCAGTCGTTCACATTTTATAGGTCGCGGACGAAGCGCACGAAATCCCAAAGCGGTTTTTGATAATGTGAAACTGTCTGGAACCGTTGGTGCTGTGTTAGATCCGATTTTAAGTTTACGAACTCGTGTTCGCCTTAAACCCGGCGAGACCGCGCGCCTAATATTTTCAACGGGAGTTGCAGATTCTCGTGAAGAGATCGAAATTATGACCGAAAAATTTAGCGATACTTCAATTTTTGATCGCGCCAGCGAGCTGGCCTGGACTCAGGCGCAGGTTAAACTTTATCATCTGGGGATTGAACCTGATGAATCGCACTTATTTCAAAGGTTAACGACACGCCTGCTGTATTCGGATCCGTCGCTCAGAGCCTCTTCAGATACATTAAGCAAAAATACCAAAGACGTTTCAGGGCTCTGGGCTCACGGAATTTCCGGGGATCATCCGATTATTCTGGTGCGAATTGATGATCATGAAGATCGTCATCTGATTCGCCAGCTGCTGAAAGCACAGATTTATTTTGCCTTGAAATCTTTTATTGTGGATTTAATTATTCTTAATGACCGCGGCAGTTCCTATTCACAGGAATTACAAATTGCGCTTGAGAACATGGCGCTGACGGCGCACGTTCCATCGGGAATTACCTATACGGCAGGGAAAGTTTTTGTCTTACGCAGAGAAATGATTCCCGTATCGGACCTGATTTTAATTGGTAGTGAGGCCCGAGTTATTCTTTCGACGTTGCATGGAAGTTTATCAGATCAAGTCAAACGAACACGACTACAATATTTACCGAGTTTGAAAAGGACCGTGCTTAAAGTCAATTCACCAGTCGAAGCTCCGATCTCAAAGCTTGAATTTTTTAATGGAATCGGAGGCTTTTCAAATCACAATGATGAATACACCATTGTTTTAAAAAATGCCGAAACAACGCCAGCACCATGGATCAATGTTATTGCCAATCCTGATTTTGGTTTTCAAGTTTCTGAAAGCGGCGCCGGATACACTTGGGGCTCAAACAGTCGCGAAAATCAAATCACACCGTGGTCGAATGACCCTGTTAGTGATCCTGCGGGCGAAGCATTTTATTTTTCAGATCTAGATTCGGGAGCACTATGGAGTCCAACACTAGCTCCCATCAGATTAATCGGGGGAGTTTATACGACTCATCATGGCCAAGGCTATAGTCGATTCGAAACGACCGCGTTTGGAATTTATTCTGAACTGCAGCAGTTTGTCGTTGTTGACCAGCCAGCAAAAATATCGCGTCTGATTATTGAAAACCGATCCAAAGCAACACGCGAACTGACTGTTTCAAATTATGTGGAATGGGTGCTTGGATTTTCTAGATCCACGATGGCGCCAACTTTGGTGACCGAATTCGATCAAAAAACTCAAGCGATTTTTGCCTATAATCCCAGAAATTCCGAGCACGGGAAAAAAATTGCATTCAGTGCTGTGTTACAAAAAATGACCGCATTCACTTGTGACCGCACAGAATTTATTGGAAGAAATTCTAATTTATCGGATCCCGTCGGGTTATTGCAAAACAAAATGCTGAGCGGAAATTTTGGCGGAGGCCTTGACCCCTGTGCTGCTTTACAAACCCAAATTAAAATTAAACCCGGTGAAAAAATTGAAATTTCATTTATTCTTGGCCAAACGGACGACCGCGAAACCGCCCGTGAATTGATTTCGAAACTGCGCACGCAAAATCTGGATTTAGAATTTGATCGCGTCAAAAAACTTTGGCAAGAACTGCTCGGAAAAATCCAAGTTGAAACGCCAGATCGCAGTTTCGATCTTGTTATTAACAAATGGTATTTATACCAAACGATTGTCTGTAGGCTATGGGCGCGCGCCGCTTTTTACCAAGCGGGCGGTGCCTATGGGTTTCGTGATCAATTGCAGGACGTCATGGCCGTCACAATGACTTCACCCCAAATGGCCCGCGAACAAATATTGCGCGCTGCTAGCCGGCAGTTTATCGAAGGCGATGTTCAACACTGGTGGCATCCACCGTTAGGTCGCGGAGTACGCACGCATTTTTCAGATGATTTATTATGGCTTCCGTATGTGGTTTCGAATTATTTACGTGTGACCAAAGATTTTTCAATTTTAGACGAACAAATCACTTTTATCGAAGGACCTTTGCTTCCGGTGGATGTCGAAGATTCTTATTATATTCCGGCGATCTCCGAACGTCAGGCATCGCTGTTTGAACATTGCGCGCGCGCGATCGACTTGAGTTTAAAAACGGGTGAACACGGATTACCCTTAATGGGCTCTGGTGACTGGAACGATGGAATGAACCATGTCGGAATGGGTGGCAAAGGCGAAAGCGTTTGGCTGGCTTGGTTTTTAATTTCAAATTTAAAAAACTTTGCAGAAATCGCAGCTGCGCGCGGTGATCAAATTCACCAAAAGTCGTGGTTGAAACATGGCGAATTTTTAAAAAACTCCATCGAACAAAACGCCTGGGACGGGTCGTGGTATCGCCGGGCTTATTACGATGATGGAACTCCGCTCGGTTCTCACGATAACGATGAATGCCAAATTGACTCGTTGGCACAAACCTGGGCGATTATTTCCGAATCAGGACAACCTGATCGCGCAAAACAAGCGATGCAATCCGTTTACGAACGGCTCGTTAAAACCGAAGATCAAATGATTTTACTTTTTACTAAGCCATTTGATCAAACGACGATGGATCCTGGTTACATCAAAGGCTATCTGCCGGGAGTCCGCGAAAATGGCGGGCAGTACACCCATGCGGCCAGCTGGGTGGTGATCGCGACCGCGATGCAAGGTGATGGCCAAAAAGCTCACGAATTATTTTCTTTTTTAAACCCAATTCATCATTCTAAAACTGTTTCGGGGGCGAATCGGTACCGCATTGAACCGTACGTTTTGGCCGGCGACGTTTATTCCGAAGGTGTTAACACCGGACGCGGTGGGTGGAGCTGGTACACGGGCGCAGCGGGTTGGATGTATCGCGCCGGAGTTGAAAATATTATTGGATTTCAAATCAGCGGCAATGAAGTCACGATTAAACCGTGTGTCCCCAAGGATTGGAAAGAATTTAAAATTCAATATCTTTATGGAAAAAGCACATACATTTTTAAAATTAAAATCGGCGAAGAGTCGAACGTTGAGGCAAAAAAAGTGACACTTGTCGATGATGGAATGACTCACGACATTGAAATGGATTTTAAATAAAGCCAAAATGGATTGTTCTAATTCTGTATCATAGCGGATGTTAAATCGATGCTTGAACTTTTAGATTTAAAAATTAGAAATCAGCGCAGTAAAAGCCAAGCTTATGCGGCTTAAACCGTATTTTGCGGACAAAATCCGTGGCGCCATCCGGCTTTTAATGGAAAGGCTCGGCATACGAGCGGACGTTTTTCATAAACCTGACATTTGTTTCCAACAAGGTATCGGCATTTACCCTCAGGAGTTTGTCTTATTGCAAAAAGTGCCGAGTCTTCACGGTAGGCCGTAATTACTTTTTCTTTTTTAAGTCTGTTAACAATTGTTTTAAGTGGTTTAAGTAAATCGTCGGCATCGACGAAACCTAATCGAGCCAGATCTTCCCAGCGAATTTCGATCGGCATAGTGCAACACGTGGCTGCGCAAGTGTTGCAACTATTCTTTGTGAACTTGATCCAAGAACGAGGATCTTCTTTGTCGGACTCTAGGCGTTTCATTTTTTATTCACCAAGCAATCTCGTTTCCTTTAAAATCAACAAATTGCCCGGAATTTTTCGGAGCCATGGCATCAATGACTTTCCAAATGCCTTCGACAGAATCCTTGATCTCGATAGGAGCCGAACTTCCGCCCATGTCTGTTTTGACCCAGCCCGGATGAACAAGTGTAAACATAACATCGCGATGTTCGATGGCAAGTCCGTGCGTTAACATGTTTAACGCCGTTTTTGAAGCGCGGTAAGCTGAGCTTCCGCCTGAAGTGTTGTCGTCAATGGAAGCCATCTTTGTCGAGATTTGAACGACTTTGGGCGATTTTGATTTCTTAATAAATGGCAGTAGGGCCTTTGTTAGTAAAAAGGGAATAGCCGCATTAACGTGGAAACTTTCTGATAGATCATGTAGAGACTCGCCCGATTTAAAAACACCGGCATTGTTAATCAGTACATCTAACGAACCAATTCCAGAAAGTTTGTCCGAGATTAATTTAAAAGATTCGGTTTGACTGACATCACACTCAACCAGAATTAAATTTTTAGAGTAGTCGGCCTTAAGCGACTTCATTTGATCGGTTTTACGTGAAATTGCGATAACCGTGTGACCGTGTTTAAGCGCGTGAGTGGTTAGTCCCAATCCAATGCCTCTTGA
>JAYVHE010000025.1:0-19829 GCA_043771495.1 Bdellovibrio sp. | reverse complement strand
CACGCTTATAACCTAGCTTACTGACATTCGTGACATATGCACCTGATCGACCTAAATGAGCAAAGTCTCCGAATTCGGCGTTCATTCCATTACGACTGGATTGAAACACAACGGTAGTTTCAGTTACATCTTCGAATTTTTCCCCGCCGTGATTCTTATAAATTCTGTCAAATCCAAAATCATTTGCAATGTAGACTTCCGCGTAGCCATCTTGGTCAAAATCAGAAAACCCTGATGCCCAAGACAAACCTGTATCAGCCACACCAACTTGTTGACCCACTTCTACAAAACTTTTTCCTGCCATATTCTTCAATAGAAAGTTTGGACCGCCATTGCGGTTATAAGAAGTTATGTCTATTCCTTCTCCGAATTCATTGCCTGCGCGAATAGGCCCCGAGTTAAAGAAATTGGTTATATACAGATCGAGAAAGCCATCCCGATTGAAATCAAACGCATTAACACCCGTAGACCAGCCACACACCTTATCGACACCGTACTCAGTGCTGATGTCGACAAACTTACCTTTGATATTCTTAAATAATTTATGACATCCCACTTTAGCGATATAAAGATCTTTCGATCCGTCATTGTCAAAATCAAAAAAAGCAGCAGCAACTGAATTTCCGGGCTGATTTGTGTCGGCCCCTAACCCCACCTCTTCGGTAACATCCTTGAATTTATAATTTCCCACATTTCGATACAGAAAATTTCTTTTACCTGTTTTTTGGGTCGTAAAAAACAAATCCATTTTCCCATCGTTATCAAAATCGACAACAGAAATGCTGGCATTCATATGATGTCTTGGATATAAATTTTTTGCTTTTTCCGATGGCTCAAATACTTCGTGTTTATGTTGTACTCCGGCTTCGTTGGCAATGTCTCTAAATTTGAAACCGGTCTCGATACTATGCGTGCCTTTGCCGTCCTGAAATAGACTGTACGGGTCCGTAGTCGGCAAAGTTCGAAAGTACAAACCAAATCCTAATAGAATACTGATAAACAGAATAGGCAAAATAATCTGAATTTTTTTAAACACAGGAATGCACCCCTGAACGCATAGATATGAATTTTTTAGATGATCATGAATTCAATCCTGTCATAAAAATTATTTATTGTACCTTTTTATTAGCCCTTGTTGCGGCGCTACTTGAGCAACAAGTTGTGATAAGGTTTTTAACTGAGAAAAGTATCAATTAATCTGGACTAGTTTTGCCCGGTCTAGTCAGTTAACTTTAAAGATATGTCTGCAGTTGTACACCTTATAGAGAAAAAATTATCCATTAATGAAGTTTAACAAAGTTGACCCTTATTTTTTTTCTCGTCTATTTATAGCGCTCTTAGTATTTATAACCTGTATCGGTTGGACCGAATTATTGCCCGCGGACTCAACTCTACAAAAATTTATTGGTTTGTTCCTCATCGATTTACGAAACGGCTATGCGCCAATTAGCAATATGATCGCGACAAACTCGGCCACTTTTTTATTACCCTTAAAGACTTTTTTTTCCCCGTATCTTTGGGTGCTGTTGTTTTTTTATATTTCAGTCGTTTTTGTTAAAGACAAAAGGCCTGCTTTTTCTAGTGGATTAATTTATCTGGGTTGTTTCATTCTTGGTAGCTCTGCAGGCGGGCGACGTATTGGTTTTGATGTCTTAGGTTACATACTGCTACCATATTTTATCGCCAGCCTTTTAATAACATCTTCAAAAATAAAAAAAATTTTTCAGATCACACCGGATACTATTGACCGCTTTCGTTGGCATTGCGCCCTATCGGGACCGACAGTCGTTTACTCGAGTTCTGCGTTTGCGAAACTTTATCAATCAGGTCTGAGTTGGGTGGACTCCAGTAAAATTGCACTTCTTCTTAAGTGGCAAAACTATTTTAGCAGTCGGGGATATTTGGTATTCGACTCAAGCCCGTACTTTCCGGATTTTTTGCATCAGCCCCATTTTTTGAGTACGCTACTGTCAGCCATGACACTAGGCTTAGAATTTTTTTCTTTTTTAGCGCCTCTATCGGAAACACTTTTAATGTTTGGCGTAGTACTCATCTTATATTTGCAGGTTGGACTTGGTTTTGTGACAGGAATCTGGCTACCAATTTTTATCCCCATTTTAATGCTGATTAGTCTTTATATATGGGCCAAAGTCAAACGCCCACAGGTGGAGCTTTCCAAAAAATCCAGACTGCTGGCTTTTCTAATCTGTTGCGCGATACTTCTATTAACCTGGTTATTACCCAAAGAGCCAAGATCTGATCGAAGATTTGTGTGGCCGTTTGCGACATTTTCTATGTTTTCGAATCAGACTAATTTTATCTCTATTTTTGAATTTTTGGATCATAATTCAAATTATATAGATATTGAAAAAATAGTGCCCAGCTCGAAAACAAACACTGTAATGCTTCAAATGCCGTTGGATCATAAAACGATTCGCGCTCAAATATTATTATGTGATTTATTTTTGGCGCCAGATTCGCTCTTTTTTAAAACTCCTCGAAGTTTTTCTGTCGTGGAACGACGGCTTTGGTTTGATAAAAATGAAGTTTTAAATGAGAAACTAATGCCGGTTGAGTTTACCGAAGAGCTTTGCTTGCGATTTCGAAAGCGTAAAGGTTTTTATTCACATTAGCGTCTCAAATTAGTGCTTTCTGAATCCACGAGTGGATTCAATAAAAACAAAACGGCGACAAGCAGAAAATTTGTAGGATATGGAATGCTAAGAGCAAATAGGCCGCCAAAATGGAATAACAAGAGCCCGAGCCCCATTAGCCAAATATACTCTTGCCGAAAAATGAAATAAATTGCGCTGAGCTGTATTGCCAACGCAGAAAACATCATCACCGGATTCATCCATGTATTTTCAAATATCAAATCAGCCAAATAAGATCGATTTTGCGTTCGTATGATTTCTGATGCTAAATGGTAGGAAAGGCCTTTATACGTGAGTATGTGGTCCTCACCATTAAACATTTGCATAAACATTCCGATTAACTTCCACAGTCCCGATAGAAAATAGAAACTTAAAACTATTGATCGTTGAAACCAGACTGTCCAAACTAAATAATAGAATCTTCGCATATCAGATTTCTTGCTTAAATTCGGCAAAAAACAAAGCGCCAGTAGTGACCAAAACCAAAATAAAAATAGATTCGTTTTTAGGCCAGACGTATTATAAAGATCTTCAAAAAATACAAAAAGAATGAATATCAGTATTCTGTATAGCTGCAGGTGCAAAAATTTTCTTGAGATCAGTAACAGGAGTAATAAAAGCGAGGCATTGATGATTGCAAATGACTTCACCGGTAAGCCATTAAATGGAATGAGTGCCGCCGAACTGTTAATAATGAGCCCTGGATTAATTTTTAGTATCTGATTAAAGCCGAAAAAGAACAGCAAGAATCCTAATGCTAAATAGTAAACGTAAATGTACTGAAAAATGGCGTTATTTTTTAATCGGTAAGTTGACATAATTTTCGATCTTTTTGTTTTGTATGTAATCTAATGTGTTGAAAGTTCTTTTGTGAACTTCAAAATCCATTTTTGAGTTTTTAAAAAAATTATTAAAAACTTTTAGGTTTTTTTCTACGAATACTGTCTTGTCGTTATCTGCAGATCTTCCTAATAGTTGGATTTGACCGTATATTTGAAAGTACCACTCTTTAGATGTTATCTCGGGAAGCCACTCTAAATATGCCCCTGGATTTAATGCCTGCCCATTAATTGCTTTAACATATATACCGTAATCTTGAATGATTACCGGAGTTTTAATGAACCAGGTTCCAGTAAAAAATTGTCGGAAACCAAAGCTAAAGTAATACGAAATAACCGCCACTATAATATAGGCCGCTAGGCTAAATTTTAAAATTGTAGAATACCTTTTTGGAGTGTTCATTTAAAAATGATCGGATATACCCACAGATGATGCAAGATAATTACAAATCTTTGCATGTTCGTATCCGTGCTTTTGAATTGCAAATAGTTCACCAGTTTTTATGGTATCTCGGTTTTGCACAAAGTATGTTTGCATTCAAACTTGATTTTCAAGACTACCTGGCGTTATCGAAGATTTTTAGTTTGATTCAGACTTTCTAAAGTTTGGCTAAACGTCTGACTTCTTAGCAAAAAAATCATCAAAATCGCGCTTGCTAAAAATATAATTGTGGCTAGCGCATTGAGTTGTGGTGTTATTCCTGACTTCATCGACGTGTACAATTTTATAGGAAGGGTGTCCGAACCAACTCCATTGACGAAAAAAGTAATTAGAAAATCGTCGAAGCTTAAAATAAACGAGAGAAAGAATCCACTTATCATCGCGGGCTTTAGAAGCGGCAAGTGTATTTTTGTTAAAATTTGCCAGTCGCTAGCGCCAAGGTCAAAAGCACTGTCATCAATATTTTTATCTAGACTGACTGCGCGTGCGCCGACCGTTAAAATCACATATGGCAATGCAAAACTAATATGGGCTAAAATGACAGCGCCAAGTCCCAACGGAAAATTGATAATAAAAAATAGTGATAGCAGGGATAAAGCAAAAACAATTTCGGGAAACACTAAAGATAGCGAGGCTGCAATTTGCAAATATCTTTGACCAAAAAAACGTGTTTTAGCCAAGGCCAACGCGGCCAGAGTTCCCAGCAAAACAGCGATGCCGCTGGCGATCGCCGCTATAAATAAAGAGTTCCAAACATTTTGTGCTAATTGCGGGTCTGCGAAAACATCCAACCAAAACTTCCAAGTAAAATTCATTTTGCCGTCTTCAGTTTTTACTAGGACACTCGTTAGGATCATCATTGCGAGTGGTACAAATAGAATGAAAATTACTGCGTAAAGCGCAGCCCACGCCAACAAAGGCGCTTGAGGTCGTTTACGGTCGACCATAACGATTCCTTTTAAATAGGCAAGCCATGGACAGAAACAAAATGAGAACAACGAAAATCCATATTGATACCGCTGCGCCTAACGGCCAATTTCTGGACTTCAAAAAATTTTCGACAATTAAGTTTCCCAAAAGCATTTGCTTGGCCCCACCTAATAAATCGGGAATAACATACTCACCAAGGGCGGGAATAAAAACTAACGTAAACGCACTAAGAATTGCCACCCTTAGATTTGGAAACAGTACTTTCAAAATAATTTGACTACTATTTGCTCCAAGATCCTTTGCTGATTCAACTTGATCAAAATCAAATTTTTCAAAAGCTGAATACAGCGGAAAGACTGCAAATGGCAAATACGTCGTTATTAGTCCATAAAATACTAAAATGGGATTCGCCGTAAATAAAAACGGATCAATGTTAATTCCAAGAATCTGCAAAAAACTTTGCAATGGACCTTCTACGCCAACAAACAATTTAATGGCATATATTCGTATGATTAAATTAGTCAAAAATGGCAGCATTAAGATCGCAACCAATAATCTTCGCCGTTTCTTTGGCGCAGTGGCCATTGCCCAGGAAATAAAAAAGGCCAGCACTGTGCATGTAAGTGCCGTTGACGCTGCCATGATTAAACTTTTGAAAAAAATCTCCAAATATGCGGACTGTAATGCGACTTCAAAGCTTTTCCACTGAAATTTCCACTGGACATAGCCGTAAGTGCCTTTAGTGGCAAAACTAATTAAAAGCACTAGCGCTACGGGCAGTGTAAGGAAAACCCCGAACCAAACTTGTGCCGGAATTGCTAAAAATTTGTAGCTACTAAGCTTTTGCATGAGTAGACCCAAAACACTGAATTGAATCTGCTTCAATAATCAAATCGACAGAATCATTTCTGTTCCATTGCTTTTGTTCTATTCCAGGACTGCTTACGGATAATACGCCCAACTGAGGAACATCAACGTGCATTTCAGAAAATGCTCCGCGAAATATTTTTAAGTTAATTTTTCCACTAATAATATTTTGTTTTTGACCGGACGAAGCTGAAATTTTAATTTTTTCGGGACGAATAAATAAATTAATGTCTTGTCCGGAAACAAATACTTCCGATCCCGTCATGACTTTGATAATATTGCCATTTGGTAATTTTATTTCAGAACCGCCCTCGCTTTTATGTAAAAAGGTGCCCTTTATTTTATTGGTGTTTCCAACAAATTCATTTACAAATTGAGACGTTGGATTGTGATATATGTCTTGAGGGGCGCCGACTTGTTCGATCCTCCCGACATTCATAACCGCAATGCGATCCGATAGCATAACGGCTTCTTCCTGGTCGTGAGTAACGTGAATAAACGTTAGTCCTAATTTTTTTTGTAAAACAACAAGTTCACGCTGCAGCTGTTCGCGCATTTTTAAATCGAGCGCACTGAGCGGTTCATCTAAAAGTAAAATTCTAGGACGGTTTATGATCGCACGCGCCAAGGCCACGCGTTGCGCTTGCCCACCCGATAAGGTTTCTGGGTATCGATTTGCCAGAGTGGACAGCTCCACAAGTTGTAACATGTCATCTACTCGTTTTTTAATTTCGCTAGGTTCGACCTTTTTAATTTCTAAACCAAACTTTAGATTTTCTAATACCGTTAGGTGAGGAAATAGCGCGTACCTTTGAAACACCATATTAAATGGCCTTTTTTGAGGTGCTTGTTGGCTGATATTTTTTCCTTCGAACAGCACTTGGCCCAGGGTTTGTTGTTCTAATCCAGAGATAATGCGAAGTAATGTTGTTTTTCCACAGCCACTTGGGCCCAAAAGCGAAAAGAATTCGCCTTCTTTGATGCTTAAGCTGACATTATCCAGCGCCAACTGCTGAAAATGACCCGCGTCTTTTTTTGCGGTTTGCTCTGCAAAATTTTTTGTAATATGAACTAATTCAAGCACATTTCGATGGTATATAGCTTTATTTAAAAAAGGAATAAAAATGGCAGCTCAAATTAAAAAAACAGTTCAAGCGTTCTTGGCCATTACAAGTTTGGTTTTGATTGGCGCATGCACTAAGAAAACTGCAGAGGACACAAAAGGGCCTGTCTCTGCTAAAAGCGAGCTCAATCTTGCCATTTGGAGTAATTACTTGTCTCCAGAAATGGCGAAAAAATTTACTGATCAGACAGGTATTAAATTAAATATTTCAAATTATTCATCAAACGAAGATCTGCTGGCAAAAATTCAAGTCGGTGGCGCGGGTATCGACGTTGCTGTCCCAAGCGACTACATGGTCGAAATTCTTTCCAAACAAGGCCTGCTGCTTGAATTGCGTAAGTCGTTAATCCCAAATTTATCGAATATTTCTAAAGACTTGCTGGATCAAAGCTATGACCATGGAAATAAATTTTCTGCTCCCTATAGCTGGACAACGACAGGTATTGCCGTTAACCGCGAGCTTTACAAAGGCAAAATTGAATCTTGGAAAGATGTTTTAGAAAACCCGCAATTAAAGGGGAAAATTTCTTTGTTAGATGATGTGCGTGAAACAACTGCACTGGCCTTAAAAAAGGACGGCGCCAGTTTAAATACCACAGATGAAAAAGAACTCAAAAAGGCCAAAGATTACCTCATTAAAGTTAAAGCTAACGTTAAGATGTTTCAGTCGGATTCAATGGATTTATTACTCAATAAAGAAGTTGTTGTTGCACACGCATATTCTTCAGATGCGTTAAAGGCCTGGAATCAATCTAATGGTAAAATAGAATACATTTTGCCTAAAGAAGGCGGAAGTCGTGCTGTAGACAATCTTGTTGTTCTGAAAACTACAAAAAATGTTGAGGCCGCACATCAGTTTATTAATTTTTTACTGACTGAAGAAGCTAACGTGTCTTTTGTAAGTACCCAACTTGGTGGGCCTGTATTAACAACGACTCGAGAGAAGCTGGAAGAAAAATTAAAAAATAATGCTTCGCTTTTCCCTACGAAAGAAGCTGTTCAAAGATTAGAAACGATTCATGATCTTGGGGATAAAACCGCCTTATACGACGATCTTTGGTTAGCCGTTAAAACTACAAATTAGTTTTGTACGGTCGCTGATTAAAATACATTTAAACGCTAAACAATGAAAAGCAGTACACAAAAGTAATGGCACGTTGAGCCCGCCAGAACAAACAGATGCCAAATTCCGTGCGCATGTTTCCATTTATCATCATTGATAAAAAAGAGAACTCCGGACGTGTAAAATAATCCGCCTGCAACCAGCAATATCATCGCGGCTGTTGAAAGGGACATCCAAAGTGTTTTTCCGGCTAGCACGATCATCCAACCCATTGCTAAATAAAGAAATAAACTTAATTTTCGACGCGGGGAAGGTGTTCGCAAAAGTTCTTGTAAAACGCCAAAAATGGCTAGCGTCCAAATGGCTGCAAACATTGGCCAACCGAATGAATTTCGCAAAGTAACCAAAGAAAACGGTGTGTAAGTTCCTGCGATCATTAGATAAATGGCAATGTAATCTAACTTTTGAAAAAATGCTTTCGATACACCTTTAATAGAATGATATATCGTTGAAAATCCGTATAAAAAAATGGTCATTGCACCAAAGACCGCGCAACTTGCAATCTTCCATGGGTCTTGTGTAAGCGCAGCTAATGTCATCATAACGCTAACGCCGGCTACGGCGAGAAAAACACCAACTAAATGCGAAATTGAATTGAACAACTCACCCTTGTACATTTTTTTATATTAGCTGGAAATTTTGGGTCGAGCAAATAGGAATAAAAAAAGGCGGTATTATAGCCGCCCTTAGTTTGAATTCTTGTACTATGCGTTTACTCTAGTTTCGTTCGCGGGCTCCACTGGAACGTTGTTCGCGATTTTCGCGGCGCTCCTGTTTGCGCTCTTCACGTTGAGCTTGTCGGTTCTCCTGTCGTTGCGCTTTGTTTTCGGCAATTTCTTTGCGGTGTTCTTCGCGCTTAGCTTTCATTTCTTCGTGATGCTTTTCGCGTTCAGCATTCATTTTGTCTTTATGTTCTTGGTGTTCGGCCTTCATTTCAGCTTTGTGTTCTTCATGCTCTTTTTTAATTTCTTCACGTTTAGCTTTAAAATCTTCTTTGCGTTTTTCGCGATCGTCTTTTCGCAGATCTCGATGAGCCTGTCGCTCTTCTTGCGTTTTGTTTTCAGTTGTTTCCTCTGCGAAAACAGTTGTTGTGTGTGAAAATGCATAAATCGATAACAAAACGGCTAGCTTTAATTTCATAGTTTTCATCGGACGTCCTTCTTAAATAAGTATTGGCGTGCGCACATTTAGCGTACCCAAGTATTTTAAAGGTTTTTCGCCGCGTCAAACCACTTGAAATGAATACTGAATCACAATAGGTCGCAGCCTTCGTTTTAATTTGAGTCAGTTGTTATAATGTTATTAAAGAGTTCGACAAATTCTGAAACTAAAATCTTAAACCAATTCCCAAAAAAGATTCTGTCGGTACGGTTAATCCTGCACGTGTAACATTGTAGTCGCGCCAAAATAATGAAAAATTCTGAATCTCAAGCCCCAGTTCAACGTACCCAGCACCTAAGAATTTTTTCTCGCAGCGCTCAATCAGTCGTCCTGTCGAATCAGTATATCCCTGTGTACATTTCTTTGTATCGCCGCAGTAGGCGCCAACGCCTGCAAAGGGCTGAATTGCCTTCGTAGGTAAATACGCTCGCTAATCCGCCGAAATGAAATCCCAAGTGTGAATTTCCGTTAGTTCGCGCAAACTCTAAAAATGCATGACCGGATTTTCCTTCAGAGGAGTCTAAATCTGCAGACGATGAGCCATCGCTTGGTCGGCTCAGAGGCGCCGAAGGACCCGTAAAAACTGGAGCAACGGGATAGACTGGGTTTGCTGGATAAATTGGAATTACAGGATAGTTTATTGGTGGAGGAACATATGCTTGCACCGGACGTTCACGAACATGAATGGTTTCGCCTTTTTCATTTTTGGTTTGAGTGTAACCACCGTCGTAATCGTAGGGATTACTGTTTTCCATTATTGTGTGACGCGAAGACAAAACTAAAAGCGCAAACACCGCTAATACAAGTTTAGCATTCATAAAACGTCCTTATTATTGTTTTTCGAAAATCAATATTTGGCGATCTGCGGCCGGGCAGTCTTCGCCGCCTTGAATTTGCCAAGTTAATTGATTGTTATAAACTGTGTGGATAAAACAGGTTTGTCGATCGTAATAATATGGAGGCGCATTTGACGTCAGCATGTAATTTTCATTCAGGCAAAGTTGGTCGTTTTCACCAATGACATATTTACCCTTAACGATCGTCCATGTTTTCGGAAGAGAAATAACCACTTCGAATTTATTTTCAGTTAAAAAGTGCACGTCGTAACGCGTGCCTTTTTCGAATCCTGGATTCGGCGGAAGCCCCGTTGAACACAACACTTTTTTAAGAGTCCAATGAGTCTCTTCTAGTATATCGACAGTTGGAACTTGCTGACCGAGGGCAACATTTGTAAACAAAACTGCAACAACAAACAAAAGGTTTTTCATTAGGACTCTTTTCACTTTAGAATCAAACTTACTAGACGCCGTCCCCGCCGCCGACAACTTCTTTTTTAGTTGCAGTGGCTTTCAGGAACTCACGATTCATACGTGCAATGTTAGTTAATGAAATGTCTTTTGGACAAGACGCAGAGCAAACTCCCGTTGACGTGCAAGCACCGAAGCCTTCTGCGTCCATTTGAGCAACCATTGTTAAGGCGCGTTCTTCACGTTCCACTTTACCTTGTGGTAAAAGTGCCATATGGGAAATTTTTGCGCTGGTAAAAAGAGCCGCAGACGCATTTTTGCAAGACGCTACACATGCGCCGCAACCTATACATGTTGCAGACATAAATGCTTCGTCGGCATCTGGTTTTGGAATTGGAACTGCATTGGCATCTGGTGCGCCGCCAGTGTTTGAAGAAATATATCCGCCTGAACGAATGATTCGATCAAAAGCTGTGCGATCGACCATTAAATCTTTAATAACTGGAAACGCCTTTGCGCGCCAAGGCTCTAAAGTTAAATTTTGTCCGTCTTCAAAGTGGCGCATGTGCAGCTGACAAACCGTGGTGCTTTTTTCTGGACCATGAGCATTGCCATCAATCATGAATCCGCAGCTTCCGCAAATTCCTTCGCGGCAATCGTGATCAAATACGATGGGCTCTTCATTTTTTTTAACTAATGTTTCATTAACTTGATCTAACATTTCTAGAAATGAGGCGTCCGGAGAAACATTTGGAGCATCATAAGTTACAAAACTGCCTTTGCTCTGAGTATTTTTTTGTCGCCAAACAGTTATTTTTAAATTCAGATTTTTTTTGTTGTCTGTATTTCCCATAGCTTTTCCTTATCTTGCTTTACAAGTAACTATTTGTACGAGCGAGTTGCTAATTTGACGTTTTCAAAATTGAGTTCTTCTTGATGGCGAGCTTGCGGCTTCGAAGCAGCACCTTGCCATTCCCACGCAGCCACGTGACAAAATTTATCGTCATCACGCTTAGCTTCTCCGTTTTCTTGATGTTCATCACGGAAGTGGCCGCCACATGATTCTTCGCGCGACAAAGCATCGCGACACATTAGTTCACCCAGTTCGATGTAATCGGCGACGCGTCCAGCTTTTTCTAGTTCCGTGTTAACGCCCTTGGCTTCGCCTGGAATACGAATGTTGTTTTCAAATTCTTCGCGTAGTTTTTGGATTTTAGAAATCGCTGCCGTTAATCCCGCTTTGTTGCGAGACATTCCGCAGTTATCCCACATGATACGGCCTAATTCTTTATGCACGCTCTCAACAGTGCGCGAGCCTTTAGTCTCCATAATTTTTTTAATTTGAGTATCAACGTTATTTTGGGCTTCTTTAAACTCGTCTTGAGTGGTTGTGACTTTTTGAATATTTGTATTTGCTATGTAATTTCCAATTGTATAAGGAAGAACAAAATATCCATCGGCCAAACCTTGCATTAATGCCGACGCCCCTAAACGATTTGCGCCGTGATCAGAGAAATTCGCTTCACCAGCCACGAACAATCCTGGAATTGTTGATTCCAAATTGTAATCAACCCACAAGCCACCCATTGTGTAATGCGGAGCTGGATAAATTTTCATGGGCTGTTTATATGGGTTTTCACCTGTTATTTTAGCATACATATCAAAAAGATTTCCGTAACGTTCAGACACTTTGTCTTCACCGAGTCGTTTAATACTGTCGCGGAAATCTAAAAACACGGCTTGTTCGCCATTAACGCCGTGACCGTCATCAATGCGATACTTCGCCTGGCGCGAAGCCACGTCACGAGGAGCCAAGTTGCCAAAGCTTGGGTATATGCGCTCTAAAAAATAATCGCGTTCTGTATCTGGAATATCTGTTGGCTGGCGAATGTCGCCTTTTTTAGAAGACACCCAAACGCGTCCGTCATTTCGTAATGATTCAGACATTAAAGTCAGCTTTGATTGATTTTCACCATGTACCGGAATACATGTTGGGTGAATTTGTGTGTAACATGGATTTGCAAAGTACGATCCGCGTTTGTGCGCGCGCCAAGCGGCGGTCACTGCACACGCCATCGCATTTGTTGAAAGATAAAATACATTTGAGTATCCACCCGTCGCCAGCACGACCGCATCAGCTTCGTGACTTTCGATTTCACCAGTTAATAAATTACGAACGATAATTCCGCGCGCTTTGCCATCGATCACAACTAAATCTAACATTTCACGACGCGTGTAAAGATCAACCGTTCCCGCATCCACTTGGCGCATCATTCCTGAATACGCTCCAAGTAATAATTGCTGACCCGTTTGACCGCGAGCATAGAAAGTTCGTGAAACTTGCGCTCCACCAAACGATCGGTTCGAAAGGAGGCCCCCGTATTCACGAGCTAACGGGACACCTTGTGAAACAGCCTGATCAATAATATTTACCGAAACTTGCGCTAATCGATAGACGTTGGCTTCGCGAGCGCGGAAGTCTCCGCCCTTAACAGTGTCATAAAATAGTCGCTGTACGGAGTCGCCATCATTTTGATAATTTTTTGCCGCATTAATTCCACCTTGTGCGGCTACGGAGTGTGCGCGACGAGGTGATTCATGAACACAAAAAGCTTTTACTTTATATCCAAGTTCGCCAAGCGATGCCGCCGCTGACCCGCCCGCAAGGCCGGTTCCGACAACGATCACGGTGTGTTTGCGTTTATTCGCTGGATTCACAAGCTTCATGTTGAATTTGTGATTCGTCCATTTGTCTTGAACATTTCCAGAAGGAATTTTGCTATCTAGTTTTCCTGTTGATTTAGGTGTTACATCAGCCATTTATAATTCCTTTGTTTTGCTTCGCAAATTTTATTTGTGAATTAGGTAAACGTAAAGCGGTTGTGAAAGAAATCCCGCAACAACGACAACCGCGTAAATCCATGCAAACTTTTTTAATCCGTCTTGCATTTTGCGTTCTAAAATTCCAAAAGATTGAAAGATTGAGTGCGCGCCATGACTCAAGTGAAACATCATTAAGCCAAGAGCAATAAAATACCAAATGACGTATCCAGGCTTTTGAAATACTTCGATGATCAAACGGTGCAGGTCGCGCATTTGCACGCCGCCAACGACTGTGTCGTAATGAGCGCCATATTTAAAAGTAATTAAATGAAGAATTATAAATGCCAAAATAATTGAGCCTTGCAGACCCATATTGCGTGAAGCCCATGTCGCGCCTTTTTGTCCATTTGGCGTAACTTTATACTGAGTGCCGCGAGCGTCCGCGTTGCTTTTGGTTAACAAAATGGCCATGGTCACATGAACAATTATGGATACGATGAGCAACGATTCTGTTCCATAAAGCAATATTTTGTTTGAGAGAATGGCATGACCATACGAATTGTACATGTCTGGGCTAACCAAAATAAGCATGTTGCCAGCCATGTGCCCAAAAATAAATCCCATCCAAACAAGCCCCGTGGCGCCCATCAAATATTTGCGACCAACAGTTGATCTTAAAAAATCAATCATTGTTGTTTTCCCTTCACGGTCTGACCCCCTAGGGGCAGACGTTTGATTATTTTCCTAATGCATTAAAATATGACGACAAAGCTTTCTTGTCACTATTAACTTCATCTGCTAAAAAATTGATTCCGCATAGATTTTCTAGAGGAGACGTGATGAAAGTTTTTGTTTGTTTGAAGCAGGTGCCTGATACCGAAACGAAGATTAAAATTTTGCCAGATCAGTCGGGAATCGACGGAACTGGAATTAAGTGGGTTATGAATCCCTACGATGAATTTGCAGTTGAAGAAGGTATCAAATTTAAAGAAAAAAATCCAACGGCTCAAGTTTGGGCAATTACGTTAGGTCCAAAAACACGTGTTGTTGAATCTTTGCGTACAGCTTTGGCGATGGGCGCCGATGAAGCCATCGTTATTAACGCACCGGAAAATACCGATGCTTTAACGACGGCTAAAGCATTGGCGGCGGCCATAAAAGCCGAAGGCGGAGCGCACCTGATTCTTTCTGGAAAATTGGCGATCGACACAAACCAATCTTCAATTCCACAAATGTTGGCAACTCTTTTAGATATTCCTCATACTTCAGTTGTTTCTAAATTAACCGCAACACCTGAAAATAATTTAGTTGAGCGCGACGTTGAAGGCGGCGCCAAAGAAGTTGTGCAAATGATGTCGCCAAGTTCTTTGTCGGCGAATAAGGGCTTAAACATGCCTCGTTACGCGAGTCTTCCAGGAATTATGAAGGCCAAGAAAAAAACCGTTAAAGAATTAGAACTTTCTGCTCTGGGTGTTTCTACAGATGCAAAAGTTAAATACGCTGGTTACACGCTTCCGGCCGACAAATCACCGGTAAAAATGTTAAGCGGAGATTCAAGCGCACAAGTTAGTGAACTTGTAAAACTTTTGCGTGATGAAGCAAAAGTTTTGTAACCAGTTCTATATTTAAATTTTTTGGAGATTAGTATGACTAAAGTTTTAGTTTTTTGTGAGTTTCAAAGTGGTCAGCTTAAGCGCAGCTCGCAAGAGCTTTTGCAATACGCGGCTAAATCGGGTTCGACTGTAACCGCATTGGCTCTGGGTGCGACAGCTGCTGCTGGAGCGGTTTCTACCGGTCAGCACGGAGCTACCGAAGTTCTAGTTTGCAAGGATTCTGACTTAGATAAATATAATCCTGAATTATTTTTGTCTGCTGTCATAGAGGCGCAAAAAGCAACCGGTGCAACCATGGTTTTAGCTTCGGCAAGTTCATTGGCTAAAGATTTATTTCCACGTGTGGCTGCAAAATTAGATGCCGGTGTAATTAGTGATGGGACTGAAATTTCTATTTCTGGCGATGCAGTTAAAGTTAAAAAACCTTTGTACGCTGGAAAAGTTTTTGCTCAAGCTGAATTTTTGGCAGGTGCAGCAGTTAAAATTGTTTTGATGCGCGCCAATCAATTGCCGGTTGTTGCGGCTGACGCTGGAAAAACGGCGACTGTTAAAGAATTTTCTATCACTAAGCCAAATTTGAAAACTTTAATTAAGGATATCGTGAAAGCGACGTCTGAAAAATTAGATTTAACTGAAGCCAACGTTATTGTTTCCGGCGGACGTGGGCTTAAAGAGGCCGGAAATTTTAAATTATTAAATGATCTTGCTGAGGTGCTTGGTGCAACAGTTGGGGCGTCTCGTGCCGTTGTTGATGCTGGATGGGTTCCGCACTCAATGCAGGTTGGGCAAACCGGTAAAACAGTTGCGCCCTCATTGTACATAGCTGTCGGTGTGTCGGGTGCCATTCAACATTTGGCGGGAATGAGCGGCTCAAAGGTCATCGTTGCAATTAATAGCGATCCAAATGCGCCGATTTTTCAAAAGGCCACCTACGGAATCGTTGGTGATGCATTTGATATCCTGCCAAAATTGACTGAAGAATTTAAAAAAGTGTTACGTTCGTAAAATCTTTGCTACGCTAACAACACGTGATTAAAAAAATTCGTGGATTTATTTTAGGTTTTATAGTTTGGGTTTTTTATCGAATCCTATCTGCAACGTGGAAAATAAAATTTGTCGAGCCCGAAGAATTAAAGCTTCGGCTCGCAGCTAAAAAATCTGTGGTGTTTGCGCACTTTCATGGTGACGAGCTCGTTTTATTAAGAACCGTTGGAAAGTATCGAATAGCCACGCTCATTTCGCAAAGCCAAGATGGCGAAATCATGAATACCGCGGCTCAGTTGATGGGCGCTAAAACTTCGCGCGGATCATCAACTCGCGGAAGTATTGGTGGCTTAAAAGGCCTTATTAAACTTTGTCGTGACGGACACAATTGTAGCTTTGCAGTTGATGGTCCAAAGGGTCCAATTTATGAAGTAAAGCCGGGTGTGTTTGAAACAGCTCGATGGATCCGTGGAACAATTTATTCTGGCGGTATTGCCGTTGATCGCGCTTGGTATTTCCCAAAAGCATGGAATAAAACTTTTTTACCCAAGCCTTTCGCCCGGATCGTAATTTTCTGGCAACGCTTGCCTCTCGAGATCAATAATGAAACCGATCCAAGGTCTAGCGATTTGGCAATTCTCCTTAAAAATCAACTTTTTGATGCGCGTAGTCGTGCGGTCAAATTGATTGCGGCCCCTGCATCACACCCTTAGCATTAAATATGACCCCTCAGGAAGTAGGAGAGATTATGAAACGGATTTTATGTGTATTGTCGCTAAGTTTTGCAGCGTGTGTGCTTTCTTTTAGTTTTTCAGCAAATGCACAAAAAGGTACTGATGTTATTGCTTCGGTTGGTTCTAAAAAAATTACTTTAGATGAATTTAATAAAAAATACGCCGAAGTTTTATCGCAATCACTTGCGGGAGCGCCTACTAAAAAAGTTTTTTTAGAAGACCTCGTTCGTTATGAAATGGGAATTCAAGAAGCTAAAAAACAAGGAATCGAAAAAGATCCGGCTTTTTTAGAGCGCGTTAACCAAGAGCTCTACAAAGTTTTACTTGAGCGCGAACTCGGTAAAAAAGTTCAAGAAAGCCAAGTTACCGAAGAAGACATGAAAGCCTGGTACGCAAAAAATCCACAAATTCGCGTTTCAAGTATTTTGATTGAAGTAAAGCCTGGAGCCAGCGAAGGACAGCGCGCCGAAGCACGCAAACGTGCTGAAGAAATTTTAAAAGAAGTTAAAACTTCAAAAAGAACCTTCGAAGAATTAGTCCGGCTTTATTCAGACGATACAACAACAAAAGCCTTGGGTGGCGATATCGGATGGCAGTCGCGTATTACTTTAAATCCTCGCTTTTATGAAACTGCCGTTAAGCTAAAAGTAAATGAAATCACGTCGTCATTGGTTGAAACTCCGTTTGGGTTTCATATTTTAAAATTAACAGGTCGTCATTCTTTCGAAGAAGCTACTCGTCGCGAAATTCGCATGGGTGTGTTCGATGAAAAACGCAAACAACACTTTGATAACTACTTCAATGGTATCAAGAAAAACTATTCGGTAAATGTTAACGAAAAGCTCCTGCAGTAGTCCTGCACGCTTACTTTTAGTTCCATTTTTAATTCTGTTTGTTTTTATTTCGATGGGTTGCGATTTGTTTTCATTTCGCGTCCTTTACAAGCCCCTGATTGTTGTCGAAAGCACAGATTATAATCGCGAGCTTTCCGTTCAAGGGTTTTCGCAACTATTAGCTGACAAATTAAGTGAGCTTGATCCGCTATCGGCAAAAGACCCTCAAATTGTTGGTAAATTTAAAGAAAAAATTACTTCCGATTTTATTGTCGACAGTCTTATCGAAATTTGGTTTTTTGAAGCCAAACTTAAGGTCGACAAAAAAGAGCTCGATGCTGCGGCTCAAGCCATAATCAGAAATTATCCAGATGATAAAACCTTTCGTGAAGAATTGGCTGCTCTCGAAATGTCTTACCAACAGTGGATTAATAAAATGGAGCTTTCTTTAAAGCGCAAAGCGCTGTTTGCAGACCTGCAGTCAAAGATTGATCCTTTGTCTGAAGAAGAAATGAAGAGTTATTACGAGAACAATAAAGCTAAGTACCAACAGCGTGAATCATTACAAGCAAAAAGCATTTTAGTTAAAGATGAGGCGCAAGCTGACGTTATCATTAAACTCGCTAAACGAAAAAGTTTTGATGAGCTAATTAAAGACTATTCGTTAGAAACACCTCGCCCTAAAGACGGCCTCTATGGCTGGGTAGAGCGCGATGTTTCACCAGAATTGGATCAATTGTTTATTGGCAAGCAAAACGAAATTATTGGCCCAATATATTTTAACGAAGGTTTTCGATTGTTTAAAATCATTCAAAAGCGTGCGGCCCGCCAACGGCCCTATGAAGACGTCAAAGAGATGATAAAAAAAGAGGTTCTTTCGTTGCGAGAGGCTGCACGTTTTTCAGCCTGGCTTGATGAGCAAATTAAACGCCATAAAATCCTTAAAAATACTTACGCAATTGACTCGCTTCGCATAGAAACAAGAGATTAACTCGAGTACATTCTCAGCTAGTGCATTTCGGTCGGGCAAAGCCCGAGGAGCGATTATGATTTTTAATTTAATTTTTTCTGTTTTGTTTTCTTTTGTTTCTGCAAAAACTCTTGTGGATAAGGCTGTGGTTGTTGTTAATTCTGAACCGATTTTGCAGTCGGATTTGCAAACTCTGATCGGGCGAACTAAAAAAGAGGGCGGCATTGATGAGCTTTTATTGTTTGAAGAATCAATGGCCAAGCTAAAATCAGATCGTAAGGCACAAATAGATTTTTTGATTAAAGAAAAATTAATTGATGCTGAAATTCGTCGATTAGGGCTTGGAATTTCAGACGAAAAAATAAATTCCGAAATGAATACGATGGCTTCACGAAACCAAGTTAGCCGCGATCAATTAGAAACAATGATCAAGCGCCAGGGATACACAATAGAAGAATACAAAGATCTTTTAAGAGCGCGCTTAGAGCGTCAATCTTTTTTTGAAGCAGAGATCATCGGAAAGCTTCGTATCACCGACGAAGATGCTTATAGCGAGTATCGCGCCACAAATCCAAACTTTAAGGAAAACGTAAGCGCTTTTAAATTGGGCCAAATTTTCTTTGATCCAAAACGTGGCAGCATGGAAGAGGCGCAAAAACGCGCCGTTGAAATTCGTAAACGTTTAGATGCTGGCGAATCTTTCGAAGCCTTAGCTAATAAATTTAATGAAGATCCCGGAGCTGAAGCTGATGGCTTCCTTGGCGAATTTAAGACGGGTGAGTTTGTGCCTGAATTAGAAAAAGCGATTTCGTCGTTAGCGCCAGGTGAATCCACAAAAATTATCCGTACTAAACAGGGTTTTCATATTTTGAAGCTTATTGAAAAAACCGCTACGCAAGATCCACAGTTTGTTAAATTGAAAGAACAAATTCGCTCACGCTTAGTCGAGAAAAACTTTCGTCGCCAATTAAAAAATTGGATTGAGTCTAAAAAACAAGACGCGAACATTCAGGTTTATTAATTTTATTCTTTTATCTACAATGTACTGAGGTAAAATCATTAATTTTTTCGGTTACTGAAGACGCAGTTAATCCTGCAGAGCGCGCAACGGTTGATAAGCCATAACATTCATTAAGTGCACGATTAAGATAACCTTTTAATGACTTTGTTTTAACCCCGTCGTCGCTCAGTTTTTTTACTTTGTCTTCCGCTTCAGATTTGGCAATCGCGGATTTTAAGTTTGCGATTTTTGGTCCTAGGCTGGCCATTACATTTTCTAAACCACTGAGTGCTTGGGCTGCCGCAGGTAATCCCGGCGATGTATGATTGGTTAAATTTTGTCGTGCAGCCGTGGGAGTCATGTTGTTTGGAGAGCTAAGAAAAAGCGGTGAGTCCCCTGGTTTATCCACGTTGTAAGGGTTTTGCCCCGCTAACTGTCTGCGATCCAGAGCTTCTTTTTCTTTTTGACGAGCAATTGCATCCAAGC
>JAYVHE010000024.1:0-13961 GCA_043771495.1 Bdellovibrio sp. | reverse complement strand
GCCCATTTTACGAAGCTTTTCACCCGCCTTATCAGTTTCACCGGCAATTTTATACGCATTTAAACTACCATCAAACATCTGTCCCAAACCTTCTTTAATTCTTTTAGTAATCGTTGTCGGTGTAATATTATGTACGACGTTATAAGCCCTTTGAATTTCGCGACGACGATCCGTTTCGGTAATGGCTTTTTTCATCGAGTCTGTCATTCGATCCGCAAATAAAATGACTTTCCCATTGGCATTGCGCGCAGCACGACCAATCGTTTGAATCAACGAACGTTCACTTCGTAAAAAACCTTCTTTGTCGGCATCGGTAATACCGACCAATGAAACTTCAGGAATATCTAAGCCTTCCCGTAGTAAATTGATACCAATCAAAACGTCAAAAACACCTAAACGCAAATCCCGAATAATATTCATGCGCTCAATGGTGTCGATTTCGCTATGCAAATATTTAACTTTAACGCCAATCGATTCATAGTATTCCGACAAATCTTCAGCCGATTTTTTTGTTAACGTCGTTATCAATACTCGTTCTGATTTTTTGGCCCGCTCACGAATTTCTTTCAGCAGCTCATCAACTTGCGTTTTCACAGGTCTGATTTCAATAATTGGATCTATAAGTCCAGTCGGACGAATGATTTGTTCTGTAATTAAACCCTCAGACTTTTCAAATTCATAACTACCTGGGGTGGCCGACACATAAATCATTTTATCCATCAATCCTTCAAACTCCTGAAAGTTCAAAGGCCGGTTATCTAATGCTGATGGCAATCGAAATCCAAACTCAACTAAATTCATTTTACGCGATCGATCTCCACGATACATTCCACCAATTTGTGGAACAGTTACGTGGGACTCATCGATAATGGTTAAAAAGTCTTTCGGAAAATACTCAATCAATGTTGGTGGCGGCTCACCCGGACCACGCCCAGTTAAATGCCGCGAGTAATTTTCGATACCTTGGCAAAATCCGATTTGTTCCATCATTTCGATATCATGATATGTTCGCTGCTCGAGCCGTTGTGCTTCAACAAATTTTAAATTGGTTTGTAAATCCTTAAGACGAACTTGCAGCTCAGCTTGAATTGTTTTAATCGCATTTTTAATATTATCATCACCGGTTGCGTAATGCGATCCCGGGTAAATTCCAATCTGATCCAGCTCTTCCAAAATTTCACTCGTTAATGGATCCATCCAAGAAATTTTTTCAACAAAATCTCCGAAAAATTCAATCCGAATCGCCCGCTGATCTTCGTAGGGCGGAAACACTTCAACAATATCACCACGAACACGAATATTCCCCCGAGAAAAATCCACATTGTTTCGGTTATACTGAATGCGAATTAACTCTCGCAACAAATCATCACGCTTTATTTTTTGTTCGCAAGCAATTTGCACCATCATGCCTTCATAGGCTTCCGGGCTGCCAAGACCATAAATACAAGACACCGATGAGACTATAATAACATCACGCCGATCAAATAACGATCTGGTCGCCGAGTGACGAAGTCGATCAATTTGTTCATTGATCGCGGAATCCTTTTCAATAAAAGTGTCCGTCGAAGGAATGTAGGCTTCGGGTTGGTAGTAATCGTAATACGAAACAAAATACTCAACTGCGTTTTGCGGAAATAATTCTTTAATCTCAGAATACAGCTGTGCGGCTAGGGTTTTATTGGGCGCTAAAATTAACGTCGGAACATTCAGCGAAGCAATAACGTGCGCCATGGTAAACGTCTTACCGCTGCCGGTAACGCCCAAGAGTGTCTGATGTTTCATACCTGCATTAAAATGATTGATCAAATTTTCGATCGCCTTAGGCTGATCTCCGGCTGGTTTAAAATCAGCAACCAATTTAAAATTTTTCTTAAACGCTTTTTTCGCCACTTTTTACTACTTACTTAATTACTTGCTGACTTCCCAATAACAGGTGCCATCGGGAAGATCTGCCACTTGAATTCCTCGCTTGGTCAACTCACCACGAAGCTCATCAGCCTTTGCAAAGTTCTTTTCAGCGCGAACCTTTTGGCGCTCACTGACTAACGCATCAACATCAATTCGCAGTACACTCATCTTTTCTAACAAATTATTATCCAAAGAAATCAGAAATTCTTGTGGAGATTCCTGGAACAAACTTAAAAAGCTTCCAAATTTTTTAACAAATGCAACAAACTGCTGCGCTTTTCCAGAGATTTGCGCCGTAGTCTTCTGACCTCGACGATGCTGGGAATTAAACTGTCGAATGGCATCGAACATAATTCCAAAGGCGCCCGGAGTCCCAAAATCGTCATTCAAAAAGGTTTCGATTTTTGTCCACTCGCTATCTAAATGCGTTTGGTATTTTTCATCTTTCACAGATTCGGTTTGAATCATTGAAGTTGCCAAAGCCAAAGACGAATACACGCGAGCCAAGCCACTCACGGCCAAATCAATGGCCGCATCACCAAATTCGGCAACGCTACGGTAGTGAACCGACAAAATCATCCACTTAAATATTTCTGGGTGTGATTTTTGTAAAAACTCACGCATGTTAACCACGTTGCCGACCGACTTAGACATCTTTGCACCAGAAAAATTCATCAAGTTCCAGTGCATCCAGTGATTTACAAAGTGTTTGCCTGTGCAACCTTCGCTCTGCGCAATTTCGTTTTCGTGATGTGGGAAAACTAAATCTAATCCGCCACCATGAATATCAATTTGATCTCCAAATAAACTTTTTACCATCGCCGAGCATTCAATATGCCAGCCCGGTCGTCCTTCGCCCCAAGGTGATTTCCAAATCGATCCCTTTAAATCTTCGCCAGAGTTTACTTTTTTCCATAATGCAAAATCCAAAGGGTTTTTCTTTTTCTCATCAACATCAATACGCACGCCTTGCAACATGTCTTCAGTTTTACGACCAGATAATTTTCCATAATCTGCAAAATTTTGAATGGCGAAATTAACATCCCCGCCAGCTTCGTAGGCTTTATCATTTTTAATAAGGCCCTGAATCATTTCAATAATTTCCGGGATAAAATCGGTCACTTTCGGATTATGTGTATGTGAATCTAAGCCTAAGTCTTTAAAATCTTTTTTATATTCGGTAATATAACGTTCAGAAATTTCTTTGAAGTGAACATTTTCTTTTTGAGCTTTTTCGATGATACGGTCATCAACGTCCGTAAAATTCAAAGCGTAATCAACTTTGTAGCCTAAATGCATGAGCCAGTTTTTTACAAAATTAAAAAACACGGGCCCGCGAAAATTACCCACATGTAAATAAGAATAAACTGTTGGTCCGCAAACATACATTTTAACCTGACCAGGTGTGATCGGTTTGAATTCTTCCAGCTTGTGTCCTAATGAATTATAAATTTTTAACATCGTATTCCTTTACGCTTTTGCGACTAAAACTTTTTCAGCTCGTCGAATCAACGACGCGCGTTCGATCATAGGTACCAATAACTTTAATTCTGTCCCATGCGGTTCGCCAATAACCGCCACACGCATCGGCATAAATAAGTTTTTACCTTTAACGGCTGTTTGTGTCTTAACTTCATTTTCTAATCGTACAAAATCAGCTTCCGATAAAAAATCAGCCGATTCATTTTTTAAAAGTTGAATCCACGTTTGCAAAACCTTTGGTGTGGCTTCCCAGGTTAACACTTCTTTGCTGGCGTCTCCAATGTGAAACTGTTTTTCATCTAAGGCTTTATACAAATTCACTGCATCAGATAAGATTTCCATTTTCGGCTTAAACATCTCAACCGACTTCATTTGCCAATTGATATCATCAGAATATTGTAAACCAGCTTTTGCTAAATACGGCTCAATCATGGTCCACAATGTTTTGCTATCTAATGCCCGCAGATGTTGAGCATTGACCCATTTTAATTTAACTCGATCAAACACAGCACCTGACGAATTCAAGCGCTCTAGCGAGAATATCTGTTTCAATTCATCAAGATCAAAAATATCTTTTTCAGTCGGATGCGACCAGCCTAACAAGCTTAAAAAATTAATCATCGCCGAAGGCAGGTAACCTTCAGTTTTATAAATATCACAGGAAACAGCGCCTTTACGTTTAGATAACTTTTGCCGGTCAGCATCGAGCACCAATGAAATATGACCAAACTGTGGCGTGGGCCACTTCATCCCTTCATAAATCATCAGCTGGCGTAAGGTATTCGGCAAATGCTCTTCAGCGCGTAAGACGTGCGAAATTTTCATCATGTGATCGTCGACCACACAACAGAAATTATAAACAGGCATTCCGTCCGAGCGTAACAACACAAAATCACCAACCATGTCCGATGGAAATTTAACATCTCCGCGAATTAGATCTTTTAATAAATAATCTTTTTTTAAATTTTTTGTACGAAAGCGAACAACGGCTGTTTTACCTTTAGCCAGTTGCGCTTGCGCTTGCGCCAATGACCAATCAGCATAAGGTGATTCAATATGTGCGTGGCCCTTGTCCTTATTCGCTTCGCTGTTTTTATTCGCCTCACGTTGCACTTCAATTTCCGCATCCGTCATAAAACAATAATAAGCACTGCCGTTTTGAATTAATTCATCCGCGACTTTTTTATAAATCGGTAAACGTTCAGATTGCCGATACGGTCCGTAAGGTCCAACATCTTTCAACGTCACGGGATCAACGCCTTCATCCCAATTAAGTCCCAACCAAACCATATCTTGAACCATCATCTTCAATGATTCTTCCGTTGAACGCGCCTGATCCGTATCTTCAATACGTAAAATAAATTTTCCATTATTTTTTTTTGCGAATAGGTAATTAAATAAAGCCGACCGCGCTCCACCAACATGCAAATAACCCGTTGGACTTGGGGCAAAGCGGACGCGAACTTCTGAAAATGACGACGACATAGAATATCCTTTGAATGACTACAAAAGTAATATTCTATTTTGTCTGAGAGTTGCTCAGAGGTAAATATTTATTATGGATTATTGCGTTCGGACGTCTACTGAAGTCCAAAGATATTCTTAATCTCTTGGTCCTGATTAACGACTTCTTTAACATCGGGAGCTAAATGAAGTTCTTTTAAAAGACGCGCCTTTGCCTTTTCAAGCATGCTCTTTTCGCCGAAGCTGAGTTCTTTATCAACTTTAAGTACGTATAAATCTCTTAAAACTGCTGCGATTTCAAACACAGATCCTGTGTTAATTTTTTCCATGTACTCGCGGTAACGGCGATTCCATGTTTGAGTATCAACTTTGATATTTTTTTCTTTAAGAATTTCTACAACTTTTACAGCTTCGTCTTTACTTAATAATGGTCGCAGCCCAACAGATTTAATGTTTGCCGCAGGAATCATCACGCGAAGGCCTGTTTCTAAGATTTGTAACGAATAAAATTCGTGCTTAGTTCCTAGAATTTCCTTAACTTCAATTTTGTCTATACGTCCGACACCGTGTCCGGGATAAACCGCATGATCACCCACTTTGAACTGCGACATGAGAACTCCTTTTTGGACTGACATTTACGCCAATTTCTAGGCGAAAATCCACCGGTCTAATTTATAGCATTTTTGACACTTTCCATCAAATCAATTGGGTTTTATTGTTGTTATTTAAGCTGTTTAGCAACTAAAACGTGTAAAGATTTCCGAAATAATAGGCAATTGTAAAAAGAACTCAAAAACACACCCGAATTCAAAGGGTCTTAAAGGGATTGTGTTGGCTTAGCCAACACCGGCTAGTGCGCCTGGGCCATAAAGCTTTTTTAGTTTTTCTTTAAGGTCATAATTTTCAGGTTTATTGAGCTTTGGGTCTAAGTGCAAAATTTCAAAAGCGCTGGTGCGAGCTTCTTGCAGAATTTCCATATCACGGACAATGTTGGCAATTTTAAAACCCGGCAAACCACTTTGACGAGCCCCTAAAAACTCACCGGGACCGCGCAATTCTAAGTCGTATTCGGAAATTTTAAATCCATCGGTTGTGGTTTCCATAAACTGCACACGTGATCTGGTTTCTTCGCTGACGGCATAGCCCATAATCATGATGCAAAAACTTTTAACCTCACCCCGTCCGACGCGCCCACGCAGCTGATGCAACTGTGATAAACCGAAACGCTCGCTATGCTCAATCAACATTAATGTGGCATTCGGTACATCCACGCCAACTTCAATGACTGTCGTTGAAACTAAAACGTCTAATTCGTGACGACGAAACATCGTCATCACGTCGTCTTTTTCCGATGGTTTCATTTTGCCGTGCAGTAATCCAAAGCGAATTTTTGGAAATTGAATTTTTAATTTTTCAACTTCGTCAGTGGCATTTTTTAAATCTATTTTTTCACTTTCTTCAACCAGTGGGTAGACAATAAAGGCTTGTCGACCTTTGGTGATTTGGTCGGCCATAAAATTAAGGGCTTGGGTGCGTTTGGCTTCTGTAATGACACGCGTTTGAATCGGTTTGCGCCCAACCGGCATTTCGTTGATCACCGAAACGTCAAGATCACCATACACGGTCATGGCTAAAGTTCGGGGAATGGGCGTGGCCGTCATAATTAAAAAATGGGGCTGGTAAGCCTTACTTTTTAATTTACTTCGCTGAGCCACTCCAAAGCGATGTTGCTCGTCAATGATCACCAAGGCTAAATCCTGAAAAGCAACGTCGTCTTCAATCAAGGCGTGAGTCCCAATTAAAAAATGAATTTCATTATTTTTTAACTGTTCAATTATTTGCTCGCGATCTTTCTTTTTAGTTGTTCCTGTTAACATCGCACATTTTATCTTTAAAGGCTCAAGCCATTTTTGCGCGTTCTTAAAATGTTGTTCCGCTAAGATTTCGGTTGGAGCCATTAAACAGGCCTGTTTTTTACATTCAATGACATAGGCTGCGGTTAGGAAACTAACTAAGGTTTTTCCGGAGCCGACATCACCTTGAACTAAACGATTCATTGGTCTGCCGGTGGAAAAATCATGAAGAATTTCAGCAATCGATTTTTTCTGGGCGCCCGTTAGCATAAACGGCAATTGCTTTTCGATTTGCGGAATTAAATTGGAATGGTGGTTCATTTTTATTCCGGGTTTTTGCTGAAGACCCGATTTTTTTGCAGCTAGAAATAATTCCAGCCAGAAAAATTCCTCAAAAATAAGTCGGCGATGCGCTGGGGATTTTAAATCTTTTAGACTTTCAAAATCACTGACTTCAGGGATGTGAATCTTTTCCAGCGCCACTTTTTTTGCAATTAATTTATTTTTAAAAAGAACATCATGTGGAATTGCATCGACTGGCCACGAGGCCAACTGCCCCATCGCGGACCGGGTTAGATTTAAAATTTTTTGACTACTAAGTCCTTCGATTTCTACATAAATTGGCAGCAGCACATCATTGATTTCTTCTTCCGGGTTATCATCTTTTAAATCGGGATGATGAAATTCCAGTCGCCCCCGGTAATTCACAACTTTTCCAGTTACACGAACTTCTTGTTGATTTTTAAATCGCTCGAAATACCCGCGGTAGGGCACACGAAAATATTTACAGCGAATCATTCCCGAATGATCTTTGATCATAACATCATAAATTTTTCGGGTCGACTTACCCATGTTATAACTAGAAACGGAAACAACGGTGGCTTTCAAACTGACCAAATCATTTTCTTTGAGCATAGCAATGGATCGATTGGCGCGACGGTCTTCGTAAGCCCTTGGAATGTTAAGAAGCAGGTCTTCAATCGTGCGAATTTCATTGCGATAGAAAAGCCCGGCTAGTTTTGGGCCCACACCCTTCAAATACTGGATGTCAGTCTCTGGTCGTAGGTCCGGCTTTTTAGCTGGATCGAATTTCGGGGGATGTGACGTATTGTCTAATTTTTCCGACATGTTAATCTTATTTCAGCCGATAAGGAAATTATGTCAACAACAGGTTATTTCAGAGTTCGATTAAGTACCATTCGCGCCATGCAGCCGACTCCATTTGATTTATTTTTGTACATCGATGGCAAGGTCATACTTTATCTTAAACAAGGCGATGCTTTAACCAGCGATAAGATTCAAAAATTACATTGGCGTGACACGGGCGAATCTTTTTTTGTGGCGAATGAACACAAACAAACATACCGCGATTACGTTAAAGGACTAATGAATTCTGCAACATTGAATAACGACGAAAAAGCCGTTATGCTGCGCGAAAGTTCAATTGCGATTTTAGAAGATTTATTTGAAAATCCTGACGTCGGTTCGGCGCTTGAAGATTCAAAACCGATCATCGCTGACTTATTGAATTTTATGAACGAAGCCCCGGGTTCCATCGGGAATTTGATTAGTTTATCGGGTCATGATTTTTACACCTACAATCACTCTTTTGATGTCAGTATTTATTCTTTAGGTTTAGGACAGTCCTTAGGATTCGATCGCAAAGTTCTTGAAGAGCTTGGCCAAAGTTCTTTGTTCCATGATGTTGGAAAACGCATGGTCGCTTTAGAAATCCTGTGCAAAAAAGGACCACTCGATGAAACCGAATGGGTGCAAATGCGCCAACATCCACAATTTGGTTTAAAAATTTTAAATGAACACAAAGGTATTTCGGATGCCATCAAAGCCGCCTGCATGGAACATCACGAAAGCTGGAGCGGCGGCGGTTACCCACAAGATCTATCTGCTCAAGAAATTCATCCATTTGGGCGCATCGTGGCCCTAACCGACACTTATGACGCCATGACGACGCAAAGATCGTACAACGTGCCTATGCGCCCGACTGAGGCGTTAAACATGATGAAGAACAAACTCGTTGGTCGCTTTGATCCCGACATGATGAATGCGATGTATTCGATATTATTTAAAATGGAAAAAAAACAGGCTGGTTAGAAACCACTTATTAAGCTAATTTCAGAACAATTGCTGTAAAACTGATCGACAGTTTGAAAATTCTTTCTTGCCTTGGTTAGCTGACTGCGAAAAAACTTTAGAAATCACCTGATTTACCCTATGGTCTAAGCAATCAAAAAACAAAGGATTGCGATGAAAACCTTAATGACTTCAGTTTTATTTTTACTAGCAATGACGGCCGTGACTTCACAAACGATTCAAGCTGCTGATGCGAGCATCTTAGGAACTTGGACTCTTATGAATCCCATCGTAACAAAAACAGGCCCCATTGCTTTAGAGTTTGGAATTTCTGAAACACAGTTGAATTTAAAAGCGACCTGTGAATTTCAAGAAAAATCCGGTGAAAAAGTTGAACCTACAAAGTTATCAACGTCATTAACAACTGCGATCGAACTTAATAGTACTGAAATAAAAATTTTAGAAGAACAAACAGCGAACGCCGAAGATGGAATCAAAGCTTGTCGTTCGTTTGTAACACCAACAACTTGGGTTTACACACTTTCTGAAGATGGCGAACTCTTAGCGGTCGATGCGATCGTTCCTTATATGCAGCGTTTGATTTTTGTTAGAAAATAAATCTAATTATTTACATTTAGCTTCATCAAAGGCCATAAAACAATCTGGCGCCTTATTGATGATGAATTCGTATTGAAATTCAATACTGGTTTTTAAGGTCCACGGTTTTTCAGCTGCAGGATCTGCACGACGACCCGTAAATTTTTTGCGGGCCTCATCCATCGAGATGATCCGCACATCCTGAACTTCTAAAAGCTTTAATAGCCACAGCCAACGCATATTCTCCGTAGAGCCCTGCTTGTATCCGATCAGATAAACAGTTTTTTCTGGCGACACACCACGATTCGCTAGACGCTCGATCAATGGGGCCATATCTTTTTCAAAAAAATATTTTCGCTTACGGCTGTTTAGGGTTTTAGGATCAACCGTTACGAAATCTTGCCACCAAAGATCTTTAGCTCCCGAAATATGATAAGAGCTGTAATCTAGTGACCTGCGTGTATCTAACAATATGATCGGGCGATCAAATACATTTACAGATTCTTCAATCGCACGTGTTGGTTTTTGCTGACAAGAAAACAAGAATCCAAAAATTATTAAGAAGCTTGTTATCCGCATCATCATTTTTTGCTCCGCTTACCTGTTTATTTTCATGGTTGGAAAGAAAATGATATCACGAATACTTGGACGATCCGTTAAAATCATGACCAAGCGCTCTATTCCCAGACCTACACCACCTGTCGGCGGCATGCCGGTTTCGATCGCGTGGAGAAAGTCCTCATCCATTGGATGCGCTTCTTCATCAGTGCCACGTTTTGCTTCTTGTTCTTTCAAACGCTCACGTTGTTCTTCAGGATCGTTCAACTCAGAGTAGCTGTTGCCGATTTCCATCGTTGCTGCAAACGGCTCAAAACGCTCAACTAATTTTTTATTGCCACGATGAATCTTTGTGAGCGGAGAAATTTCTACTGGGTGATCCATAACAAATGTCGGTTGCCACAAATGCTGTTCGGCCGATGCTTCGAAGGCCTTCATTTGTTTTTCGCCTTTTGTTAAATTAGCAAGCTTAGCGGGTTTATCAGAGTTCGCTTTGATGTAAGCATCTAATGCCGCTTCATCTTCAGGATCAATTTTAGCGTACTCTTTAATTCCGTCCATAACAGTCAACCTGCGCCATGGCGGAGTAAAATCAATTTCTTTACCCTGATACTGTACTTTCATTGTTCCAGTGATTTCTTTACAAACTGTTGATACCAATTCTTCAAACTGATTCATTTGGTAATTGTAATCCGTGTACGCCTCATAGAACTCAAGCATTGTAAATTCTGGGTTGTGCGACCGATCAATGCCTTCATTACGAAAGTTTTTTCCAATTTCATAAACTTTATCAAAACCGCCCACGATCAATCGTTTTAAATAAAGCTCCGGAGAAATCTTCATGTATAGCTTCATATCTAAAGCGTTGTGATGGGTCGTAAACGGACTGGCCGCAGCTCCGCCGTATATCGGTTGCAGCACCGGCGTTTCGACTTCCATAAATCCACGATCGTCTAAAAACTTTTTAATCGCTTTAATAATTTTTCCACGTTTAACGAAAACTTCACGTGATTCTGGATCCGAAATTAAATCTAAGTGACGGTGACGATATTTAATTTCAACATCTTGAATGCCGTGGAATTTTTCTGGAAGTGGTTCTAACGTTTTAGTTAAGATATCAAACTTTTTAACGTAAAGACTCAGTTCGCCTTTTTGGGATTTAAAAATATAACCTTCAAGGCCGACGATATCGCCCAGATCAATCAGATCAAAAGCAATTTTATCGTTTGGGGCCAATTCTTCTGTCTTAATATAACACTGAAGACTACCCGTCATATCCTGAACATTAAAAAAGCTGGCCTTACCCATCATTCGTAAAGTCATCAAACGGCCGGCGATTTTAAAATTGGTTTCCAATTTTTTCTCACCAGCTGCTAGACTCGAAAAATCCTTTACCAAATTAGACACATGAGCCGTAACGTCAAATGAATAAGGAAATGGATTAATTCCTTTTTCTTTCAAAGCATGAAGTTTTTTTCTTTTTTCTGCTTTGATGGGGTTATCGTGCTCATTTGACATAGTCGTTCCTTTGTTAATTCGTAAAAACAATTTAAATAAGATTACTTAGTTTATCTTAGGTTAGCTTAGAGGTTTTCCAGCGAAAGTCTCCATAACATTTTTTAATAGCTCTATTGATTCTTTCTTTGGTCGTTGGAATGCGTTTCGTCCCATGATGCTTCCGAACCCGCCGCCTTGAGCAATTTGCTTTACTTCTTCAAGCAATTCAGTCGTGCCTTTGGCCTCGCCACCAGAGAAAATCACGATGCGTTTTCCATTATAAGAACTTTGCACCACGTGACGGATACGATCTGATAAATTTGTAACTTTAATGCCTTGAGCTTCGTAAACTTTTTTGGCCTCGGCCTGCTCAATGTGAGCCGTTGGAGGTTTGACCTTGATGATGTGCGCGCCAAGTTGCGCCGCAATGTGAGCCGCATAAGCAATGACGTCGATTCCGGTTTCGCCCTCTTTAGAAATTTGCTCGCCACGAGCATACGACCAAACAACAACAACCAGACCTGCTTTTTTCGCCTCAGAGGCCGCGCGCTGAATTTCTTCGTACATGCCTTTGCGGAAAGATGATCCCGGATAAATCGTAAAACCAATTCCGGCACAACCTAATCGTAACGCATCATCAATTCCTGACGTCAGCGCCGAAATCGGAGCTTTAGAACTGTAGAGAGAATCTGAATTATTAATTTTTAAAATTAATGGGATTTCACCCGCGAATTCACGCGCGCTAGCTTCAATCGCCCCAAGTGGTGCGGCGTAAGCGCTACAACCTGATTCGATGGCTAATTCAAAGTGGTAGGCCGGATCATAGGCGTCTGGATTTTTCGCAAAACTTCGTGCCGGACCGTGTTCAAAACCTTGGTCGACTGGCAGAATAACAAGCTTACCAGTTCCCTTCAATTTCCCGTGATTTAACATACGGGCCATATTTGTTAAAACACCAACGTTATCAGCACCATACCAACTTAAAATTTCGCGAACTCTAGGCGTCATTAGATCTCCCTTATGTTTAATAAATAAATTTATAAAAGTGTAAAATTAAAGAAATAATTACTAGCGTGGTTTGGATTCTTTGTCAGCCAACGTATTAAAATTTAATTGATTGAGAATATTTGTGACTGTTGGTATCAATCTTAAATGGAACAAATGAAATATTCAGTCACAATCGAGCCCACACCAAATCCGGCCGCAATGAAATTTGTATTCTCGGCAGCTATTGCCCAAGATTCATGCGACTTTCCAGATGCTCAGTCGACGGAACGCTCCCCACTTGCTGCAAAGATATTTGGCTTTCCATGGGTTTCACAAGTATTTGTGGGTCCAACTTTTGTCACAATCACGAAGCAAGATTGGGTTGATTGGAAAGTTTTAGCAAATCCACTTTCGGGATTGTTAGCTGAACATGTCAATTCAGGTCAGGCCGTGCTTTTGGATATCCCTCAAAGCAATGATGAATCGGACGATGATTCTGAAATGGTTAAGCAAATCAAACGTGTGCTTGCGACTGAAATTAAGCCTGTTGTGCAGCTTGATGGTGGCGACATTGCGTTTGTAAAATTGGAAAATGATAATCTTTACCTACAACTAAAAGGCGCATGCTCGTCATGTCCAAGCTCCCAGGCTACGCTTAAAGACGGTATTGAGGTTCGCATTAAGCAAGTTTTTCCAACGATCAAAGAAGTTCTTGCTATTTAAGCCTTACAATCTAAATTACTTAAATGATTAAATTTTGTTTATCAAATTTTATCCAAATCCTGGAGGGATCATGGCTATTTTCGGAAAATTAATTTCTATCGGATTGCTCTTTGTAAGCCTAGCAAGTTTTGCGTCAGTAAAATCAAACGATATTCCAACAACCAACCCAGCAGATATTCAGATTCGTCGACAAGCCATAGTCGGTACGACAAAGGCAATGATTAACAGTCTCTTCGATGTATTCCCAGGGACTAAATCAAATAAATATCAGTGGCTTGAAACAACGACGCAAAAACGCGGCGAATTTATCGATAAAACTCAATCTGAAGCTCAAGAAAAATTAGCCAAATTGACTGAACAACAAAAAATCAAAGATTTCTTAATGCCAAAAACGGCCGAAGAAGAAACTGATGAGTCCGAGACTGAAATTTCTGCAACACGCAAAATCAAAATCATGACAAAAAACTTTGTGCGAACAATTTATGATATTGAGGGCGAAGAAAAAAAGACCCTTATCAGCAATCAAGATTTTGCGCCAAAACAAATGTTTTTTCATGGATTGTTTCCGTCTCCAGACAAAAAATTTGTGGCCGTTGTCATTGCATTTAACGGCAGTATTGATAACGTTCTTGTTAAAGTTTACGACGTAACTAAAAAAGAATTCATTTCTGAATTTGAATGTTTCTCTGGCGATTTTGCGATGCACTGGTATTCGAACACTCAAGTGATTTACACTCACCCACAAACCAGCTCTAAAGGCGAAACCACAGTCGTTGAAAATGTAATCAATGGTGATCAGGT
>JAYVHE010000023.1:0-5672 GCA_043771495.1 Bdellovibrio sp. | reverse complement strand
TCATGAAGTGTGCGGAATGAGCGCATCCCTTTTGAATAACCTTTCAATTCGAGCAACCGATGAAAGTCACTTTTTAATCCCACCACTTTGGCTTTCGGAATAAGCTGAATCGATTCAAAAAAAGTCGTTAAATTTGCCGACGCCGTAAATGACAAATCGTTCAAACAAAAAATAACTTCTTTGTTTTTCAATACTCGCTCGCAAACATCACGAAATGGCTTGTTTTGATCAGGCTCCAATCGCCCTTTAACTTCAATCACCGTGTATTGACCATATTCGTAAAACTTAGCTTGCATCATTTTTAACTCCCGACCGCATATGTTGTATGAGTCCTCAGTTCTTCGGAATTCTGTAAAAAAAGTTAAGAGGACTTAAGTCTTAAAGTGACTTCATTTCGTTAGTCAGTTTAGAATTTTATCTGTGGAATTTAAACTCTTACTCTCTCTGTCACTATTGATGACCGCGCCTGCTCTTGCCAACCAAGCGCCAGTCGTTGCCACGCCACCATCGACTCCACTTGCAGCCCCCCAAAGAACAACATCTAAAATTGGTGAATTTTTAGTAGAAAGCGAAGAACTTGAACGTGATTTTACGGAACAAACGGCGCGCCTTGCTGGTCGAGTCCATATGGTTTACAAAAACCAACACATTCAGGCCGATGAAATTCGTATCGATCAAAAAAGAGATCGCGCAGAACTTATCGGTCATGTTGTTATCGATACCCAAGATTATCAGATTGCCGGTGATCATATCGAGCTCGATTACATTTCTGATCAAGCTGTTATCAGAAATGGTTTTGTCCAATCAGGAAATGTTCGATTCCAAGGGCAATACATCGAAAAAACCTCAGGAAATCAGTTTTACGTTATCGATGCCGATTTCACGACGTGTAACAACTGCCCCGCGACGTGGAGTTTCGACGGTTCAGTCATCAATGCCGAATTAGGCGGCTACGCCTATATTAAAAACGCATTTTTAAAAGTTGTTGGAGTTCCCATTTTTTGGCTCCCCTATTTAGTTTTACCTCTTAAAAATGAACGCCAGTCCGGATTACTAACACCAGAAATTGGATTCAGCGAATCGCGTGGGTTAACCTATTCGCAATCTTTATTCTGGGCTATGTCCCGTTCAGAAGACATGACCTTTGGTCTAAAATCGTACGAATACGGCGGCACGAAACAATTAGTGGAATACCGCTACATGGCCGCGGACAATTCGTTTGGACAACTTAATTTGTCGCACATCCAAGATTCCGTTTTTTATAATTCAGAGCGTTTCAAACGCTATTTAAGCGACCCTACAGAAGTTAAAAAATTCAATCGCTGGAGCGCGAGTAGTTATTTTCAACATGAATTCGGCGATACGCAAAAAAATCAATCCCTTTTGCGCGGCCAAATTCAAATGGTGAGCGATCTGCAATCGCCAAAAGATTTTTTCGATGAATTTAAAAACTATTCAATGAGTGCCCTAGAAAACAAGTTAAATTACACTCAAACCTACGATCAATCCATTCTCCAAGCAGAAGCTGTTTACTTTAAACATTTGCTCGAAGGCAATCCTCTCAGTAATAACGAAAACGCCGTTCACAAGCTACCTGAGATCAAATTTGATTCGACTTTACAAAAAATCGGATCAACGGACTTGTCTTTCAAATATGGTCTTAGCTATGTCAACTTTAGTCGGAGCCGTGCTTTCGATAATATCTCGCTCAATGGCGAGCAGAAATACGCTTCAAACCAAAGCGGCGATCCTCGGTGCGACAATCTCGATTACACCAATTGCAATCGACTTGATGATGGTGTGTTTAATGAAGGCACCGATATTATCCGCACAGGTCAGCGTTTAGGATTTCAAGGAGTTTTGGTCGCAAAAACATTTTCTGTCTTCGATGCTGTTAATATTTATCCGCAAGTAAAGTATAACGAGACCCAATATTTTTTTCCAGAAGGCGCCGATAAACATCACCAACGTCGATTCTTTCAGTTCGAAGTGCTGTCTCGGAGTAAGCTATTTAAAGTTTACGAATCCGATCCAAAAATCGACGACAAGCCAGGCACATCAGGCACTCCAGACAAACCGGACCAGCCAATAGTTAAATACAAGCACGAATTTATTCCAGAGTTGCATTACAATTGGATTCCTTGGATTGACCAAAAGGCCCACTCATTTTTTGGATTTACCGAAAATGGCGAAGCTCCGTTTTCATCCAGCGCCAATTTGTCCGACAGTGATCTTCGCAACAGTTACGGACTGCAGTTCGATTACGAGGATCGAATTTATGACCGCCACTTAGTTACTCTGGTATTACTAAATCGTGTGATCAGTCGCCAAGCCGGCGACACCTCAATAAGTCCGATCTTGGATTTTAAATTAAATCAATCCTATGATGTCTATCAAGCCTCTCGAAAAGAAAACAGCGGACAAGCCCTATCTACACTATCTGGAACTTCAAATCTTTATTTGAATGAATTTACACTTTCAAATCAGTTTGATTACTATCACAATCTAAAAGCGACCAATTCAACCACGACTTTAACGTTTTTAAATCAACAGCAACAGTATTTCAAAATTGGTTACACAGCCCGACGAACAGCCCCGCCCAATCAAGATGACTTAGCTTTATCAATTGGTTTTGCGACCAGGTATCTCAATTTGCTGACCGGAGTCGTTCTCGATGCCAGCTCAGAAAAAACATCAGACTCAAGGCTTCGAAAACATTCCCTCATAGCCCAGTTCAAACCACCGGGCGAATGCTGGGCCATTAATTTTTTTCGTGATCAAAAAATTGGTCAAAAAGCCGAATGGAAGATTAAACTCGATTTCTCGTGGGATGGAAAATCTCCAAAAGTTATTCCTCCAAGTGAATTAAATTTAAGTTATTAGGATCACTTATCAAAGGACCTACAAATGCAATTGCCGTCAAAAAATTAAATTCCTTAAACCGCAATGAATAATAAACTCGGTTTCGAATCAGTTTGCGTTTCTGATCAAAAGTCACACGCTCAAAAATATTCCAGCTGGAATTTAAATATTTTACTTCTATAAAGAAATAAGACTTTTGTTTTTTAAAAATTAAGTCGACTTCACCGTTGATTAACTTTTTACGCCGTCCACGCAGTTGCCATCCTAGATCACACATGTGCGCAATAACTTGATCTTCGGCCCAAAGACCTTTCGTCTGGTCCGTTCGAAATCGGGAACTGTAGGTTTTAGTGGGACTCGAAACCCTAGATCTGGGAATCCGAATTTCGCCCGATAACAAGTCGTACGGGTGCAAATGATTTGCGATGAATCGGTAAAGGACCAAATTTTTGTAAAGCGCTGACGTGGGTTTTTGTTCCATAGCCCTTGTGTTTGCAAAATCCATACTCAGGAAACTGTTGGTCTAACTCAATCATCATTTGATCGCGATGCACCTTCGCTAAAATCGAAGCGGCCGAAATTTGTTTGATTAAACGATCCCCTTGAATGAAACTTTTCTGCAAACGTTTTCCAAAGTTTGGAATTCGGTCACGACCATCAATTGCAAAATGCACCGGTTTAAAATCCCTAGCCAGCTTTGCTTCTTTCAATTGGATTTCCAATTCAACAACCGCCCTTTTCATAGCCACGAAGGTGGCTTGTAAAATATTAAGCTCATCGATTTCTTCGACACTTGAAGTTGCAATGGCAAAAAAAGAATTTTCTTTGATTTCGTGAGCGCGTCGGGCGCGCTCAGAGTGAGTCAATAATTTGGAATCTTTTAATCCGCGCCCGCGATAGTTATCTTTAAAGATAACCGCAGCTGCGCAAACTACGCCGGCCAAGCATCCTCGACCGACTTCATCTATACCGCAAATATTATAGTCTGCGAGTAGTTTCAAAACTTTGAATAATTAAGTTTTTGCAGTTGTCGCCGCAGCCGTCGCCGCAGATCCAGTTGCTGCTAACTCAGATTCAATACGAGCTGCCTTACCATCACGTGCACGTAAGTAGTAAAGTTTAGCGCGACGAACTTTACCGTGAGCTACAACTTCAACTGAATCAACAGCTGGTGAATTGAACGGGAATGTTCTTTCAACGCCTACGCCCGCAGAAATCTTACGAACAGTAAAAGTTTTATGCATATGACCTTGGATTTTAGTAACTACGCCTTTGTAAACCTGAACGCGTTCTTTTTCACCCTCGATAACTTTAACGAAAACGTTAACAGTATCGCCCGGAGAAAAACCAGCGATTTTAGGATTAGCTAATTTAGCAGTTAGGCGGCGGATCAAATTTGTTTCCACGCCAGTCGCTCTAGCTTTATTAGATGATTTCTTTTTTGGAGCCGCTTTTGGAGCCGCTTTTGCCGATTTTGTCGCAGTCGTTTTAGCCATAATAATTCCTAATCCCTTTTACATTAAATAACGTACTCTATAAATAAGACATAATGTGTTACCACGACCCCAAAAGTCGGTCAAGACAGATACTTGCGGCAGATCGAACACTTAAATGTCGATAATCATCAGCCGAATCACCTTTCAACGGTTCTAAAACACCCCAGCACGAACGCATAAATTCCTGAGTCAGTCCAAAACCTGTTCCAAAAACCAGCAAATATGCGGCCTCCGTGGTCTCGTCCGCAGGGGTATGGCTTTGATCAGACATTAAAACTGTTCGAAACTCATTGAGCTTTAATGGAGTTTGTCCCGGTAGTGTCCTTGCGTGGGTCGAAACAATTCGAGCACGTACATGTCCCCATTTAGCTAAAGCGTGTTCAACATTAGATGCTGTTTCAACACACGTTAGAGCCGTCTGCCTCATCGGATTAAACTTGGACCCTTCCCCGGTGCGCCAATGATCCAACACCCGCTCAACAAACATCAGCTGCTCCCCAATCGGATGAACAATAAAATATTTTTCGACTCCGTAGACGCGACAGCTCCGAGCAATGTCATGAATATCAAAATTAGTAATGTTGGTCGCGACCAAATCCCCTTGGCGATCAATTGTTGGGTAATGCAATAAGGCCACGGCTAACGGAACTTTGCGTTTTTGATGGGATGGATTTTTGTCGGTATCGGTCACTTAATTAAATCCTCAATTTTCTGCTCTAAATTTTCTACTCCTAAAACACTTTTTTCAGTCGCGGTCAGATTTTGATAAAAGGCCTTAATGGCCTTTGGTATTTTTTTTGAAACAACATTTGCAATTAAATCCGGTCGCTTTTTAAGGGTCATTAAAATCGCCATGTTTTGTTTCCAATCGGCAATTTTCTGATGATGCCCACTGAGCAAAACCTCCGGTACGTTTTGATTCATAAACTGCGCAGGCTCTGTAAATTGTGGGGCTTCTAAAATATTTTCATCAGCAAACGAATCTTTAACTACCGAATCGGCATTTCCTAGAAAACCTTTTTTATGGCGCATAAGTCCTTCGCTCACAACTAAGGCCGGCAACTCTCCTCCCGATAAAACATAGTCGCCAATCGAAAGTTCAAGATCACAAAATGCACTAATACGTTGATCAAAGCCCGCGTATCGTCCACAAACAAAAACAATATGGTCTTGATTCGAAAGCTCTTCTAGTAAACTCTGATCACAGCGTTTTCCTTGCGGAGACAGCAGAATTATTTTATTTTTTTGATTTGGAACAAATCCACTTTTGGCGCTTGAAATGGCTTCAAAAACTGGGGCCGGACTAAACACCAT
>JAYVHE010000022.1:0-6105 GCA_043771495.1 Bdellovibrio sp. | reverse complement strand
ATTTTTTACGTAATGCTGTTTCGAATTTTTTATTTCCGTTTTTAACGTCTTCACGTAATAAACCAGCAGCAAGTGCTTTACCTAAATAAGCTGAATGACCCATTCCGCTGTTGGTATACATAAATTTAACTAAGTGACCCATCTTTGTACGTGCAGTCGAGAATTCTTTTAATTTAGCTGCATATTCTGGAGCTTCTGGATTAGCTGCAAATTTTAATTCGTCGTTTTTATTTAATAAAACGTTGATTAAGTCCGCCGCAATTTGATCTGTGTGAGAATTGATTTTTTCAGTCGCTGCCGCCCAACCTTTGTCCCAAGCTTCTTGTTCAGTCGCTTCTGGTTTGTAATCTGTATTCGGCATTAACGGAGCCAATTTCATCATGTTCACTGCAAACGCAATTAAGTCCGCAGAAACTTCGTCTTTATTCATATCGTCATCATTAATCAATGCTAATAATTGCACGGCTAATTGACGAGAGTTATTAAAAACCGCGTATGTTTTAATTTGTTCAGCCAAAACGGTTTGGCCTTTTTCAGGATCGTTCGGGCTGATAAAGCGGTTAGCTTCTAAATTACCTTTCATGATCTTAACGTAATCTTCGTATCCAAGATTTTGTAAGAACTGATCGATACTTTTCTTTTCGGCGGTTAATTCTTTACCTGTTAACGCTAAAGCATTTGAAAAACTGAGCGTTAATAATGGTAATAAGAGGGCATGTTTTAGTTTCACGGTTTAATCCTTTTTTATGAGTACTTATTAAAAATTAGGGTTGTAATTCACACGACTGCGCAGCAACCGTTCCAGTTTCCATATAGCCTTCGATATCCAAGTCTAAGTGCAATTTTTGCCCAGGTAAGTTTAGCTTTTGATTTTGGCAAGCGGTCTGTAAAAGTTTTGTAACTTGGTTTGCGTTCTGTTGCATTTTTGCGTAATCAGATTCAGAAAAATAAAAATCGACGCGGAAGATCGCTTTAACAGCTGGATCTTGTAAAGACGCGTTGAATTTTAAAAGTCCTTGGTAAGTTTTAGGGTCAAGATGCGAAAGCTCTTTCACAAGACCTGCTTTACCTAAAACGTTGTCACGAGAAACTGAACAGTCGTTGTCTTTTAAGATCATTTGTTTAACTTCGTCTGTTGAAATAACTTTGTAACCTTCTTTATTAAATTCGATGACTTTTTGTTGAACCTTTTTTGGATTAACAAGTTCAATTTTTTCTTTGCCTTCAGCATTTTGTAATAAAAGCGCAGTGAACGGTTGGTATGCGACGTTACCAAAACGATCTTCTTGACTCATGATCGTATCGATAACAACCATGTCAGCGATATCTCGCATATTAATTAAGGTGTCGTAGTTACCCATTTCAGCTGAAACTAAACTTTTAATTGATGCCGGATTTTTAACTATCTGAAAGTGTGGTTGCGCACGTTTAAAGGCAAATGCGCGTTGCAAATTCGGTTTTGCGTTTTTATCAACGGCCAAAGCGTTTTTAACATCAGCATCATTAGGGCGAACAAATAATTCAGCATAACGATCTTCACGGTTTGGATTTAATAAAAATGCCCCGAATGATTCTTTAAATCCATCAGTGATTAATGCATCCGAATGTTTAGGGTCTGTTGGTTTAGCTAACTTATTTCGTAGAGAACCCAATGTTAATTCAATCATTGAATAACTTTGGTAAAGCTTTGGATCGTGTTTCTTAACGTAAGCAATACGCTCCATGGCATCGTCAGCGATTTCTAAGTGACTTTGTAGATCAAAGGTCCGCATAACTGCTTCCGGAACGTTTCCGACTTTTCCTAAAGCTTGTGAAACGTGAAAGTACGCCATGATTCCTGGCGTGTAACTGCAGCTTGTGCTTTGTTTATATTTACCAGCTTTTTCAACTAAATCTTTATCGGAATATAATTCGACATTCGAGCAGTTAATATTTTTATCTGAATGGCTAGTGATGGCATCACTTAAGTCGTAAATATTTAACCCAGGATTGGTCGAATTCAATTTTTGACAGGCTAAAGCCGGGCGCTGGCCGGGCGTCACTGTTGTTGCATGAAAGTTCAAAGAACAAAGCTCTTGCATCGTTTCTAATGCGTCTTTTGCATATTTAACGCCGGGTAAAAATCGTGGAATGATACAAGCTTCTTGGCGACCACCGCTATTTGGAATATCAAAAAATACTTTTGATTGTCCGCGATCAGCGCGAGTTGGGGTTAATGTGGCTTGAGCGAATTGGCCAAGGGTCAAAGAAATCAATAAAAATGACTGAGTCATTCCTTTTACGTTCAACAGCATACGTTCTCCTAGTTTTGAATAACTAAGAAAAACTGCGAATTCCAAACCATTGTGATCACAGGTATAACGAAGATGAATGGCTTTTGCTGACTACGAGTTTGACACCGTGACAAAAATTATTTCATTTTGAGACACTTCAAAGACCGCAGGTTATCGATTTTTAACTCAAAAAATGCCGTTGTCTTAAGTTGAATCTAAGTTCTGCCAAATAGCTCCTGCGAAATCCATTTTATCAATAAGATCATCAGCTTGCTCTGGGTTCGGATCCAGTATTTCGTTCAGTGGAGCAGACGTTATGGTGGGAGCTCCGCGCATGATGAGCAGTGGTCTGCAATCTGGCGGAGTGATTGTTTTCACTCCTAATCCATAGTTGAATTGAATATTTGAATTTTAGAAAATTACTTCTTCGTACGTTTAGCTAAATATTTGTGATACTCATTAACGAATTCTTCAGTCGCTTTTACGAAAGTTTTTTCACTTTTGTTTTTAGTAAGTCCATTCACGTAACTAGCGTGAGCCGTTGGCGCATGAATGCGACCCAGTGTATAGGCAAAAAACGCCGTATAAGCTTTTAGATTTTTATCATCTTTTTTAAGTTTTTCAAGAGGGTTGGCTTGCTTTACACGAAGTAAATATGTGATGTGACCCAAATCAACAACTTTAGCTTCTTTCCAGAAATCCTCTGACTGTAAGTTTTTTCTGTTGGATTTAAATCGGTCAACTTGATTTTCTTGGTCGGCGTATTTAACTGTTCCTGGACAATTGTTTTCTTTGAGTTCTACAATTTTGTAAACTGGTTCATCGTCTTTTTTAACTTTGATTTTGTCTTTGGTTTCGACAAGGTAAACAAAACGGTAGGCGCCAATACTACTGCCTGACTCATTTATACGAAATCCTGAATCTAAAATTTTACCTAGTTTTTCAATGTATTTACGACCCTTTTCTTCGTCGCTTTTACGATTTGAATCTAGCTTAGAAAGATCTTTAAGGCCCCAGTCTTTATCAAACTTGTTGCCCTTCATTTTTTTGGTCGCATAGGTTTGATTCATTAAATCAAAATCGCTTTTTGACAAAGCTAAAATCGCTTTAAGATCTTCAAGTTTACCAGCTAATTTATCATCGAGTTTTGGCATTACATCGCCGGCTTTTTTTTCTAATCCACTCACATAGTGTTCCAAAGCCAGTTCTGTTAAAGAATCATCTTTAAATTCAGATTTGACATAAAGTAATAATTTAATTAAATCACCAAATTGATTTCCAGATCCAGAGTCATCCATGTCGATGACGGCCATTTCAACTTTTCCAGTTTTCTTAGATTCATTGTAGTTATAGTAAGCACCAACATTATTAAAGTGATAATCACCAACAACAGGACCATCGCCATCCAAAACAAATGGGAATTTTTTAAAATCTTTTTTTAAGTTATCTTTAGAGAAAACCCAGAAATCATACACAAAGGTACTGATCTCGGACCCGATCTTAAGGCGCTCAACAGGGGGGAAGTTACAAGTCTGTGCTAAAGTAATTGAAGAATTAAATAAAATAGCGGCAAGCAAGGTTGGCAAAAAAAGGTTTTTCATAGGCGTTGACTATATCATAGAAATGCTTAATTCGTATGCATAATTTTTCCAAGTAAGAACTGTCAATTTTGTTGCCACTAGTGACAAAAATCATTATTGTCGGAAGTTCATTTTAAGGCTGATAAAGGCTAAAAAGATGCAGTTAGGCTTGAGCTCAATGTGTGCTCGCCATAAAAATAATTCTGCACGCCATATCGGAGGAAGGGAACTCATGAAAACGCACTCTGGTGCAAAAAAACGTTTTCGCGTAAAACCAAGCGGAAAAGTTAAAAGAAAAAAATCGGGCTTACGACATTTAAACAGTCACATGAGCTCTAAACCAAAACGTCAACTGGGCAAAGCTGGATATGTAGCTGATGCCAACATGTTGCAAATCAAACGTCAGTTTGGGTTTTAAGGAGTAGGTCATGGCACGCGTAAAATCGGGGATGACAAATCGTCGTCGTCACAAAAAAGTTTTAAAAAGAGCAAAAGGTTACTACTCAGCAGGATCTCGTTCATACACCCATGCGGTTGAAAAAAATGACCGTGGTATGGTTTACGCTTATAAACATCGTAAGATGAAAAAGCGTTTATTCCGTGCTTTGTGGAATCAACGTATCAATGCGGCAGCACGCTTAAACGGAACTACATATTCACGTTTGATTGGTGGTTTGATTAAAGCTGGAATCACTTTAGATCGTAAGATCTTAGCAGATATGGCTTTACAAGATGCGACTGCGTTCACATCTTTATGCCAGCACGCGATTAAATAAATCTCGGCTTGGTACACGAATTAAGATCTTAAAAGGCGAGACCAAAATCTCGCCTTTTTTTTTGGTGCCAGGCTACTTTTCCGGACACGACGCGTCCGGAAAAGTAGCCTGGCACCGTCGAAGGACGACATGAAAGAATCGAAACGAAATTTTGAAACTCGCAAAAAAGACCACATCAAATGGGCGCTTGATGAATCGTCACAAAGTAAAGTTGATTCTGATTTTTCTAGAATAAAACTGCTTCATCGGCCATTGCCAGAATTGCAATTCTCGGATGTCGATATTCAAACGACGATCTTGAATTATAAAAACTGTTCGCCTTTTTTTATTAGCTCAATGACTGCGGGTCATCAAAAAAGCGTCCAGATCAATTCGCGATTTATGGCGGCCGCACAAAAAAAACGCTGGATGTTTGGTGTTGGTTCGCAAAAAAAAGAACTTTTTGATTGGACAGCGGTGCAAGAGTGGAAAAAATTACGCAGCAAGTATGCTGACGTTTTTGTGCTTTCAAACATTGGCATAGAACAGGTCATTGCAACTCCGATCGAAAAAATTTTAGAGCTGCAAAAAAATCTGCAATCGAACGCATTCATCGTCCATTTAAATTCTATTCAAGAACTTTTTCAAAATGATTTTTCTGAACAGTTCAGTTTGAAAAATGGCTACAAATCTATCGAAAAACTGGTGCAAAAATCTAAAGTACCCGTGATCGTGAAAGAAGTTGGTTTTGGATTTGATTTAGAAACATTAAAAAAATTATCCCAAATCGGGGTTCAAGTGGTTGACCTAGCCGGTCACGGCGGAACTCATTGGGGTTACATCGAAGCTCTGCGTTCGCAAAAGCCAAAGGGCGGGAGCCACCAACTCGATAAACTGAAAATGATTTCAGCCTTTGATCAATGGGGCTATTCAAACGCCGAAATGCTGAAAAAGATTCACGACTTTAAATTGACCGGTTCAGACGGTTTAAAGGGAACGCAGATGTGGGCTTCTGGCGGCATTCGTTCTGGCGTCGATGCAGCCAAATGTATTTGTTTAGGTGCAACAGCGGTTGGATTGGCACAGCCTTTAATGAAGGCCTGTTTAAAAGGTGAGTCTGCACTATTGAGTGCAATGACAGAGTTTGAACTTGAACTTAAGGTGGCCATGTTTGCCATGGGTGTGGTAGATTTAAATACACTGGTTATGGAAAAGAATTGGTATGAAAACTAACCCGTTTCAGGGCTTTTCAAAATTGAGTTATAAGGAACGTTTAAAATTTCTTTTAAATTCAGATTATATTTCTGAAGCTGACGCGCGATTTTTAGAAAACGGTGGAATCGACTCCATCAACCTTGGTGAAAAATTTATCGAAAATGCAATTGGCTACTTTCAAATTCCTATGGGAGTGGCAACGAATTTCGTCATTGATGGCAAACCCGTTTTAATTCCGATGGCGGTCGAAGAAACCTCAATCATTGCGGCCGCAAGTAAAAC
>JAYVHE010000021.1:0-16913 GCA_043771495.1 Bdellovibrio sp. | reverse complement strand
TTTAAACTGGCCGCATAATTGGCTCCAGCTTTGGTGGCGCCAAGTCCGCCTGGAGCTGAGCGAGTGTAGCGGTCTTCAACCCAAATGCGAACAGGCTCTGCGCCTTCAGCATAATACGAACCCACAGGCGAGCAAATCACAAAAAAGATATACTCTTGGGATGGGCGAACCCCTAAAAAGGATTCGGTCCCAATTAACGTCGGGCGAATATAAAGTGAAGCGCCTTTTTCTTTGGGGATCCACTCTTTTTCTAATTGAACCAATTGCCGAATTCCTTGGGTCATGACGTCTTCCGGTGGGGCCTGCATACATAAACGTTCCGCACCATCACAAAGACGTTTCCAATTAAACTGGGGACGGAATAAGACGCAATCCCCATTGGCTTGGCGAAAGGCTTTCATGCCTTCAAATAAAGACTGGCCATAATGTAAAACACTGGCTGCAGGATCTAACTGTAAGGATTGATATGGTGTGATTTCTGTCGAGTACCAGCCTTTTTCAGAGTCGTATTTAGAAATCAGCATATGGTCAGAAAAGTATTTACCAAAGCCTAACATATCGACAGGTGGTTTTGGTTTTGCGGCCGTTGTAGTTGTGACAGAAATTAAATCCATAATGGTCGGCATTCAAACATAAATTCGATAAAAAAACGAGTCGAAAATAGGAATCTTTTTGTTTTTTGCAGGAATTATAGTTTAATCGCGCTATGGCAACGGCTCTAAATAAGCTCAACAGCAAAGCTACACGACAAGCTACACCAAAAGATGTTTTTAATTTTTGGTTTCGCGAGTTAGATCCCAAGATACGTTTCGCTAAAAATGCTGAATTAGACACATGCCTTACATGCACAGCGAGGATCGTAAAATTCATGAGTTGGCTGTGGTGTTGTTTTTGCAAAAGGGTCTTGAAAGCGGATTAAAATTTGAATTACTGCATAAAAAAATTATTGATCGTTTTGGCCGACACCCCCATCGCAATCAAATTTTAGGTCGTCAATCAACGCCTGATGAAATTAGTTTTTTAAAAGAAAAAGGCTCTTCGTTTTGAGAGATAATTTATGAAATATAAAATGTATGGTATTCCTAATTGCGACACTGTTAAAAAAGTAGACCTATTAATTAAAAATAGCTCAGCCATAAAACGACCCATTTTAGAGAGTAACGGCCAAGTTGTGTGTATTGGCTTTGACGAGAACATTTTAAAGGCACTATAATATTTAGTATGTATACAACAATCCTCATTCTAATGGTGCTGTTTATTGCATTGGGCACCTTCGACGGACTTTATTTTCATCTGATTAAATATAAACTGCATTTATTACCTGCGGCACGGCGGGAGCATTTAATTCACACGGCGCGTGCATTTGTGTTTGTGCCACTTTCACTTTTACTTTTTTTTTAATACATCAGGTGTTCTATTATGGACGGCGATCGCCTTAGTTTTATTAGATGCGTATCTAGAATTAATTGATATTTTGGAAGAACGAAAAAGTCGCGCTTCGTTTGGTGGGATCAGGCTTTGCGGCTGGGAGTTTTTTGGGCGGCGTTTATTCGTAATTTCCAGATTTTAAAACGTCCGTATGCTGTCGGATTGCACCGGGGCAAATCAACATTACAAAATAGTTCAACTGAAATAATTGAGGGAAGTGTTTAACTCAAGTGTGAATTCCGTTTAGAGCTCAAGACACTTCGACTTGGTATTTCTGCACCCCAACCGGGTTTCGCACCTTCGACGGATGTCAAAATACGTAAATCATTTTTGACGTCGCTCACACCAGAAATGTGCTCGCCTTCAACTTCTGTGGCATCAATTTCTGTGTGGATCAACAAGGCTTCGCAAACGTCTTCTTTGATGCGTTCGTCGGCACGTTGATATCCTTTAGGGCCCTTGCCAAAATGTGGGCCTGACCGCCGATTAGTATCTTGCCAATAGGCATTTCCCATCGATCGTAAACTTGAATAAGGTCCGTATTCACGTTCGATTGAATCTTCAAAATCGTGAAAACCATTATTGTTGCTGATATCTTGCAATGAACCAGAGCGGATAGATTTATTTTGGTTTTTTTTCATGATATCTCCTTCGGTTGTTTAATTTACTGAATACAGCAAAAAAAAGGCCGTGATTGTTTTTGCATATAAACAATTTGGCGAAGGATAAAAAATAATTTAATTTTTTGCGGGATAAATTTCCCCGGATCATTACGTTTTTTGCGAAAAATGTACCCGATAAATTTATTTTTTAAATTCTGGGTGATTGATCGCTTGGTAAAGTTTTAATCCAATCCAGGCGTCCGTCGCCGCGTACAAAATTTGGCGATCCGTCAGTTCGCTGGCCTCCCAATTTGTGGTTTTTGGACCTTTGGTGATGGTGGCGTGCAAAACTTCTTCGGTCATTCCTTTGAGCCCAAAATTTTCTAAGCCTTTAGTTTTGGCTAAATCTTGTAGTTCAACAAAATTCTCTGGCGTGAATGAAAAACGTTTCTGCAATTGTTTTAAGTCATCGCGAATGGCGACTCCAACTTTTAACACGTCTGGATTTTCAAAAATTATTTTAATAATGTCGATTTGTTTCACTCGGTGAAGTCGAATTATAAACGCATCGGTTTCTGTAGAAAGTTGCAAAAGGGCAACTTGATAAACTTCCCCTTTTTTAAAGGCAGGACGAGTTTCTGTGTCAAATCCGAATTCAGTGATCGACGATAGTTGGTTTGTAACTGCATGTAGTTCATGGTCGGTGTTAATTAAGTGAATTTTTCCCGGGAATGTTAAAAAATTATGATCTTGCATGTATTCTCACTTAAGCTGTTTGTATCTACTCGGTAATTTTTATTACTGTAAAGACTGAATGCCTAATTTGCTAGTAAAAATTCGACTACTAAATTTTTGCGAATGAATTCATCCAGCCCCCAAAAACCGTGGCCGGCATTTGCAAAATAATGGATGTATGTTTTTTTATCAGGCGTATCCGATGTGTAAAGGGCCGAACCTAAGTAGCGGGTTTTTAAATTTGACATCTCATGGCAACACAGGCTGCCGCCAGAGGATCTACTTGGTAATTTTTATTACTTTTAACCCGGGCACAAGAGGTGGCGCCCCACGCATTGGATTTTGGCTATCAAATTCTTCTTTGGTCATTGTAAAATGGTAAATGCCTTCAGGCTTTTCAAGATTGCGTTTTTGTACACGCCGCCAGCGCTCTTCGCTCGAGATTTCAAAAAGATAAATCTCGATTTTTGTATCCGTAAAATCGGCCATGCCTTTTAACCAGGGCCAAGGTCCGCCAATATCAAAAACCACGGAGCGACCTTTGTTCAGCCATTCGATGGCTTTTGAAGTCATGATCTCGCGCGCCTTTTCCATATGAAGTTCGTAATCGTATATCGTCTTGATCGGCACGTTGAAACTTTTAATTGTTCCATCCAACGAAAAAAATTCGGCATTTTGTTCAACTGAAATTTTTCGCGCCAGCGTTGTTTTGCCAGAACCAATAGCGCCGATCATTGCATAAATTGTGAGTGGGGAATTTGGATTCATTAATTTATTTAAATCGATTTCAATGTTTGTGTCTAGACAATCGCTTTTAACAAACAACTTCATTGTATTTATCGTCTTTGAGAATAGTTCAAGCCGGTTTAATATAAAATAAAGCGAAGGAGTAATTATGAAATGTCCGACCTGTAAAGAAGTCACTTTAGTTATGACAGCACGACAAGAAATCGAAATCGACTACTGCCCGGAATGCCGTGGCGTGTGGCTCGATCGCGGTGAGCTTGATAAGTTGATTGAAAAATCGGTTTCTTCACAGCCCGTTCAAACCGCCGCTCCCTTAAAGCAATACGATCGATACAAAGACGACCATAAGGATGAACGGTATTATAAACGAAAAAAATCGTTCTTATCTGAAATTTTTGATTAATTCCGTCGGACTGATTGTTTGCCTTGGTCTTTATACTTGATTAAATTGGGTTTTGTGCTATTTCTACGCACATGAAAAAGACTGCCGTAAAAAAGAAGCCACTTGTTGAAAAAACCAAAGGTAAAGAGGACGCCCAAAAATCTGGGGCGACCACCGAGGGATTCCGAAAGTTTCAGCCCAACAAGGGACGCAACGTTAACACCTCAAACGTGGGCCCATCATGGGGCGGACGTAAGGGGAATTAAACCCCGCAATTGAATTTAATGAGAACATTTTAAGTGTCTTCCAAGTTCAAAATATTTTTGCAAATATTCATTTGGCGATCAATTTCGGCGATTGCTTTTTCAAGTTGTAATAGTTCGCGACGATCGAGTTCAGTTTCTAACGCGGCCTGAACCATCGAATGTTTTTTAAGCCATTGGCCCTGTCTGGCTGCGTAGGTTTCTGGAATTCCAGAATTCCGCGCGGCCTGTTTTGCGTTGGGCTCTTTAAGATATTCAACAATAAATTTAAGGGTTTCTAAGGTGAGTATATGGCGGTGAGCTTTAAGCCGTGAAGAAAATCCCATTTGTCGTATGCGCACTTTGAATCCTTTGGAGACCTTTAAACAATCTCTAGAAAAATCATAGCTAATATTTTGAAACTTGTATATAGGACTAAGAATGAAACCAGGTTTAGCAGCACTTATTTACCCCCAAACTCCGGCTGATTTTTTCGCTCAACTTGAAAAAAATGTGCCCATCGTCGTTCATCATCCCAAAGAGGCTTTGACGGCTTTGCGAAGTTTAGAATTTTTGGCGTCGTTAGAAAATCTTTTAAATATGTGGCCCCACAGTATTCAGGCTCATCTTCCTGATCTGCGAGATGAATCTAGCTCGATCGACACCAACCCAAAAGACGCCAAAAAGTTATTTAAAAATGGCATGGGCCTACTTTTTAATGAAGCTCACCGTATTTCTCCGCTTTTGCAAACGTGGCTACAACGCATTCGAACTGATTTAGGAATTTCTACGCAAACGTATTCACGCTGTTTAATTTACGTTACTCCCGATGGCAAAGGGACTGCTCCGCACTTTGATCAGAATATTAATTTTGTTTTACAAATCCACGGAACAAAAATTTGGAAACTGGCTGCTAATGAACACTTAGCAAACCCACTGACTCGGCACACGATGGGAACTCAGCCAGACGCTGAAATGGCCGGATACTTAGCCGGATACTTAAATGAAGAGTTGCCAACCACAATGCCGAAGTCGGCGCAGACTATTGAGCTAAAACCAGGGTCACTCCTGTTTGTACCACGCGGCTACTGGCATTCGACCGAAGCCAAAGGCGAAGCCTTGGCTTTAAATTTTACGTTTACGGCGCCCACATGGATTGATTTATTTACAACAGCATTACGAAGCCGTTTGGCGCTTTCACCTGAATGGCGCGAAACCGCTAGCGGCGTTTGTGACCCCAGCCGTCGTGGGACGGCTGAGTCGTATCTAGAAACTTTACTGGCTGGATTAAAAGAAGACCTCCCTCACTGGGAAGCCTCTGATATTTTAAATGCGACCGAAGCTGAGCTTTAGTTTAATTGGCTAAATTATCCGACTAAATTATCCGGCGCGGCCAAGAACAACTTTCTTCATCATGGATTTTACGCGATTGGTTTTTATGTTAGCCGCAGCAATTCGCTTTTTTAAGTGATTTTGTTTTTTCATTAACGCCATTTTTTGTTCACGTTCTAGCTGTAAAGTTTTTTGATACTGCAGTTCAGCCATTTTCAATTCACGTTCAGCTTGTTCAACTTTGGCCACCATTAATTGCGAAGCATCGATTCTTTGATTCATTCGCTTGATCGCCATTTCGCGTTTTTCAATAACTAGGTCGCGGGACTTTTGTTTGCGATCAAAATGCCCCTGAGCTGACTTTAACAGACGATCGGTTTTTTGCATATGCACAGTCGCCTTATTCAATTCGGATTGAGCCTCGGTGCGTTCTCGCTCTAATTGCGCGGCTTCTTTTTCGTTAGTTTTGATTTGTTGGCGCGCCCATTTTTGAGTGACGTAGGCTTGGCGAATTTCTTCGCGCAAACGTGGAATGCTGGTGTCCCGCAACTGTCGGGTTTCCTGTAAGGCCTCTTCGGATTTTTGAACGGCGTCGACGTCAAATACGGCGTCTGCGGTTACGATTTCTGATTCGACTTGTAATTCAAATAAGTCGTCATTGGCTTTAGCCATCGTTGTTGATAATACCGTGATCGAAAACAACATAGTGATCAGTACAGTGTTTGAATATTTCATTTTATCCCCCGATAAACTTAATTCTGATTCCCACCCCGGGAACGTTTACACGGTAAAGGAGCAAAGGGCAGTCCACCAGGTACCCACTAGGGCTCGCGTTAAACGTGGTTAGACGCCAAAGCCGCAGAAAAAAATATAGGGTGTGCGGCGGTTGTCAGTCCCTACAGTGGTTTTTGATTTGCGCCCCAGCCTTTTTAGTTTTAAGACTGCGTTATGACAAATAACGATATTATGAAAAAATTGCGAGTCGCTCTGTCTTTTCGGGACACGGATATTTTAGAGTGTTTAAAACACGTCGACTTCGAAATTTCAAAATCAGAACTTTCTGCTATTTTCAGAACTGAAGATCATCCGAATTATCAGGAGTGTGGCGATCAATTACTCAGAAAGTTTTTAGACGGATTGATTATCCGTAATCGCGGGAAAATGGAACGCAAAGAAATTCCAAATCCAAAATAAGCATTGTCAGCATTATTTAACATCTTTTATTTTACGCAATAATACGTCGTAAGCTTCAGGCGCGCCTTCATTAGTGCACCAGTCTTTAACTTTTTTGTGGTTAAAAGGAAATTTTTTAGCGACCAGCACAGCTTGATCCAAACATTCTCGGACTTTGAAATGAATATATGAAGCTAAACGATCGCGTATGCAATCGGTCGGTGAGTAGATAAAAAGAGTTTGTCCTTTAATATTTATTTCATCGGGTTTAATTTTGACGTCGCCTCCTATACCCACAGGGCCAAACATAAATTCCACAAATTTTTCACATTTGGGGTGAATGTAGTGCCTTCCCGAGGACAATTTGAATCCGATCGATTCCATAACTTTGGGAATAATATCTGCAGAATACGTTTTTAAAACAAAATCAAGGTCTCCAGATTTATAAATGCCTTCGGAATAAATAGCTGCCACTGCGCCTCCGACTAAAACTGTTTCGATTCCATTTTTAGCCAAATGCCAAGCAACGAATTTCCAAACGTCTTCTTCGCTAGCTGTTTCCCATTTGGGTTCCTTCACAGAACAGGTTTGCCTTTGCGTCGAGGTCGTCTGCGCGATTCAAAAAGTTTTTGGCGTTCGTTCAGTGGAATCGAATCGTAGGCTTTTTCGATGATTTCTTGGATCGGTCTATTAAATGGAGATTTAGGGTTAAAGGAGTAAATTCTAGATCGACCTGATTCTTTGGAAACTAAGACGCCTGCACGTTCAAATCGATTTAATTGTTGCACCACTGGATTTACCGCGACTGAAAAATCCTGTGCTATAGCTGACGCATGAGACTCACCGTAATGAAAAATATGAAGTAAAACCTTTTCGGCGGTTTTATTACCGAATATACCCTCTAACATGTGTATTAGTATTCACCAGTTTTTGGTCGATATCAACCACATTTTGGTTCATATGGACCAAAATGTGGTTATTGCCTCAACGCACTATTGATGCAAAACATTTTCTAGCTTAAGCTAACGCAACCTAGTTTAAGGAAATTAATAAATATGGAAAACTGGACGTCTTTAGGCTCTGTTGCTGAACTTAAAAAAAAGCCACTTCAACAAATCGCGGTCGCCGATAAAAAATTGGCTTTAAGTTTTAAAGACGGCGAATTCGCAGCACTCTCTGGCGTGTGTAATCACGTAGGTGGTCCACTTGGCAATGGCACCTTAGAAGGCGACTATGTGGTGTGTCCGTGGCATTACTACAAGTTTCATCGCAAAACAGGACTCGGTGAGCCAGGTTACGAAGACGACAAAGTTCCAATGTATAAATTAAAAATCGAAGGCGATCAGCTCTTTGTGGATTTAGCTTCTAAAACTGAACGTGGACATTTGCCGCATCCCAAACATACATTGGCACGATCACCAGAAAGAGCAGCTGGACCGATTCGCATCGCTGGAATTTCCGCGACGGTTATGGATTTAAAATATCCGCGGCCATCAACGTCAGAAATGTTGTTAGAGCATGCGCTGAAGCACGCCAAAGATCGTGGCTTTGATACGAACTTACATAAACTCAGAGAATTAAATTTTCGTCATTGTGAGGGATTTTATTCTAAAAGTTCCCACGCCTGCACCTGGCCGTGTTCGATTACTCAAATGGATCCTAAGGACCAGTTAGGTCGTGTGTATGAAGATATCGTTCACTGGGCCGATGTAATCCTGATTGCAACGCCGATTCGTTGGGGGTCCGCAAGCTCGCTGTATTTTAAAATGACCGAGCGACTGAATTGTATCCAAAACCAAATCACCACGCACAATAATCAGCTTTTAAAAAATAAAGTCGCAGGATTTATAATTACTGGCGGGCAAGACAATATTCAGGCTGTCGCGGGACAGATGATGGGATTTTTCTCTGAGCTCGGCTTTCATTTGCCGCCATTTCCGTTTATCGCCCATTCACTGGGTTGGACTGCAGAGAACATGGAGCGCAACGTTCAATTCGTCGAAAAAAGCCAAGCTCTGCGTGATGCTGCGGGTGAGCTGGTGGATCGGGCTGCGGCATTGTCGCAGATCTTGATTCAGACGCCCGAAAAATCCATTGAGCAGCGTGCGGGACGTAAGGCGTTTAACTCCAGTTATTTGCCTTAATTATTTTAGACTTCGAATCGCACGCCTTTTAATTTAAACACCGCGGCCATTGATACGAGTCCACCAATAAATCCGCCTAAGAGCCAAAGCCCAGCAATACTTAGTGCCAGCTCGGCACCAAAGGCTGCAAAAGCACCCAATGAAATCAGTCCCAGTGAAAAATTATGAAGTAAATCATTTTTTCTTAACGCCCGGACTTCTTCAATAGAGAAAAAGTAACCGGCCGCGAAAAAGCTCACGCTGACAAATAAAACGCCACACCCAAGCATGCAAAGGTTGTGTCCACCCACGGTCATAAACCAATCGGCTAAGGATTTTTCCGTATTAAATGGATTCAATCCAAACTGGTGACAAATAGAAAGCGAAAGTCCGCCAACAATACTATGAATGCCAAGAAGTTTTAGAAATACAAACCACGCATTTGGATTAATTAAGTCTTGAATCATTAAATGAGTCGATTGGCTTAATTGAGTAGGGACTTCGCTTTGAGTTGATTCTAAAAAATTCTGATAATCTTTAGTCCAATCTTGATTGTTGTTATTCATGATTTTCCTTCTTCGCCAATGAGTTCACGCATTTTTTTAAGACCGCGACTAATCAACTGTCGTGCATTGGTCGGATTTACTTTTAACTGAGCCGAGATTTCTTCGAAAGTGCTGTCATTTATATATCGTAACTCAATCGCTTGTCGTTGGACTTGTGGAAGTTGGTTAAGTACTCCCGCAATATCAATTGCAGACTCCTGACTGGTCACTTGAGACGGTTTATTTTCTATTTCTTCAAGGTCAACCAAGACGATATTTTTATCTTTTCTTAACTCGTCCAACATGACGGATTTAGTAACAGTAAATATCCAAGGAAGCAGTGGTAGCGTCTGTTTATACAGATGCTTTGATTTGTGAATTTTAATAAAAACATCCTGATAAATTTCAGCCACTTTTTCCTTTTGACGTATTCGTTTACTTAAAAAGCCATAAATTTTTGGGGAATGCCGTTCATAAAGTATTTTAAACGCCGAATCATTGCCGTCTTGATACAGTTTCATCAACTGTTCATCACTTAGTTCGTTTAATGAAGATCCTGAACTCACTGGACTCCCTTTGTAATCAAATACGTAAAGCCATCGCCTTTTGTGACAATTTAACTAAAAAAAAGGCCCTTTGTCACAAACTCAATAGATTCAACGTAATGATAACAGAAGGGATTCAATGAAAACTCTACTTATTATATGTTTTTTGGTTTCCATAAAAGCCTTTGCCCATCCTGTCTCATATAAAGAGGCTATCGGCATTATGTCTTTTAATAGCTCTCAGATGAATGAGGTGCTATTGACCTATTCTTTAAGTCATCAGCTCGCATTGGGTACGACCTATATCCAAGAAAAAAAATCCGAATTCTATATTCCTCGGGTTAATTATTTAGCGAAACGTTGGAATAATGAAGGCTCTCAGGGAAATGTTTATTTTAGCCTTGGAGCCGGTGTCGAAAAATATGAGGGAGTGAATTCCAATGTGAGTCTTGCGGAAGTGGTGGCTGATTGGGAAAATCGTGAGCGCTATATTTACCTAGAGCATCTTTATATGCTCAGAGATAACCGACAAAATTTGGCGTGGACTGAAAAAGACGATAATCACACTAAGTTTAGGCTGGGATTTGCTCCGTTTCTGGCGGACTATAATGATTTGAATATCTGGTTTATCGCTCAGTTCACAAAGCACAACACAGAAAGTATCGAGACCACACAATTTTTTAGATTCTATATGAAAAATACATTGTGGGAAATCGGTGCAGACTTTAACGGCGGTTTTGCGTTTAATTTTATGATTCACTTGTAAGGAGGAACTATGAAGAAGAAATTATTTTTTATTGTATTACTATTTGGATCGCTCGTTCACGCGAAAAAAGTAACAGCCCAGAGTCCAGAACTGAAAACAGAAACCGTTGCTAACGTTGCTAGCGTTGCAGCAGTGGCGCCGCAGGAAATTAAAGTGGGCGTCAAGGGTATGGTTTGTGCTTTTTGCGCTCAAGGGATTGAGAAAAATTTTAAAAAGCACCCAGAAGTGTCTTCGATCGAAGTCAGCTTAGAGAATAACTACGTTAAACTGAAATTTAAAGAGGGAAAATCATTGTCGAAAACGACAATTGCAGACGTTTTAAAAGATGCTGGCTATGAAGCCGTTTTTGGAAATTAAGTGATTCGATTTAAAGATTCGATCATCAATTACTTCACGCTTTTTGGGTCCATGAGCACTTTAATTTGTTGTGCCTTACCGGCCTTGCTAGTGAGCCTAGGATTAGGTGCCACACTGGCCGGGTTAGCCTCAAATTTTCCGGCGTTGATTTGGATTTCTCAATACAAAATTGAAGTGTTTATTTTTTCGGGTTTCATGTTATCGTTAAATGGATTTTTGATTTGGAAAAATAGAAATGCACCATGTCCCCTTGATCCACGGCTCAGAGATGCCTGTATCAAGGGTCGAAAATACAGTCTGAATTTGTTTATTTTTAGTGTGAGTATATATTTAATAGGGTTTTTATTTGCGTATGTTTTACCGTTTTTTCAAAGGAGTTAAAATGAAATTTGTAAAGTTAGTTTTAGTCGTGTCTGCTTTTAGTCTATCCGCGATGGCCAAAGATACGATTGTGGATATTTCTGTCACTGAAGATGGATTTGTTCCAAGTAAAATCGATGTAACGACAGAAAATCCAGTGATTCTTAAAATCACACGTACATCGGATGATACCTGCTCGACATCAGTTCAGATTCCTAGCCATAAAATTAAAATGAAATTACCTCTTAACCAAATGGTAGAAATCAACCTTGGCAAACTGGCCAAAGGGGAAATTAAATTTGGTTGCGGTATGAACATGATGGATAGTGCAAAAATTTACGTGAAATAATTTTATGGAAACCTCAATTTTTAAAGTAGCCGGCATGACGTGCCAAGCTTGCGTCAAAAAAGTCACGGAAAAGATTTCGACCATTTCGGGTGTCCGTTCTGTCGATGTGAGCTTATCGTCATTGTCGGCAAAAATTTCGGCCGATAGAAAAATAAATTTAGCCGAAGTCATATTGTCTTTAGCCACTGAACCTAAATACAAGGTCAGCGACAGGGCAGAGGCTGTTGTTGGACCTGCGCCGTCTGAAATTAAAGAGTCCTTTATAAAGACTTATAAGCCGTTATTGACGATCTTTGCTTTTATTTTACTAGTAAGTACTGCTTATCAAATTAATTTAGGTAATTTTGATTCAAAACTATTTATGAATCACTTGATGGCGGGATTTTTTATCGGGCTGTCATTTTTTAAATTTTTGGATCTGAACGCATTTGCAGAATCTTTTGCGGGTTATGATCCGATCGCAAAAAAATGGGCTGGATATGGCAAAGTGTATCCATTTATAGAATTAATCCTGGGCCTTTTATTTGTGTCTGGACTATGGTTAAAGGCCGCAAATATTCTGACACTGATTGTGCTTTCTTTAACAACCTATGGAGTATTCTTAAAACTGCAAACCAAAAGTAAATTTCAATGCGCGTGCCTTGGGACCACATTCAATTTACCTTTATCAAATGTGACGATTGCAGAAAATCTTTTGATGATTGCTATGGCGTTATATAATTTAGCGGCTATGTGATCTCGGCGGCCCGCTCATTGTATCCAATTGATTTTTCTTAATACCTCGACCATGGTGCCGGTTTCTTGTTTGCAAAATCTGAAAAGTTCTAGTCCCGCAAGGGTTGAAAAGAAAAGATTTTTCAATTTTTAGTATAGTTTGGCTCAAATTGGCTTTAGTATCTTCCAAATTACGACGATTTGTTTTTTGTGAGAGAACAAAACCACCAAACGACTGCACAGTTTAAAAGATATTTTAGATTTAAAAATACGTCCGCGTTTTCTATTTTAGAAGTAATGGTTGTCGCGGGCTTGATGTCCATTGTTGGTTTGGCAATAACTTCGGTAATTACAAATTCAACTAAATCGCAAAAGAGAATTGAACTTAAAGAGGGGCAAATTTCGACAACATCACTTGTCCGTGGCGTTTTACAAAACGCGGGTTTTTGCGCAAACGCATTTTGTACCGGTGGCTCGACCTGCACCACGCCGAATGATTTGACAGGACTACCGACCGCTGCGGTTGCAGCAAATTTCACTATACCTTTACAAGGCATCCAAGCTTGGGGCGGAGTCATTGTAGGCACGCAAAGCAACCTCGCATCCTGCGGAGCAAATTGCAATACAGGAGCCGAGCAACCTGCAGAGGCAGGTCCTTGGGGGGCACCGATTGGGTCGACAGGTTTACATATTTTTAAGATGCGATTAATTAATTTTTCTTACCAAGGTTTAGTTGGTGGCAATCACACCAGCACAGGGGAACTTCAGATTCGTTATACTCGTGATCCCAAAAAGGCCAGCGGTGGATTGTTTCAAGATTCAATCATCAGGCTTATTTTTACCGCCGACAACAGCGGTGCAGGGCGGATAGTAAGTTGCACGACTGGTTCTGGAGACTCCCTTTGGCAACAGAGTGTGCTCAATAGTAGTGATATTTTTTACTCGGCAGGTGAAGTAGGAATTGGAAACGATAGCCCACTGACACCCCTTAACGTCACCGCAACAAATGCGACCCGAGCTGTCATTTCCGCCGACGAAATTTTTCAGTTTCATGATGCAGCCGCCGGAGCCGCCGGTGCTACAAACTTTGGAACCGTTTCAAATTCAACGACGACGTTAAGTATGGGTGTGCTTGATACAGGCTTAGATACAAACTATGCAGCGACGCTTGAGGGTGGCTTTGTTGGCACTCATACCAATGCCCCGTTGAACTTTCGCACCAATGCTTTAGAGCGGATGCGAATCGACATCAACGGAAACGTGGGTATAGGAACAATAACACCTGGGGCGCCACTTTCAGTAGTGAACGCAACCGCACAAGTTGTTGTTAATGCTCAGTCTGGCGCAGCCGATACTCAGATTTCAATCAACAACACTTCAGGTAAAGAATGGAAAATTGGATCTGCAGGCGCCACATCCGGGACGACTGCAAATAGTTTTTATATTCAAAACTTCACTGACGCCGCGCTAATACCGCTAACGATCACTGCGGCAGGACGCGTGGGAATCGGACAACCGTCGCCGGCACAAGCCTTAGACGTAGCGGGAAATTTTGTTTTGTCCGCAGCAGGCGCTCGTACGATTAGTACAACTACCGGTAATGCCTTAACAATGACTGTTCCAGGAAATGCAGCGTTCAACGTCAGTGTCGACGGCCTAAATCGTCTCGTTCTAACAAATACAACAGCAACATTTGCAAATAACGCTAGCGTGACCGGCACTCTAACGACTAATCAGCTGGCTACGGGCGGACTTACTGTTTCAAATGCGGCGACGTTCAACAATATTGTGACGATGCAACAAAATTTATCTGTAACAGGTAGCGCGACATTACCGACATTGAGCGGTGACATAGTACATACCGGTAGTCTTAGGGGGAGCGCGCCCAATGAAATAACGGGCTATCGGGTTATTTCGACTTCAGACCAAAGATTGAAACGAAATATAGTTCGTTTAACCGATCAATTAGACTTACTGGAACAACTTGGAATTTATCATTTTACCTATATTAACGATCCGACGAATAAAAAACACATAGGTTTGATGGCTCAGGACTTACAAAAATCACATCCTGAATTGGTCACAAAAATGGCCGATGGAAAACTCGGAGTCAATTATTTGGAGCTAGTTCCGGTCTTGATTAAAGCTTTACAAGAATCTAACAGCGAAGTTAAAAACTTGAAGAGTCAGTCGGATCAACAATTGGCACAGGTGGAGTTTTTGAAAACGAGTTTAGAGAAGTTACATTTGCAGCAAATGCAGATGAATGAAAAATTGCAAAAGCTATTAAATCCGAGTAACTGAGAAAATAAATTTTTAGCCTATCAAAATGAGACAAAATCTTAGATTGAATGATTCATTTTTTAGATCGCGTGTGTTTCAACTCAATGAATTGACTGATATGTTGTCTTATTAAGGAACGTTTTAATCCGGCGAATTTTCGGTTACACAATGATAGACAATGAGGGGCCTAAAATAATTTCTAGATCAACCGATAGGTCTGTATGCGAACGGTCCAGCTGAATTCAAACCACTTGAAATCAATGAATAGCATCGTTAGACACTTCGTGTTTTTTTGTCTCATCAGTTTGAGTTTACCAGCTTCAGCCGACCCCGTCTGTAGTGCGGCTTTGCCAGAGAATACTTGCAGTACTGTTGGATGTAGTTTTGCGTACGGAATGCATGGTACTATTTCGATTACCAACGTCCCTCAAATTCCATTTTTAGTTTCATTGCCGAGCAATGCTTGCGATATTTCGACCGGACTTTGGGTCACTGGCTTCAGTCCCGCCGGGATTCAGTACAATAACGATGTCAATTTTAATGTAATTCCGACCGACTATCGTCCAATTTCAGCGACTCCTGTTGCTGGTACCTATTATAATACGGGAGTTTCAAATGACAGGGCCAACATGCTGACGATCGACCCCCTCCCTGTCGATGCGCAAGGGAATCGTGCGTTAACTCCGGCGGCCGGCGCAACCTTTGGCGTCGTTAATTACGTCAGCTGGCAAATGTCGACTCCGCCTGATTGTAATGTCAGGCTGCAAGATAATTTACCTTTAACAACAATAGCTAAAGGCAGCTCTGTAACAACTTATGCTTCCAACTTGCCTCGAGGTCCTTGTGCGACCCATACAGATGCGAGTAAAATAATTTCGACCTGTTCTAATAAAAATCCTTGGGATCCCGGTTTTCCAAATAACGTTTTTGACACTCCAACGCATTGGAACGGCTTCAACAGCTGCACCGATGGCTGTCCAACTGGGTTTGGTGGAGTTCCGCATACGGATATACGTACATATTATCCGGCGACAGCTTTTGATTGCAGTACCGAAGGCCAATCGCGAACATGCATGGCTGGAGCACTTAACGGACCGGTCACACATGTTTTCGATCAAGTAAATTCGTGCGTATCGACTTGCACGGTCGGCGGCGACATTGCTCCAGGGCCAGTAGGTTTCCCTGGCGGAGTCTGCATAAATCCATTACCAGCCTCAGCTGTGGCTAGCTACGCCGAACTTGCATGCTGCGGCGGTACGGCCATTCGTCGTTGTAATTTTGCCGCTGGCGGTCCGATTGAATACATTTGTAGTGGAGTGGCCCCTTCAGCTCCTTGTTCAGCGCAATCTTTATCTTGGACTCAAGGGGTTAATACTTGCTCGGCGAACTTTGCCTCTATACCTGCGAGCTCGACTTCGCCGCTGACAAATTCTACGGCCGCAACTACAGCAGGTAGCGCTACCGCTAGTTGCCAAGCCAACGGAACTTGGGGACCGGCTTCGGGTTCTTGTGTGTCTACGGCACCTGCTCTCAGTTGTAATGGGGGCACCCTTGGTCGTTTCGAGCAACAACTTACTAACTGTGCAACGCCTGGAAACAACCCTTGGGTGCGACCAGGCAACATTACGACACTTGTCTCGGGGACTTTTCTTGGCGGTTGCCCGGGCATCCTTCAACAAGGTGAATACTGTCTTGAAGCCAGTTCTTACAACGCCAATTTTTGCACAATTAGTTCCGCACCCGCGGCCTTATCGAGTTCCACGTTTCATTTTTGCACGCCATCAACTTTGATTTGCGGTTCAGCAGCGTCTTCCACGCCGGTAGCCGCCGCACCGGCTGTAAATTTATGCTCGGATGCAAGTATGCCGGCGGTGACTAATGCCGGATCATACTACAGCTGGAATTGCGGCACAAATTTTTGTAGTGTTCCTAGAGCTGCAACTAATTGCCCGAGCGGACCACTTTCTTGGACTGTTGGCGCAGACACTTGTACCGCAACCTTTCCCGTGACATCACCAGGTACAACGACTGCGACTCTCCAGACTGTGACTGCAGGAAAAACCGGCGATGCCAGGTTCGCCTGCGATTCCAATGGTTCGTGGGGTGGTTTTCCAGAGACTGGTGCAACTTGCGGAGCCAATACATGTCAAAACTATCGAACGGATTTTACATTTAGTTATACTGAAATATATACTTTGCCACCGTATGGATCTAACTCGAACGCGGCCCT
>JAYVHE010000020.1:0-13436 GCA_043771495.1 Bdellovibrio sp. | reverse complement strand
CTTTTTTAGGTTACACGATATTAAATACTTCGAGGAGTGGACCTTAGTCGTGAATCGTCAATCCGTTGTGATTTTTTTTACTGTTTTCATCTACTTACTCGGATTTGGAATGATCATCCCTGTGCTCCCTTTATTAAGCACTCATTACGGGGCAACGGCATTTCAAGCCGGACTTTTAATGTCTGTTTTTTCGTTGATGCAATTTATTTTTTCACCAGTATGGGGACGATGGAGTGATCGAATTGGTCGTCGTCCAGTTTTGCTAATTTGCATATGTGGAGAAGCTCTTAGCTACATATTGCTCGCCTTTTCAAGATCCTTAGAAATGCTTTTTGTTGCGCGAATTCTAACAGGATTTTTTGGCGCGTCGATCGCGACGGCGTCGGCTTATATTTCTGACATTACACCGAAAGAGCAACGCTCCAAAGGCATGGCACTAATTGGAGCCGCATTTGGTCTGGGGTTTTTACTTGGTCCCGCAATTGGTGGCGGCCTAACACTGGTTGCAGAAACTCTTTCAACAGATGTGCATTTCATCACAGGTTTTTCATCATTTGGAGTCGCATTGTTATGTGTAGCTACTTTTATTTTTGCGTATTTTAGTTTGACCGAAAGTTTGACAGATGCAAATCGCGAAGCTGCAAAAAAATTATCTGAACAAAAAAAGCAACGTTTAAAAATTCTTTTGGAATATTATCATCGCCCGACCGTTGGACTATTAATTGCTGTTTTTGGCCTGTCGACCTTTGCCATGGCTTCGATGGAAGCTACACTTGTCCTATTTATGCGAGATAATTTTAATTGGGGAATCAAGGAAGTTAGTTTTGGTTTTGCCTACATTGGTCTTTGCATCGTGTTCACCCAAGGTTTTTTAGTGCGCCGGATATTACCAATTTTTGGTGAAGCACAAATTTTAAGACTGGGCTTAGCGATGATGTTTTTAGGATTTGTCGTTTTAGTTTTTGCAAATTCTATGATTGGCCTAGGAATCTCGATGACTTTATTAGCGTTTGGTAATGGCTTTACTAATCCTTCGATCTTAGGCAGTGTTTCGTTGCTGGTTTCAGAACAAGAGCAAGGTCAGGCATTAGGAACAACACAGAGCTTATCGTCTCTTGGGCGCGTCCTTGGTCCTGCTTTAGGGGGACTGATTTTTAGTTATACTTTGTTTGGTGCCCTTAAAACTCGCTTACCTTTTTTGTTATCTGGCGTGCTGCTTTTGATTTCATTGATTTTAATTACTATTAATTATAAAAAATTGCCTACCGCTGCATTGAAAAGGGCTCTCTAACCGCATCGTATAAGGCCACTATGAATAAAATCGGCTTCTACCAATTTGATAATTTGATTCGCAATCGTATTCCTTTTTTACTGATCAACTTGGGCCAAGACATTTCGTCATGGTATGAATCGATTTTTAAGCAGCATTTAGAGACTCAACAACGCCGAATCGATAGCTCGGAAATCGACGACCTTGTTAAAACCGAAAAAATTCCAAAGGAATTTCCCATTTTACTGCTGTGTCAAAACGGCAAAGCCAGCATCAAGTCCTATGAATCCCTCCAAAAATCGGGTTATTCAAACGTCTATCTGATTGATGGCGGTATTCAGCAAATGATGACCGATAAAGGATAGTCTGCTAACCTTTTCCAACGAGGTTTGCTGATGTCTACAGAAAATATAAGCTCAAATGATAATTCAAATGCCAATACAAATGCTAAAAATATGTCGGATCGTTATTCTCCAGCCGATGTTGAATCTAAAATCTACCAATGGTGGGAACAAAACGGTTATTTCAAGGCACTTGATCAATCGAATAAACCGCCATTTTCAATTATTTTGCCTCCGCCCAACGTCACCGGTTTTTTGCATCTCGGCCACGCCCTTGATCACACGATTCAAGATTTATTGATTCGCTGGAAACGCATGTCAGGCTATAATGCCATGTGGTTACCAGGAACGGATCACGCTGGAATTGCCACACAATCTGTCGTTGAAAAAGAATTAAAAAAGAAAACCATTACTCGTCATCAATTAGGCCGCGAAAAATTTGTTGATGAAATTTGGAAATGGAAAAACGAATATGGTGATCGCATTTATAATCAAATGCGTCGCTTAGGTGATTCATGCGATTGGGATCGTGCCGCATTCACTTTAGATGAAGGCGTATCTAAGGCCGTTCGCAAAGTTTTTGTTTCGCTTTACAAAAAAAATACAATTTACAAAGGCCAACGATTAATTAACTGGAGTGGACCCTTAGAAACTGCAATTTCTGATTTAGAAGTTGAATACCAACAAGTTAAAGGCGCTATGTACCACATCAAATATCCAATTGATGGCAAAGTAGATGGTACAGTTGAATTTTTAACAATCGCGACAACTCGGCCAGAAACCATGTTAGGCGATACGGCTGTTTGTGTTCACCCAGATGACCCACGTTACAAATCACTGATTGGAAAAACTGTAACAGTACCTTTGATCAATCGTAAAATTAAAATTATTGCTGATACTTATGTTGATCAAACATTTGGCTCTGGGGTTGTTAAAATTACGCCGGCACACGACTTTAACGATTATAAAATCGGTAAAACTCACAACTTAGAATTTATAAATATTTTAGATAAACGCACAATTCTAAATGAAAACGCCGGACCATATGCCGGATTAAAAGTTACAGACGCTCGTAAAAAAGTAATCGAAGACTTAAAAAAATTAGAACTTCTTGTCAAAGAAGAACCACACATGCATTCAGTGGGTCATTGTTCGCGATCTGGTGCGGTTGTTGAACCGTTTTTATCTGAGCAATGGTTTATGAAAATGACGGAACTAGCAACACCTGCTAAACGTGTTGTTGAATCGGGCACAATTCGTTTCGAACCTGAACTATGGACAAAAACCTATCTGCACTGGATGAACAATATAGAAGACTGGTGTATCTCTCGCCAGTTATGGTGGGGCCACCGAATTCCAGCTTGGCAGTGCGAAGATTGTACTAAATTTACTGTTAGCGAAGTTGATCCGACTGTTTGCGAACACTGTAATAGTAAAAAAATCGCGCAAGATGAAGACGTCTTAGATACATGGTTTAGTTCGGCACTGTGGCCGTATTCAACAATGGGTTGGCCTGCTGAAGATGAGCATGCCACTGAAGCTCAAAAAACATTTTACCCAACAACGTACTTAGTAACTGGTCACGATATTATTTTCTTCTGGGTCGCACGGATGATTATGATGGGCTTGGAATTTAAAAAAGATGTGCCCTTCAGAACCGTCTACATTCACGGATTAGTTCGAGATGCTCAGGGCCGAAAGATGTCTAAATCGTTAGGTAACTCGGTCGATCCGATTGAGATGATTGATAAACACGGGGCCGATGCTCTCCGTTTTAGTTTCTTAGCACATTTGTTTTCTGGAAAAGATTTTAAATTCAGCGAACAGCGTTTAGAAGGCTATCGCAACTTCATGAACAAAATTTGGAACGCCACCCGCTTTACGCTACAAAATCTTTCTGATTTTAAAGCCCCAAAAGAAGGGACCGCTGCACTTCCAATTAAAGTAAATTTGAGTTCTTTTGATCAATGGATTATTTCTAAATTGGCGGCCACTGAAAAAAAGGTGAACGAAAGTTTAGAAAACGAACGATTCTCTGATGCGGCATTATCGCTATATCACTTTATCTGGAATGATTTCTGCGACTGGTACATTGAGTTTACCAAACCAATCTTAGCTAACAAGGGCACCGCAGACAGTGCCGCAACACAGTTGGTACTAGCGCAAGTGTTGAATCGAATAATTCGTTTAATTCATCCATTCTGTCCGTTTATCAGCGAAGAAATCTATACACATTTACCGATCAAGGGTGCGGCATGTATTACAGATCAGTACCCGACTATTCTAAATGACAAAGACTTTTTAGCATTAGGAAATCCCGAGGCTGAACACGAAGTTGATGTGATTAAAGAGTTAATCACAGCGATTAGAAATATCCGCGGTGAAAACCGAATTAGCCCGGCGGTAAAACTGAATATTCGCTTAGGCATCGCCGACGATAAAACTCAAAAAATCTTGAGCTCTAATAAAACTGCAATCATGACTTTGGGACGACTGGAAACTTGTGAAATTGGCGGCGAAGGCAATTTGCAAAAATGCGCCGTTGAACAAGTGATTGTTGAACAGAGCAAAGTTAAAGTAATTATTCCTCTGGAAGGTCTTGTTGATTTTAACGAAGAAGTTAAACGTATTCATAAGACGATCGAAAAATTGGAAAAAGACGTGCAGATTTTGACTGGTAAACTTTCAAACGATAAATTTTTGCAAAACGCTGATGAAGATGTTGTTGCACAAGATAAAGTGTTATTGATCAAATCTAAACAGCAAATCGATTCAATGAAAGAATCGCTGTTACGTTTTCAATAATGGCATAAGTATTGATGTTCCTAGAGGCATGGAACTTATCAATTTTCAAAATAAAGAAAAACAGAAACCCATTCTTGAATTACAAGCGGGAACGGGTTTTATGATGTGCTTATCCGACGCGATAAGGCACTTAAATGCCCTTGGTTACACAGAAAATCTGGGCGCGGCGTTTGACCATTTGTGCGGTCAATCTGGAGCAATAAAATTGTATCCCCATGAAATTGTAATTGATGAAATCTTTCGATTTGAAAACTCTTCAGATCCAGACGACCAAGCCATTTTATACGCGATCAGTGCACCTGATCGTGGAATAAAGGGACTCTACGTTGATTCGTATGGTGTTTATCATGACGAATTATCCAACATGTTACTCGCGCGAATTAAATTCAGTAGGCTTCAGCATTGACTGCGTGCGGTTCATTGTTACAAACGAATAGTTAGCGACGTCCCAAGCGAGCCTTTGCCAAAACCATGATCCATTCGGTCGCCCAGATTATCCATCGATGCAGAACTGTTATTAATCAAATATTTCCAATACATCTTAATTTGCAAATTTTTGGACTCAAAACCTAACTCAGGTCCTACAAAAATGTTTCGAAATGCATTGGTTTTTGCTGAATATGGATCGGAATTGTATACTTTTGTTTCAGTTTCGCTTCCTTCAGTCGAATGAACTTCGGCAAGGCCGCCCAGTGCAAATCCATTTTTAAATTTATAGCTAGAGTGGGACAGCAACGAAATAATGGCTTGGTATTTTGTCGAAGCATTGTCACTTTGCAATGTGCTTGGTAAAGCAATTTCGATAGTGCTATCAAAATGAAAATTTTCATTCTTGGATCGATAAAAACCACCAATGGTCATTAGATCACGGCTATCATATGATGACGTTTCATCAATCGATTTTGTGGTGAATCTAACAACGGGTCCGGCAACGGAAAATTCGTCTAATTGAAATCGGGCTTCAAGATCAAAGCTTGAAGGTCCTAGTAAGGATTTGTCTTTGAAATCTTTATCAATCAAGAGTCGAGCACGAAATACGGATTCAACAGCCGCTCCAAATATCGATTTGTATCCCAAACTTTTGTTGAGCTCTATCCTATGAAGGGGATTTGCTGGGGCCTCTAAACTGTAGTTTTCATAACTGTAGGATTCATAACTATAACCAATTGTCGTGCGTGATCTAGCTGGAAAAATTATTTCATTTTCTGGAATAGCAGTAGCAGAATTTTGTTCCGATGCTATTTTTTCATTTCGCTCGTTTATGTATATTTCTGAAACTTGACGAATTCGATCGTAGCTGGCCCCTGGGCTAGTCATCGCCATTGTATAATGCATCACTACATTTTCGTCAGTTCTAATATGTGCAGGTAGCGCCCGGTGTAGTGCTTCGTGAATTTGTAATGCAACCAACTGATTTGAAGTTAATTTTCTTGCTGCCGGAAAAAATCTTGTGGCGGCATTGGGTTCAGCGAATGTACGGGCATAAACTAAAGTTTTATCCTCAGATATTTCTAGCGAACCCCGTTGCTCACCAGTTGGGTGGACATCGTTTGCCGCCATCAATAATTCCGTTCTTTCAATTTCTGAAATCAAAATACCCAAACCTGGGACTCCAATTACGTTTAATTTATTCAGCAGTTTAATCGCTTGTTCTCTAGATTCCCAAATTGGTCCAGATTTAATCGGAGTAAGCGATTCTAAATCCGCCCCGTCATTCCCATTTCCAACTTTAGTTATTGAGTCCGTCGCATTAACGCTTAAAACAATGAAATGGAATAATCCTAAAAATAAAAGGCCTTGAGTTAAAAGAACTTTTCTAATTTTTTTCATTGTAAACTCTTTGCGTTAGCTTAAACAGTGCGATTTCCATAAAATAGACTTCTTGTTTTTTTCCCTTTGAATACTTTGCCACTAATTGATCTTGAAATGCGGATATTTCCTTTTTTATCTGAGGAAGATGAGTTGTATCCACCGCAAACCCAACTCCAGAAAGCTCGCGTTCATTAATTTTTTGTAGTTCAATTGCTTCAATAGCTTTTTCCATAATTTGCCGATGATACTTTCGAACAGCTAGAGACGAAACTCCAGAGGGTGAAAGTACAAAATCTTGAACACCTTTATATTTGTTTCCCTTTTTATAAATCAAATTTAGTCGCACCAGTAGATTCATTGCTAATTGTGCTTGTGCTTGGCTCAAATCTAATCGTTTGGCCACGTAAGATGAATTCCACTGAAAATCTTCACAATCCAATAAATTTAGGATCGCAAAATGTTGCCACTCTGAAACCAAATGAAATGTATCCTCATCTAACTTTTTTTGTTCTTGTATCGAGGAATTGGAGTAAATCTCTGCAGAAGCTTCGATAAAAGAGTTTCTTTTTTCACAGTCGACCAGCTCAAAAAATCGTTTCGTTTCTACAGAATTAAAACCCATTGCCTTGGAAATTTTAGTGGCGACCTTAAGGCTAATTGGACGTTGATTACGTAATATTTCTGATAGCTCTCCTGAACTAAGCTCCAGTGAACGCGCGAAAGCACGCATCGAATAACGATGATTAGTTCGAACACGTCGGCTGAATTCTTCTTGCAGAAAATTTTGTGCGGATTCGGATTCAAATATCATGAAAGCAGTATCGACATATTGTTTTAGTAATTCAATTCATTTTGGACCAATGTGCTCCAAATATTGGAACAGGTCTAGTTTACGAATTAGAAAGTATCCGTACAGTATTGCTGCATCGGCCCTACACCAATCGCAGTACATTTAGACTTTTTCTAGCCCTAGTCGGCGGGCTTCATAGTTATTATGTGTTCTACAAAGAACTCTTAGATTTTCTACTGAATTGCTGCCGCCCAAAGCTACCGGATTTACGTGATCAATTTGCAATTGAAATTGAGAGCCACAACGCGCTCCGCTTGAACCTGTGTGCTCACAAGAATTATTGGATTTTCTTAGAAGACTTCGTTTGATTTTAACTGATATATATTTTCGTTTTGATTTTCGCGCTCCCATGAAACTTTGCGTTGTTGGCTTTACAACTTGAAGAGAATTCTCTTTTCCAAGCTTTAACTGATTAAACTTTTGAGCTAATGTAGCAATGATTTCTCCCAGATCTGCGCTGGGACAAATATGAGAAAGCAGACTTTGCGCGGTCTTAAGCTCTTCGAACTGCTTTTGTGTTAAGGTTATTTCTAAACGAACCGAGTCGTCCTTTTGAGGGCAAATGCGTGTTTGAACTTGAATCGACTGATTAAATTCAATAGCTAGGATTCTTTTTGTTTCATAGCCGGAACAGTTTTCAAGTTTCTCCAAAATTTCTTGTGTTTCATGGGCTGATTTTACTTGACCTTGTTTTTTCTCAACTTTTAGACATCTTTCTACTTGGGCGAGCTGACTCAGATTCAACACGCCACTTTCAATCTTAATTGCAGCTTCAGGAATTCGCCTCAAAACGCGAGCGGCTTGCAGACGTCGATAAGCACTGTCTTCGCCGTAGCCAAGTTTTTTAGTAAGATAGCTAAACATGTTTCCGCAACCGTACTCGGCATAAAGTTTACGCGATTCAAATTCAACAATGTGTTCCAAAATTAAATGAGTGATCTTACGTTCGGTGCGAACTAATTTATCCAAACGATTTGTTAATTCGACATTAGTCATTGTTTTTAAATCCATAAAAGCCTCCATTGAGTCCACACCATTAATCGTTGTGGAGTTAAGAATATCTTTTTAAACAATTAAATTTTTCTCGAGCTATTCGAAAACACAAGCTAACACAGGTTTTAAAAGTGATGTTTATCGATTTATTAATAATTTTTTTGGATTTAGCAAACTCCATTTTTCTTTACCCTAAACGCTTCAAAATCGTCGCTATTAACAGTAAAAAATTTACTTACGAAGTTCTGTTCAAAAGAATTTTTAGTTCAATCAAACAATGGCTAACGCTTCAAATTATGTGGCAAGGAAATTTTTAAAATATTTTTTTCGACTCAGCGCTTAATGATAGCGCGGTCAGAAACACAAATCACAAAGCAAAAAAAAGCACTTTTCGAAAGTTTTGTCGAATGGAGTGTGTCTGCGTCTGGAAATGTTAATTTCCTTTTTTGAGGTCTGAATGGATCAAAGACGAATTTACTCTGATGGGGCACTTTTTACTTCAAATTAATTTTAGTAATAACCATGCCGCCGCGCTGAAAGTCTGCACTTACGTCTATTTCGCCTTTTCCCTGAATCACCCACTCAACCAAACACTCATTCGTATTCGGGCGTGTTAAAAACCCCAGCGGAGTATGCCAAGGTAAAAATCGTACGCGACCAGTTAAATGTTCTGTTTCTAAATGCGATTCGCCTTGAGCCAATTTTTGCTTTTTACTTAAAGTTAGTTTTATTTTCGGTTTTTTAATAGCCCCAACTTTTACGGCCTGATCGCTGCCGTTCGTAGGCAAGAATCCTGAATTTTTATACACCATAGAAACTAAAAAAGTATCTGCCAACAATTTTTTTACTTTTTTTGACTTTACGGTAATTATAGGACTAGCTTTTATTTGCGACAAAATAATTTTAAAAACTGTTTCACATTCTTTTTCTAAAAACTTTTCTGGAGGGTTGCGAAAAATCCGCTCTTTGCGCCAGCCACCGATTTCGATGTCGCCTAATTGCGGGTGTTTAAATTTTTTCCATTCGGCATAGAAGTATTTTGTCGGGAACAGTTTTTTAGCCCAGTTAAATATTTTTGTAAGTTCATTTTCCGTCGGGTAAAAATAGCGATTGACGTGATCTTTAACTTCTAAACCTGCCGCTTTCCAAACATCCCAGATTTCAATGACTGAACTAAAAATACCACGATGCTCGAATGTCCAATCGCAAAGTGTTCCTGTATTTACGTCACGCTCGTTGTAGCGAAACTCTTTAAAGGTATTAACACCATAGTATCCAGAAACTTCAACGGCGCGATTTTTAAAATGATTTAATACTTGTAAATCTTGCTGCGAAACTTTGTCTTCGCCATAGCCGGACGGCGAACGCAAAATTAATCCGCCATAAGTATGTAAATTTAAGTGTCCAAAAATTCGGGGCTGAGAACACACAAATTCAATAAGGCTTTTAGATTCCTGGACAAAACCTGGATAGGGGCCTGATCCCATTTGCTCGCCTTCAGGACGGTAATTTGATGGAAACTGCCGATTCAAATCTAAACCTTGCTCGGCTATATAATTCTCTTTTACGTAGTCTTTCGCTGTCGGTTTAAAATCTGAAAAATGACCTTCTGGGTATAGTGTATAATACTCACTTTCGGCTTCTGGATTTTCAAAATCGTCGTGGCGACGTTGAATCATGAGTCGCTTGTTCTGACTTGAAACTTTAAAACTGCCGGCAGAATCTTTTTTTCTCATGGTTAGAATTTGATTGTCACCATTGACATCCGTTTGTTGAAACTGATTAAAGGATTCGAAATTAGGCCACTTTACTAAACTTGAACGGACTTCGTGATTGGTTCGCATGTAATATTCTGCGGCATCAGGGCAAACTCGTGGAATGATGAACAAGCATACTTTGTCCAATATCAGCTGGTAGTGCTTATTGGTTTTAATTTGGCTTAATAGTTCTTCCATGGTGTAAAGACAAACTTGTGTTCCTGAAATTTCGCTCGCGTGCATGTTTGCGTCGATCAAAAATCCAGGCTTTTCACTGGCATCGCCGCTCTTGAAATTTGTTAACGAGACTTGCCAGATTTCGCGCTGTTCTTGTGTTTTTCCAATGGATTCAAATTTGAAATACTGAGGATATGTCTCAGAATAATATCTTATTTGTTCTGTCAGTTCAGAGTAATTGGAATAATAATTTTTTTTGTATTTCATGCTGTCTCTTTATGTTTAGGTTAAAAATCAATTTATTGTTCGGCGATCGCGTCCACTGCGATATATTCGATATATTTAAATAATCATTCTTGGATATCAAGACCTTGTCAAAATATTTCTAAATCGACTGTGGTTTAACCAAAAAAAATCAGCTGGACCGACAACTAGTTTCAGCAACCCCCCTCAATTTTAAACACTCTCCAGCCGAATAGTTGTTACACGCAGTTATTTTGAAAAAACGTTCGAAGGAGTATTTTAATGTTCAACACGAATACCAAATTTTTAGTCGTAGATGATTTCGCAACGATGAGAAAAATTGTAAAAAAAGTTTTAGATGAATTGGGATTTAAAAATGTGGTTGAAGCCGTTGACGGGAAAAGTGCTTTAGAACAACTGAATGACTGTGCCCTCAGAAATGATCCGATTCAATTCGTAATTTCTGATTGGAATATGCCAAATTTGACAGGTATCGACTTACTAAAAGCCTGCAAAGCTGATCAAAAATTCAGTGCAATACCTTTTATGTTAGTTACCGCAGAATCGGAACAGTCACAAATTATTGAGGCCGCAAAAGCTGGTGTTTCAGAATACGTGATCAAACCATTCAATGCGGCTACTCTTAAATTAAAAATCGAAAAGGTTTACAACAAACAATCTGCACTTGCTAAAAAGGCTGCTTAAATGAACACTGCAAAAAAAATCGACATGGGTCATCCATTCATGCATAGCACCGTAATATTAAATTTAGCAAATGGCATAAATACCACGTTGAAAACAATGACGGACTTGGTTGCTATATTTGATAAGCCGTATTTGGGCGAAAACTGGAAATCTCCGACTGAGTTTTCAGTCATCTTAGAACTTAGCGTAGATCCCTTTAAAGGAATTTTAATTTTCCACTTTGACAAATCCGTTGCGCAGTCAATCATCGAAAAATTGACGGGCTCGGTAATCGATTCAAGCAATAGCGCAGAAATTTTGGATGGAATTGGTGAAGTTTCAAATATGTTTTATGGAACGGCCAAGACTAAATTGAACGAGAGCGGATATAAATTAAAGATGTCAGTTCCAAAGCCGTGTTTGACTAGTGAATTGCCGGCACCAGTTGGAGAATTTAGAAATATGGTTATTCCATTTAAAGTTTTAAGTAAGAGTTGCTTTGTTGAAATCGTTGTTTTCGTATAATAAAAATTTTTTAATTTAAGCCACTGCTTGCAGCGGCAATTCAATAACAAATTCTGTATTGCTGGCCACCGTGTTGTAATAAAACTTACCACGGTGCGATTCAATAATTTTTTTAGATATATGTAGTCCAATTCCCGAACCTTCGCCGGCCTTTTTGGAGGTATAGAAAGGAAGTTCAATTTTTTTCTGGATTTCTTCGCTAAGACCAACACCGCTATCTGTAACGAAAATTGAAAAATGTGATGCTAACATTTCAAAGCGAACTTTTATCCACTTAGATTCGTCGTTTCGGATAGCATCACTTGAATTATTTATTAAATTAACTAGAACCTGAGAAATTTGCAGGGGAAAACAAAATATTTTTGTACCTTCATCGCAGTTCTTAAAACTGAATTCTAATTCAACATTAAATTTCTTCATTTTTTCATCCACGGCTTCTTGTGTATTAAAAATCAGCTCCTTTAATTCGGTATCGGTAAAATTTTCAATACTAGTTTCTCGAAAAAGTGTTTTAACACCCGCAATAATTTTAGAGGTTCGATACGCGTTTCTAGAAATTACGTCGAAGGATTTTTTGATCATCTCGATGTCAGCTTTTTCAGATTGAAAAATATTACTGATTAATTGAATTCGCGACGTAATGATAGAAATCGGATTATTAATTTCATGCATAATACCAGAAAGCATTTCGCCGATTGAGGCCATTTTGTCTGCGCGTGCTAATTCTGCCTTTTTTCTCTCGTTCTCGGCCATATTATTTTTTAATTGCTTTAAAATAGCTGTTTGCAAATCGCTTATAGAAATGTGCACCGAATCTAGAACATCAGCACCCGTATTTTCGATATTGTAGCCCGTGGCTTGAAATAAACTTGATGGCAATTCGTGAACCACATTTCTAAGTTCGAATTCATCCTTTTTCTGCTTGAGCCAAGCTTCACGTTTAATGTAACCTTGTTTTAATAAGAACCCGAAATAAATGACAATTAAAACAGAACCGTAGGCCTGAAACATCCAGTCATCTGACCAAATAAAAAAACCAACCGCGGCGGTTAACAAATACACCACTGTTGATACAATCATGTCTTCTTTAATCAAGAACTGCCAAAAGACGGCGGAAGACACTAAGGCATTTACCACCAAGTATGAAATGACAATGACAGGGTAGTTACTTTTATCGAAGTAGGAATTTAAAAATATTCCACAGAAACTAAACATAACCAGCATGTGAGTCCACTTCATTTTCTTAAACCAAACGACATCTGCGCTGGTCTTATCGAAGTAAGCACTGAATCTATAGACGTTTCCAATCAATAAAGTAATTCCACAAATAACTAAAACACTGTTTAATCGATCGAAATGCCAGTGAATCAATAGCAGCAATGTGGCAACACTAATACTTCCTAACGTTGCCGACAAGGTCCCGCGTTGAACAATTTCACGGGCGTGCTTTAAATAAAATTTTTCCAGCGCGGAATTTGATTTCATAGTTCTTTTCGTTTTAAATCAAAAGCATTGTTTTATCGGGCATCGGCAGACTATTAATTTTTTGATGAACTTCTACATTGAGTACCGTATACAACGCTTTAATAACTTGCTCAGCATAGACGACGCGTTGATCAACCATAGTTTCTAAATTTTTTTCAACTTGCATATTATTAACATCAGATAAAATCAAATCCAAAAAGTCCGAGACGACGTGGACAATACGACTCATTGGATGAAGTTGATCTTTCTTCATTCGGTAAGGAAAACCCTTACCATTGTCATGCTCGTGATGTTGCCTAGCCACCAAAATTATTTCCTGGGGAATTCCAGGAATTGTTTGCAAGATCTTTGCACTTCGTTCTGGGTGCGTTTCGTAATCTTGAATGTCTTTGAGCTCGAAATCGTAACGCTTTTTGGTCTGCAAGTGAGGAAGCTCACGCATGCCTATGTCACAAAATAAGCCTGCTAAAATAATTTTGGATTGAATTTTAGTA
>JAYVHE010000019.1:0-4440 GCA_043771495.1 Bdellovibrio sp. | reverse complement strand
AATTGGTCTGGTTTTATCTACACTCCAAGAAGAGCGTTACCAAAAAGATCAAAAGTATTTTATTGAAGAAGCCAAAAGATTGGGTTTTGAACCGATTGTAGTTTCTGCCGATAACAACGCGCAAACTCAATCTGCTAAAGTAGAAAATTTATTATCTCAAGGTGTTAAGGCTTTGATTATCCAACCCGTTAATTCTGAGTCTGCGGCAAATTTAGTAAAAGCGGCTCACGATGATAAAGTTCCTGTCATTGCCTACGACCGTATGATTTCAAATGCGGCCGTCGATTTTTACGTCACCATGGATTCTTTCCAAGTCGGAGTTTTACAAGCCGAAGCCGCAGTAAAAGCCACGGGCGGAAAAGGTAACTTTGTTATTTTAATGGGATCAGCCGGACACTCAGTGGCTAACGAAATCACACGCGGAGTAGAAAGCGTTCTAAAAAAATATCCAAACGTCAAAGTTGTCATGAAGAAAAATCATGAAAACTGGGCGGCTCAATTAGCCATGGCGACCGTAGAAAACGCATTGACTCAAAATAAAAATAATATCCAAGCTGTGTTAGCTAATAATTCGGGAATGGCACGTGGAGCGGTTCAAGCGTTAGGTGAGCAAGGTTTGGCTGGAAAAGTATTTGTTGCTGGTGCGGATGCCGACTTAGCTGCGATTAAAGATATCGTCGCCGGCCGACAACAGTTTGAAGTTCTAAAAGACATTGCTCCACTCGCACAAACAGCGGCGCAGGTGGCCTTTGATCTGGCTCAAGGCAAAACGCCAAAGCATACGGACATGGTTACGAGTGGCACGTTTCAAGTAAAAAGTGTTGCAACACCTGTTTACGGAATTACAAAAGACAATTTGGAAGAACGTATTTACAAAACAAACTTCCACACAAAAGCTGCGGTCCTGGGTAAGTAATTGACCGAACTTATTCGACTTGATTCAGTTTCGAAAAACTTTGGTCCTGTACAGGCCTTAAAAAAAGTGAACCTCTCGGTTTTTGCCGGCGAAGTTCACTCTTTGATTGGTGAAAACGGGGCCGGGAAATCGACATTGATGAAAGTCTTAAGTGGTGTCTATCCCAACGGATCTTATCAGGGAGAAATTTACATTAATGCGAAGCCGGCGCGCTTTGCATCAACTGGGGATGCCGAAAATTCTGGAATTGCTTTAATTCATCAGGAACTTTCGACGTTTCCCCATTTATCGGTCGCCGAAAACATGGTCGTCGGGCACTGGCCCCACAACAAAGGCTTTATTGATTTCAAAAAAGTCGAAGTCTGGGCCGACGAATGGTTAAAAAAATTAGACGCTGATTTTAAATCCACTAAAATGATGTCGCAATTAAGTGTTGGCCAACAACAAATTGTTGAAATTGCAAAAGCCCTTTCGCGACAATCCAGAATATTAATTTTAGATGAACCAACATCATCGCTGACTCAAAAAGAAATTTCAAAATTATTTCTAGTTTTAAAAAATTTAAAAGAAAAAGGTTTTGGCCTGATTTATATTTCGCATCGTATGGAAGAAATATTTTCTTTATCGGATCGCGTTTCCGTATTGCGCGATGGGGAAAGTGTTTTTACTGAAAAAATGGCGGCCGTCACACCGGCTTTGCTGATTAAACATATGGTCGGACGATCTATTGACCAATTTTATCCCCCAACAAATACCGTCATCGGAGAAAAAAAGGTTTTAGACGTTCAAAATTTTAAAACGGTTGAGATCGGGAGTGGTAAAACGATTGGCCCAATGACCTTTGCGATTAAGCAGGGCGAAATTTTGGGGTTTTCAGGATTGCTTGGAGCCGGGCGGAGTGAGTTATTTAAAGCCCTTTGTGGTGACGAACAATTTGTATCATCTGGCGAAGTTAAACTCGCCGGACAGACATTTATACCGACATCGGTGAATGAATCTATAGCTAAAAAAATTGGTTTAGTTTCTGAAGATCGCAAAACTCAAAGTCTGCTGCCGACCAGGTCATTGACAGAAAACACGGGCATCGTTCGATTGGCACAGAAAAAATTATTAAAATGGGTTTCAGCATTTTTTGAAGACCAGCAAACGCGAGATGATTTAAAAAAACTAAACACCAAATTTGCAAATACTGACCAACATATTACTGAGCTCAGTGGGGGCAATCAGCAAAAAGTCATTTTTGCGCGCATTTTACAAAATAATCCCAATTTAATTATTTTAGATGAACCGACTCGCGGTGTCGATGTTGGAGCCAAATTTGAAATCTACCAACTGATGCGTCAATGGACCAGCGACGGCCGGTCTATCGCAATGATCAGTTCTGATTTACCCGAGCTGATCGCCATGAGTGATCGGATTATTGTTCTTTGCGATGGTCAAATGACTGCTGAATTTAACAAGCCGGAATTTGTCCAGCCGGATTTTAGTGAAAAAATTATGAAAGCAGCAATTAGGTAATTAAAAATGAATACAGTATTTTCAAAAGATTTTTTAAAACAAAATGGCGCCTGGTTGGGATTTATTGCTTTAGCGATTGTACTTTCAGTCTGGACCAGCGGAGATTTTTTATCGGCGCGAAATTTAACAAATTTAATTCGTCAGGCGTCTTTAAATGGAATTCTAGCGACGGGTATGACGATGGTGATCTTAACTTCAGGAATTGATTTATCAATTGGAAGCTTAGTCGCACTTTGTGGAATTTTTGTCGGTCTGGGACAAGTTCACTGGGGTTTAGCTGATATGGGTTTAACGGGTCTGCTCATTAGTTTTGTTATTTCAATCATTGCTGGCGCATTACTGGGCTTACTCAATGGTGTGTTCATCGCAAAACTAAAATTGGCGCCATTCGTAATTACTTTGGGAATGATGGTCATTGCGCGCGGACTTGCCATGATTTTTTCAAATGGATCCAGTATTTCACCGATGAGCGAAGATTTAAATACTTTAGCCAGCGGATATTTTGCAGAAACCTCGAGTTCAATTTTTTTAGTCTTGTTTTTTGCTTTGTGCGCTTATGTCCTTTATAAAAATAAAGTTGCGGTTGGAAACTTTCTGTTTCCCTTATTAGCATTTGGTTTATTTGCTCAAGCCTTTGTTCGTTATAAGGGAATTCCTTACTTGGCGGTGTTTTTATTTTTGTCGGTTGGTTTAACTTGGGTTTTGTTAAACCGAACGGTTTTTGGTCGTAATGTGTACGCGATTGGTTCCAATGAAAAAGGCGCGTACTGGGCCGGAGTGCCAATAACTAAAGTTAAAATTTTAGTTTACGTCGCAATGGGATTATTTTCAGGCTTAGCCGCGGTCTTGTTATCGGGACGGTTAAATGCCGCTGATCCAAATGCCGGACAATTGTTCGAACTTGACGCGATTGCCGCAGTTGTTATCGGTGGCGTTAGTCTAAAGGGCGGCCGGGGTAGCGTTCTGGGAAGCCTGATCGGGGCATTAACAATGGCGACTTTGTCAAACGGGATGGATTTGCTGGGTGTATCGAGTTTTTACCAGATGGTTTTTAAAGGTTTTATTATTGTGCTTGCGGTTTCGTTAGATCGTAATCAACGCGAATAAAGACTAAGTCAACATGAGTGCTGCAGCACCGATTATGCCGGCTTTGCCTTCTAAATTTGATGGTAATAATTGAACGTTTTTCTTCAGTGACTGAAACCCTTTTTGTTTTAGACCTAGATCTAATTGCTCTAAAATCCAATGGCCTCCGGTGGTAAATAATCCACCAGAAAAAATGACAGCCTCGCAATTAAAAACATTAATCAGCGAACCAATTCCTAAAGTTAAATCTTTCACAAAATCATTTAAAATAATTTGCGCTTCTGGAATTGAATCTTTTTGCTCCAGAAGCTCTTTCGCGGATAAATGTTTTCCTGTGCGTTCTAAAAACAAAGTCTCTAAGGCCTTGGCAGAACAGTATTTCTCAAAACATCCCGTATCACCACACTGACAAATTAATCCGCCGGGATGGAGTAGCATGTGACCAATTTCTCCAGCCAAGCCGCGGTCTCCATAAACCAATTGATCATTGGCAAAAATCACTCCACCGATGCCAGTTCCAAAAGTTAATAACAAAAAATCATGAAAGTTTTGAGCTTGGCCAAAGCGCTTTTCAGCGAGACTTGCGCATTTGGCATCGTTTTCAATTTGGACTGGAGCCTTGAGCCTTTTAGACAGAACGTCTTTGAGCGGAAAATCAATAAAGCCTTTAATGTTGGGGGTTTGTAAAACCAATCCCTTGTTGCGATCTACAGCGCCGGGCCAACCCAAGCCAATTCCACGAATGGGTTCTTTTAGTTCTTTGGCGACTTGGTGATAGAGTTCTTCAATTTTTGCAACGAGGTCTTCAGGGTTTCCCGATTGCGGTGTCGGGACTCTAAAATTATGTACGAGTTCACCACGCAGGTTTACGGCACCTACGCGCAGATTTGTTCCCCCAACGTCTATCCCTAAAGCGATCA
>JAYVHE010000018.1:0-11786 GCA_043771495.1 Bdellovibrio sp. | reverse complement strand
GGGCTTACGGCGCTATTTACTCACAATCAGCAAACGACTCTTCATCTGCAAGTCGAACCAGCACGGGACTATCGGTCGGTTATTATTCTGAAAAAGATTTTTACTTAAATTTACATTATTTTTTAAATTCAAAATACAGCAGCACAGGTGTTGAGTATTCCAAAGGAAGCGGTTACGAAATCGATTTAGGATTTTTATCTAAAATCACTTCAAGCTTTTATGCCGGCTTAGTGATCGCTCGTAAGGAATTTAAATACTCGGAACAAACTTCGACAGGAATGGGTTTCCCACCAGTGGCCCCGGGAACATCGACTGCAGAAGTATCGCATCACGAATTGATTCCGATGTTTACTTTTGCCGTCGTTTTTCAATAATTTTCAAAAATCCCACTTTAAATAGTTTTGGTAAATCGGGTTCCAAACTTCTGGCGCAGAGCCGGGATCATTTTGATCGTCAAAGATCAATTCCCAATTGCTGTGATAATTGATTCCGCTAAGTTGCTGATAAAATCGGGCGGTTTTTCCGGGCTGCTGATATTTCTTGTCAATATGAAATACTATTTGCAGCACTTGAAGGATATGAATCAGGTGACCGTGGGGTTGGTCAACAAAGGCCAAATCTATTGGGAGCTGTCGTTTGTGCATCATCGCAACAAAATCACTAGGTGATATTTTTCGACTCACTACGACGACTTCAAAGCCTGAATTTTTTGCCATTTCAATCAATTCTATTCGTAAAAGCCTTTCTGGAATAGTCTGCGTACGATTGTAATCTGCAATTTCTTGTGGATTTCCTTCGCTTTCAAGTCTTTGAATGACTCTCGACTTTAAGAAAAATAAAAATTCAAATCGTTTTGCTTGATCTGTTAAGGCACTTATTACATCTTCGGCAAATTCGGGCTCACTTTTATATTTTCTAACAAACAATTGTCGTATAAAGTAGTCAAGTTCGCCGCCACCGCCGTCGCGAACAACCTTTCGCCACGTCATTCGTTCCTTGGCAACATTCAATTCAGGAAAACCAATCCGATCCCTATCAAATAATGAAATGCATTGAATAGCATTGGCTGAAGGCGAGATCGAAATCCCGACAAGAACCCAAATAAGAATTTTCAAAATGTTTCTATTCGAATTAGCCAAGTCGATAGTGCCTTTGTTAATTGTTTTTCCTTTGCAAGTGCGAGATTCGTGCCAATATGTCGCAATAGGTTGGTGGTTTTAAGGAAGCTTTATTCTAAATCTTTTTGAGTCAAAAGACCGATGACATCTTGCAATTGTTTGAATGGATCCGAGTTTTTTGGCAGACCATTTTTTAATTCGGCAGTTAGCACGGGAATATTATTCTCGACCCATAAAAATCGGCCAAGGCTACCCGGAAAGTTTCCCAAACGCCGCCATGGTAAATAATTAAAGTCTTTCACCGATGCGTTTTTTGGCCCGTCGAAATCTAAAACATTTAATGGTGTGTGGATCGAAACCACAAAGTTCGGGTCATAGTCTTTAATATGTTTTAAGGCGCAGTTCACCTCGGGCTCGCTGCCGGCCGTTTGACCTGGGAATCGCCGCGGTGATTCACCACTTTGTTTCCAATTTGTTAAAGCGTGCGTTCCCCAGTCTGCAGTTGGGAAGTTTCGATTGAGATCAACTCCGCGCGCATTGGTTCGGGTTTTCTTTTGAACGCCGTCTGGGTTAAGAACTGGAATTATGCGCCAGTCATTGCGTGGCGAGATCATTGAAAGTCGTTCCAACCAAAAGCGCCCCAATGCTCCGGCGTCACCCTCGTCGCCGTGAATAAGACTGAACACTAAAATCTTTTTGGTTTTTGGTGCTGAGCCTTTTGTATCAATATGGAATAAGGGATGGCCGTTAACACTCGAACAGTTATCAGAAACTTGAGCTTGGTCACAAATTGCATCCAATTTAGATTTTGGATAATAACTTCGAAACTGCGATAAACTTTGAATACACTTTTCTTTAAGGCCAACTTGCAGACCAATTTGATCCGCTTTTTTTTTAAGCACTGCCTGCGAAGCGCTTAAATCGCTCGGCGTTGTTTGCGCCGAAAGGTCGTTACTGAAAGTGTTCAGAGAAAAGACACAAAATGCGATCAAGATCATGAATGAAGCTGGTAAAAACTTTGTCACTGAAGAATCAAATCATATTCGTTAAAAAAAGTCCTTATGTTTTTTAGATTCAAACCGATGAGTGATTATATAGCCTAGGCTAAATACTAGTCTAGTAAGTGGTCAATCAAGGAGGCCCGTCTTGGCAAATTACGCGAGTTCATTGTTAACAGTTTTATTGATTGGTAACCCTTTCGTATTGCTGGTGTTCCAAAACTGTAATAATACTTCGCAAGCCACAGAAGTGTCTCACTTTGAGAGCCTAGCTCCGGAAGTTAATCGAGATTTTTCTGGAGAATTCAGAAAAACCAATTCGTTAAACGAAGCATTCTAGATTTGACGCTTTTCTTAATTCATTAAAAAATAAGCTATTGACTTACATATAAATTACACTGTAGTTTATATGTATGAAAAAGTCCCTCCCGACCGAAGCAACGTCATTGTCTCCACTAACAACGAAGGAAAAGTCTGTTTTGTCGTTTATTGAATCCCAATTGCGGCAAAATGGAATATCCCCGTCTTACCAGGAAATCTGCGATCACTTCGGGTTTGCCTCATTTAATTCGGTTCAGAATTATTTGAAGCAATTAACCACGAAGGGATATTTGCACATGCCCCAGAATCAAAAGCGCGCCATTCAGCTTTTGCACTCTGCGGGTGACTTCCAGTCAACGTTGGAAAAACGTCTGGATAAGGGCGGATCAGGTAAGTCATCGTATAACGATAACGTCCTCACCATCCCTTTCTTAGGTAAAGTTGCTGCCGGTGCTCCTTTAGAACGTCACTACCAGAATGAATCGATTAAGATTCCTCGTGAACTTCTTAAATCCAGCAACGTGGCCGATCACTTCGCTTTAAAGGTTGAAGGCGATTCAATGATTGATGAAGGCATCTTCGATGGCGATCACCTGATTGTACGCTCTCAATCTACGGCTGTGGATGGCGATCTTGTTGTAGCCACGGTCAGCGATTCTGATGAATACGCTAATTCACACGAGGCTACTGTGAAGCGCTTTTTCCGCAAGAAAGAGCAAATTGAACTTCGCCCGGCCAACCCGCGATTGAATTCTTTGTTTTACTCTCCGAAGCAAATTGAAGTTCGAGGACTCGTTAAGGCGCTATTCCGTTCTTATTAAGATTTTTTAAATTTACGGTGTTTATTAGAACCCTCATGTTAGTCGCTTGAGGGTTTTTTCGTCTGATTTCCCCCTCTTGTGTATAGCCGTTTATTTGTTTTGGACTATCAAAAGTTTTGACAACCATGAACCAAAAAACGTTACTTGTAAAATTATTCATCGGTCATTCTTCATCTTATTGCTTTACAAAAAATTTTTACCGAAACTTAATTTACATTTCTTTACTATTTTAAAAAAAATTCAATGATGTTATTTTTTCATCACTACGAAATTAAATTTTTTAATAAAACTGTGAATTTACGTGTTTCACAAAAAAACAAACTCAAGGAGAAAAAATGAAAAAAGTATTATTAACAATGTTAGCGGTATCAATGATGACTTCTGTAGGAACAGCTGGAGTCTTGAAGAATATGTCTAACGATTCTTCTGCAGCTTCTACTGCTTCTAAGAATTCAGTATCAACGTCTTTAGAATTTACTTCTACACAAATGGAAAGCGCATTAAATTGGTTAGGCGCTCAATCTACTTCTGCTTTAATTGAAGTTGAAGCTTCTATCGTTTCTGTAGCTGGAGTTTCTGAATCTGCAATCAGAGCTACTTTAGAATTATCTACTGATGCTGGTAAATTTTTAGTAGACGTTGTTATCGCTAGCGCAAACACTTCTGCTCAAGCTATCACTACTGCTTACAACGAAGGTCGCGCAGTTAACGTAACTGTTATTAAGCCAGCTGCTATCGCGCGCGCTGCTAAAGGTAATTTAGTTCAAAAATCTTTAGGTCTTTCTGGCGAATCTTTAAACAAATCCCTTGAGACTTCTGCTTCAGTTGCAGTTTCTATCGCTGCTTCTTCTGCACAAATCGTTATCTCTCCAGTTACTTTCTCTGAAGAATTACGTTCAGTTCGTCAAGCTCGCTAGTTATTAGCGATTTGAATTTCAAATCCAGATATTCTAAATATTCTCATTCAGAATAGAATGTAAGAGGACTCGCAAGAGTCCTCTTTTTTTTGTCCTTTTCGCAGGCTATTCCCCATGACGGTAATTGTTTCTTGTACATACTTTAGACGTTAATTACGTTTATATATCCAGCCAGCTGGAAATCTTATTGCAACCTTATCTGTAAAAAACCTATCTTCCGGGAGATCGCTGTGACGTTTGCTTTAAAGCCATTAATCAAAAATTCGCTTAATGTTTTGATAGTTTCTGCAATGTTTAATATTTCTCCATCTTTATTGCTTGCCAAGCAAGTTGCCCCTGATGACGGTGTTCTTTATGAAGATGTTAACGGTCGCAATGAAGATACATACGATAAAACTAAATGTCCTGAACCGCCTCCTTTCGACATCGAAAAATATAAGATGGGATTGGTATTACGAGTTAAAACCGGTGAACTGGTTGATGGTATCATTCAAAAAGAAAGAGCTCAGGGGCGAACGCCTAAAGTTCTGTTGATCGCTCGCGCTGGTCAAGATATGTCAGGCGCCGCAGTTCTTAAGGACGAAGATCAAGGTCGCGTTCTATCTGTTGCCGATATTATGGAAGGCGCGATCGGACTGCGTGTAAACCCATATCCAGGCGGATCTGGTGCCAGACAATCAGATATACACTTTGATCAAAAAGCCATTAAGGCAAAATATAAAGATGCCACACGTAAACTGACGTATTCGCATCTGGGGCTTTTGATTATTGATGATCCCTTCATTAAAACTCGCAAAGATTTAACCAAAGCTGAAAGAGCTGCGATTGTAAAAAGAAACGAAATGCTTCGAAAAAATAATTTACCGGTTCCGGAAGAAAAAGCTTACAACGGCGGCCAGTACTGGGTTCGCGAACTGTTAAAACCGTGTGAATCAATGCAACAACATTCATGGAGAACAGGCCTTTCTGGTTTTTTCCAAGATGACCCTTTCGAATTCAAATCGATCGTTATGGTTCCTGATCAAAAAATCCAAGATCTTATTTATAGTTTTTTGATCGACCATGGAGTTGAATCTGATGCCAACTACAAAAAGTTTTTGGCCGACAACTACAATATCGCTGCAAATTTTAAGGACCCAGTAGACCAGAACTCAAACCAATTCTTTTTGGAAGTTGTTGCTGCAGCCATGTTGGCGCGCGACAAAAATATTTCAATCAATAAAACAAGCAGACCAGACTACCTTAAATATTTAGAACAAACTGGTTACAGACCAACAAAAATACTGCCTGAGTCTTTTTGGCTTAAACAGGCTACATCGCCAATTGCAGGTTGGTTCATGGATACTTTAAATATTAGAGATTCGGACCATCCGTTTGCGCGTCCCTACGGAATCACCGAAATTGTTACCGAACTTTCGATACGTGAATATTTATTACGTCGGGATGTTGTTGGCCTTGAAGGAATTCATCATGTTGTTATTAATCCTGAGGACATAAAACGCGTTAACGTGAAACCAACCGCTCTTACGAACGAAAAAAAGTAATTACTGAGCCGTTAGGCCAACATTTACTTAATAAACTCATTAGCGGACTTACCTAATTCACGCAGGTACTTCCGCACGGTATCGTAGTCTTTATCTTCGGCCACTTTAAAATCCGTCACATGATATAAATCGTAAAGGACTTTTTTACCTTCTTCGGTTTTTATATATTTTACTAGTGCCGCAATGACTTTAATTTTTAACTCTTCCGGTAGATCCTTACGGAATGAGACTGGGTCATTCGGAATCGGGCCTGTTAACTGCAAAATTTTAATTTTATCAAAAATATCTGGGTACTGCTTTCGCACAATCCAACGCGCATCTTTGGGAGTGCCGTCGTCATCTGGTGGCGCATGAAACGTTGCGCCGGCGTCGACTTTGCCTTGGTAAACGGCCATGACGACGGAATCATGAGTTCCAGAAAAAACGTGCTCTTTGATTTTAATTTTTTCGTTTTTTAATAACAAGGCCGGTAAAACATAGCCTGATGTCGACGCTGGATCCACAAACGCAAAACGTTTCCCGTTTAGTTCTTTAATTGATTTGGGCCCATCAGCGCGCGCAATAATTTGGCCGTAGTATTCATCACGACCACGATTTACTAATTTTAATTTTGCGGATACTCCATATTTTTCGTTCGCTAATACATAGCCAAAAGTATTTAAAATAGCGACATCAGCTTTTTTTGATCCAAAGGCTTCAACAACAGCAATGTAACTTGTTGGAAGGCCAAGCTCCACATGTAGTCCCAATTCTTTTTCTAAATATTTTGCCAGCACTTGCCCCTGCGATTGCAACGTCATCATATCTTGCGCGGGAATTAAATAAAATTTTAATGGATTTTTTTTGCTGCCGATCTCGTTTGTTTCAGTGCAACCTAATAAAGCTAAAGCACTCATTGTAAATAAAATTCCTGTAACAATAAAATGACGTAAACATGATTTTAAATTCATAGTCTGGGGGTTATACTCCACTTTCTTATGCATTACCATATTGATAGTAACTAGCTGATTACGTTGAGTGATTAGTACCACTCAAAATTATAACACCTAAACAAAAAATATTTAATTGTAACTGCTATAGTTACCTTGACTTAATTGAGCGCGAACACAGATTTAACAGAACAAGGAGCCCTGCATGAAATTACCTGTTGGTTCGATCCCCGTCCTTCCCTTAAAAAACACAGTTCTGTATCCAGGAGTTACTCAAGCCCTACGTGTTGGTCGTGAAAAGAGCATTCGTGCCGTCGACAAAGCCGGCTTAAAAGGAAACTGGATTTTAGCTTTAGCTCAAAAACATCCTGATCAGAATGTTGAAAACGTGGAAGACCTTCACGACATGGGAACACTTTGTAAACTCGAATCAGTAAAGGGAACTCCAGACACAGGTTACTTTATTGTTGTGCGTGGTTATCAACGCGTAAAAGTTTCGGCGTTTGTACCTGAAAGCGAAATTTTCGAAGCTCACACCGAGCAAATTGATGACGTTAACGATCTAGACTCGGCCACACAAACAGCCTTGTTATCTAGTCTAAAACAAATTAGTTCGCAAATCTTACAGATGCTTCCGGGTAACACGGAGCAAATCCAAGAACTTATTGTCGGAATAGATGATTTAAGTTTATTAACTCACTTGGCGGCTGCAAATGCTGAAATTCCAATTCATGAAAAACAAACGATTTTGGAAATGATTCAGTTGCGTCCGCGCGTGATGCATCTTTTAAATTTGCTGCAAAATTATAAAGATAGTCTTTCGATTCAACAAGATATTCGCCAAAAATTAAATTCCAAAATGGGCCAGACTCAGCGCGAACATATTTTGCGCGAGCAAATGAAAACCATTCGTGAAGAACTTGGCGAAGGCGATGAAAGCTCGATGACTGACGACTATCGTAAAAAAATTGATGCTGGTCGACTTCCTAAGGAAGCGCTAGAACTGGCTGAACAACAATTAAGAAAATTAGAATCATCTAATACTCAATCACCAGAACATCAGATGATTAGAACGCATTTGGATTTGATCGTGTCATTGCCATGGTCGAAATCATCGGATCCAAAATCTTTTGATATTCAGCAAGCCGAAAAAGTGTTGAATGAAGATCACTATGGATTAGATCGAATTAAAAAAAGAATTTTACAACATTTGGCTGTCATGCAAATGAAGAAAGATAAAAAGGGTTCGATCCTGTTATTTATCGGCCCTCCGGGCGTTGGTAAAACGTCTTTAGGACAAAGTATTGCTAAAGCTTTAAATAAAAAATACCAACGTGTTAGTCTAGGAGGAGTTCGTGACGAGTCTGAAATTCGCGGCCATCGTCGTACTTATATCGGCGCTTTACCTGGTCGAATTATTGCTGCGCTGAAAAAGGCCGGCGAAAACGATCCCGTTTTTTTACTGGATGAAATCGACAAAATGTCGCGAAGCTTCGCTGGCGATCCTTCGTCTGCGATGCTTGAGGTTTTAGATCCAGAACAAAATTCAACATTTGCAGATCACTATTTGGATACCGCATTTGATTTATCAAAAGTATTTTTCATTGCGACAGCCAACAGCTTAGAAGGCATTCCAGGACCGCTGTTGGATCGTATGGAAGTTATTGATTTGTCGGGCTATACAACCTCTGAAAAATTTCACATTGCGAAAAATCATTTGATTCCTAAACAAGTGGAAGAACACGGGTTAACGACGCAACAGATTCAGTTTAATGATGAGGCGTTGTTGAAGACGATTACCCATTACACGAGAGAAGCCGGAGTGCGTGAGTTGCAACGTAAAATTGCTCAAGCCTGTCGTTTTGCCAGCGAACAAATTGTTCGTGGGGAAACCGCTATGGAAATCAAGGTCAGCCAACTTGAAGAAATTTTGGGAGCTGAACGTTTCCATAACGAAGTCACGGATCAATTGAGTTCACCAGGAGTTGTGACGGGACTTGCTTGGACACCAGTTGGTGGCGATATTTTATTTATTGAAACAGCTCTGGTGCCGGGAAAAGGCGATTTAATAATAACTGGTCAACTTGGTGACGTCATGAAAGAGTCTGCGCAAATTGCGAAGTCATTGGTGAAAGCGCGCCTTAAATCATTGAACCCAACATTTGATATGAATAAATTTGATATCCATTTGCATGTTCCGTCAGGAGCCATTCCTAAAGATGGCCCATCAGCAGGGATCACGATTTTGACATCACTGGCATCGCTTGTTTCGCGCCATCCGGTGCACGCAAAAATGGCCATGACAGGCGAAATCTCTTTACGTGGTAAAGTGATGCCGGTCGGTGGTATCAAAGAAAAAGTGATTGCAGCCCATCGAGCAGGTGTTAACGAAATCATAATGTGTAAGAAAAATGAAAAAGATCTTAAAGAGGTTCCGGAAGACGTTAAGTCGCAAATCAAATTCTATTTCGTTGAACACATTAACGAAGTTATTTCGATCGCCTTAAAAATCGATTTAAAAGATTGGAATGAAGAAAATCTTTATATAAGCCAAAACACAACCGAGATCGGTGGCGAGAAATCTTCGATGCCACCTGGCGAATCTTAAGAGCTAGGAAGTCATATGATAAAAATAACTGCGATCTATCAAGGTCAAAAACATTGCGAAGCAACTCATGAGCCATCAGGCTCAAAATTGGAAACCGATGCACCTAAAGACAATCATGGTTTAGGTGAAAAATTTTCTCCGACGGATTTGTTGGCGACGTCGTTAGGGACCTGCATCCTTACGACGATGGCCATCGTTGCTGATCGTGATGGCGTAGACATTAAAGGCTCAACTGTTGATGTCGAAAAACACATGACGACGGAAGGTCCGCGAAAAATCGGACAGCTTAAAGTCGTTTTAAAATTGCCAAAAACAGTACCTGAAGATTACCGTAAAAAATTGATTCATGTTGCCGAAGCCTGCCCGGTTAAACGATCCTTGCATCCAGAACTAATGACCCCTACTGAAATCCAGTACGTACTTTAGACTTTAGCCAAGTTGTTAAAACCAACCCCATTGCAGAACACCTTTTCTGACATTTGGGGTTGTGGTTTTTTTGTTAATCACAAAATCAGGATATTTAACTTCGCATAATAAAAAACTGTGTTGATAGTTTGAAATAATTTTTCTGAGTCTTTTTTCTTTTTGCTCGCGAAGTTTTGGTTCGTAAATTTTTGCTAAATCTATAAGCCCACCATCCACTTCATTGTCGCTAAATCCCGTGTAGTTATAGTCTCCATCGGTGGCCCAAGTGGATCGAAGCACCGCCTGAAAATCGTCAAACCGATCAATATAAGACTGAAATTTTTCATCTTTTAATGTTTTTTGAACCAAGCTGTAATCTATACTTTGCAAATTCATCCGAATTCCCAAAGCTTTGAATTCTTCTTTGAGCTGGGTCAATAAAACTTCGTAATCACTGGACGCATAAGTGACTGTAAATTCGAATGCTTTACCCTGTTTATCCAACACACCGTCTTTATCGTGATCGACCCATCCAGCCTGTTTAAATAAAACTTGAGCTTTCTTCACATTGAATTCGCCAGCGGCTTTACTGCCTGGATATGATTTCTCACAAATTGGTTGCTTGTTAATCGCTAAATTCAGCGCTTTCCTAACACTTAATTCCGAAAACAATGGGCTTTTTAGATTAAAAAGAATTTGCTCGATCATTTTTTGATTTCGGTTTGGATTCGTTACAAAGTCCAAAACCAAGTTTTGTTGCTGTTTTAGTTCTTGAACGGCATGAACATGCGTAACTCGTAAAAAATCAACTTCATTTTTTTGGAAGTGGGCTGAAATCGATGTATCACTCAGTTTTATGAAACGTATTTGATCGCGGGTGTACCACTTTTTTAACTCCGGATCTTGCCAGCCCCACCAACCTGGGTTTTTTTCTAATGTAAATTTTAATCCTGATTCAAAATTAAGTATTTTGTAGGGGCCCGATCCCAAAGCATTTTTAGAGTATAATGGCGATTGCGGATCTGAATAATAATGTTGGGGAACGACCTTTAACGTTACCGCGATGGATTTCCAAAGTTCAAATTGGGGCGCCTTAGCAGTTATGCGAATTTTGCGTGGATTAATGACCTCAATTTTTTCAATCCCTTGGAACGAGCCGACCCAAATGCTTTTGAATTGCGGGTTATTGATGTGTTCAAGGCTAAATTTAACATCGTCCGCAGTAACTGGTTTTCCATCTGTCCACTTTGATTCGCGAAGTTCAAATTCAAAAACCTTTTTATTCTTTGAAATAGTCCATTTTTTTGCTAAATACGAACGAAAATGATCTCGTCGCCCAGGAACTTCATACAGCAAAAACTCAAAAATTAATTGATGGGCTTGCCACATAGTAAAACCCGTTCCCGAAAAAGGATCCAAACTCAAAAGCGACTCGGACACTCCGTAGACAAGTGGTTTTACTTCTTTGGAATAACTTGGCAGGCAGAACGAAAAATTAAACAGATAAAAAATAATCGATAACAAATAAGCTGGTCGCAACCTAAATTTTCCCAATCGGCAAATCAACAACCTGAGTGTTTTTATTCTGCGTATGCGGAATATCTTTAGGCAAACTCTTTTGAATGATTTGAATCAACTCATTTTTTAAAGCATCACGCTTATAATAAATGGAGTGAACCAGACTCACTTCACGAGTCGGAACCGGAGTTACAAATTCTTTAATCTTTTTCGTTTGCGCCACATCTTGGGCGGCTAAATACGGTAAAAGAGTAAATCCATTTTCTTGATCAACCATTTTCTTCAGAGTTTCAAGGCTGCCGCTTTCAAATCTAATGTTGCGTTTTTCTTCACTGGATTTTTTCTTACTTTTACAAACAGCAAGCGTTTGACCCCGGAAACAGTGGCCTTCAGTCAACATCCAAAGATCCTGTACGTTGAGATCATTTTGTGTGACTTTAGCTTTATGGATTAATGGGTTCTTATCTGAAGTGTAGACTAGAAATGGTTCGTAGAAAATCGGCGTAGTGACCATGTTTTCCATCTCAAGCGGGGTAACCAAAAGCCCTACATCTAGGGTATTATTTTTAAAACGTTCTAGAATTTGATTGGTCTGAAGTTCCTCGAT
>JAYVHE010000017.1:0-3649 GCA_043771495.1 Bdellovibrio sp. | reverse complement strand
CGATGAATCTTTTCGTCGATATCAGTTTTTGTAATAATCGCAATAAATGGTTTCTTAGCAGCTTTAACTAAATCCAATATTTCGTTGTTATACTTGATGTCCATTTCATCAATACTTAACACGGCAATAAGCGCATCGGAGTTTTTCATCACGTCGTGGGCTTCTTTTTCTAAAAATGAATTTAGTCCCGAAGTGGACTTAATAATTCCTGGAGCATCAACAAAAATGATTTGGCCCGCCGGCAAAGTCACTAAGCCCTGAACGCGCCGACGTGTTGTTTGGGGTTTTGGGGTAACAATCGATACCTTTTCTTTGACAAGATTATTCATCAAAGTACTTTTCCCCGCATTTGGCTGGCCGATGAGGCCCACAAATCCGGCTTTGATTTTCGTTTGCGGCTTTTTTAAAGACTTTGATTTTTCAGTTCCAGTGTTTTCCATACTTTGACCACCACTTTTCAATTCGTTATTTTTTTCACTTATTATTTGATTTTCTAAATTCATATTTTACTTCTTACTGACGCTGCAGATTTGCTTGGAGTTTTACTTGGCGTTCTTGCCGGCAGCTTCTTCATCGATTTTTTGTCATTACTTTTTGGACTCTTTATAACCGGTTCATTTTCAACTTTTTCATTGAGCTGCTTATAGGTTTTCTCGGCGGCGAGTTGTTCGGCTTTTTTCTTTGATGGACCAGTTGCTCGGGCCATTTCTTCATTATTGATTTCTAACGCAATTAAAAATTCCGGATCATGTGACGGCCCCTTGGTTGAAAGCTCTTTATAAACCGGTAACCCAAGCTTACGTTGCTGGGTCAATTCCTGAAGTTGTGTTTTATAGTCTTTATCAAAACTCAGTGAACTCACCTCAAAAATATTATGTTGCAATAATCTGAGTACAAATTTTTGCGTGTGCTTTAAATCCGAATCATAGTAAACCGCTGCGATCACAGCTTCCAGGGCAGACGCTAAAACGCGCGGTTTTTTATGGGATTCTTGTTCGCGCTCTCCGGGTCCAAGAACCAGGAACTGGTCGACAGCTAAATCAAGTGCCTTTTGCGCTAAAGTTTTTTGATCGACTAAATGCGCTCGTTTTTTAGAAAGTAATCCTTCATCATCTTTTGGATATAAACTCATAAGCTCTTCAGCCACTATAAAATTGAGCAACCCGTCCCCAACGAATTCGAGCTGTTCATTGTTGGTTTGATTTTTAAATAGCCCCTCAGCAATTTCAGTTTTTGCGCTTCGGTGAGTTAAAGCTAATAGCAAAAGATTCTTATTTTTAAATTTGTAAAATGGCGAAATGCTATCGACGAAAGATTTCATAACATCTCCTGTGTATGTTCATTAATAATTTTTCCAATCAGCGCGCCTTCTCCTAGGTTTGGATTAAATCCCGTAATGCGAATTTGTTTTTCTTGCCCACCCAGTGATTCACAGATCGCGTTCAAACCAAGGCCTTCATCATCTAATGCAATCGGCCAGTAATTATCGGATAATGCAAATGTTCCTCGCGAAGGTTTTTTAAGAATAATTGAATTTAACGTTTGATCTTTTTGCGCTAAGGCTTCGCTTTGATAGCGGTGCAGGCTAAGATCACGTAATAACTTTGCACGCTCTTTACGAACATGGTGGGGAACTTGTTCCATGATGGCCGCGCGTGTCCCCTGCCGTTCACTATAAGGAAAAACATGTAACCGTGTCCATGGAGTAGCCGCTAGGTTTTTATAAGTATTTTCAAATTGTTCTGCAGTTTCACTGGGAAAGCCGGCAATAACATCAATTCCAATAAAAGCTTGGGGCAATAATTTTCGAATGTTTTCTAACGAACTTATCACTTCATCAGCGCCATAATTGCGCTTCATGTGTTTTAGAACGTCCGAATCGGCACTTTGGATGCTCATATGAAAATGGGGACATAATCTAGAATCCTTAAACAAGGATAGCAGTCGATCTGAAATCTCGATGGGTTCTAATGACGACAACCGTAAACGAGAAACCTTGGTTTTTTGCAATAGAGCTTCGACCAGGTCCTCAAGACGATTGTTCGCAGGCACTGTTTCATCAACATAATCACCAATGTGAACACCAGTTAATACCACTTCATGCACCCCGCCAGCTGCAATTTCTTGGATGCGATTCACAAGCTGACTGATCGGAATTGATCGGCTCTTTCCGCGGGCGTAGGGAATAATACAAAACGAACAAAAACTATTACAACCGTCCTGAATTTTAAGGAAACTTCGGCTGTGTTGGGGCTCAACACCACCATCGGCTTCCAAATCTTCTTTTTTAAAAATATTGGATTTAAATGTTCTTTCAGTCAGTTCTTTTTTGAAATACTTTTCGATCAACTCAGGCAAAAGACCTTTGTGAGAATTCGCAACGATCAAATCGACGGATGGCAACTTTTCAAAGACGCCCGTGTCAACTTGCGCGGCACAACCCGTTACAACCACCGTTGCAAAGGGATCTTTGGCCTTGATGCGACGGATTTCACGAACCGCTTGTTGAGTGGCTTCTGCCGTTACAGCACAGGTATTTAAAATATGGACAGAGTCAGGAATCGGCTTCATCCATTTAAAAGAATTCAAATTTTTGTGAATTAGACCGGTGTCGTAAGTATTCACCTTACAACCGAAGGTCTGAATATTTATGTTCTTATCCATCCCCCACCCACTAATATTTTTTCGTAAGACGAGCTGTCCAGCGAGCCAGAATTTTTATAGATAACAGCCGCTTGCCCCGGAGTAACAGCACGTTGTGGTTCCAAGAATTCTAACCGAAAACCAAACTCTGTTTTTACTATTTTTGCTGGACTTGGTTTGTGCTGGTAGCGAATTTTAGCTTGCACCATTTCGCCGTTTTCAACGTGGTTGAGCCAATGGCAATCAACAACATCAACTGCAGATTGGTACAAATCCTTTTCTTCTCCGAGCCAAACAACATTAGAGCCAGCTTCAATTTTAATAACAAATAATTTTTCATGATAAGTCATCCCAAGGCCCTTACTCTGACCAATGGTGTATAAATGAATTCCCGCATGCTCCGCTAAGATTTCACCGCTTGGGTATCTTTTGAAGACCCCTTTTTTTGTATTTAGGATTTTTTGATCAACTTGACTGGCGATAAACTGATCGTACCCTTGAGAGCCTACGAAGCAAATGCCCGTGGAATCTTTTTTCTTTGCGACTGTCAGGCCTTTCATTTCGGCGATTTGACGAACTTGCGGTTTGTTGAGATGTCCAATTGGAAACATTAATTTATCGACAATGCTAGGATCAATCGTAAACAGAAAATAAGTTTGATCTTTCCAATCGTCGGTTGATGTCGCAATCACAGATTCACCGCGATCGTTTTTTAAGACTTGCGCATAATGTCCAGTCGCCAAATAATCACAACCAAGTTCCTTCATTTTTACGATCAGGTGATCAAACTTTAAAAAGGTGTTGCAGTTTACGCACGGTAACGGTGTTTGAGCATTCAGGTAACTTTGGATGAAGGGATCAATAACTGTAGCTTTAAATTTTGCTTCGCAGTTTAAGACATAAAATGGAATATCAAGTTTATCGGCAACACTTCTCGCGTCATCGACATCAATACTTGAACAGCACGTTCCCGCGCCCTCGACAATATCACATTGTGAATAATCCC
>JAYVHE010000016.1:0-3681 GCA_043771495.1 Bdellovibrio sp. | reverse complement strand
CAATTGGATCTTCAACTTAGAAAAGTAAGAGCTCTTCATGAAGAGTTTTGCAAATCGGCCGGCTGTACTCTAAAAGATTCTTCTCATTTTCCAGACCTTATCTCAAAAAATGGATATCGTATTTATTTTAGCGATTCTTCATGGGTGGAGTTCGATTTTGACGTCAAAGTTATCGAAATAAGAACAAAGCCGATGACTCGGGATGAAATTATGAAAAACAAAGACATCATGCAAAAATTGATTTTCGATTTACCCGCACAGGCACAGTTATTTCCAAACAGCGGACTTGGTATGGGTCATATCCACTTTAGTGCTGCCGATGCCTTTAATTACGGTCAAGGGGCCAGCGAAAAGATTTTATTGTTTCGAAATTATTTGGTGGATTTTTTCAATCAGCCTGTTTTGACCCGAATTTTTGGTAAGGACGTCTATAATGCTCCGTCATTGAGTGATCATCCCAAAGAAATTTATCAGGCTGTCCGGCAATTGATTGCTGAAGTTGATGCTGGTAAATTTTCAAGTATTAAATCCATAGCCGCCGAATTAGAAAGTCGAGTTTACGAAATGACTAAGCACAAGTTAGGTTGGAACGACGAAGCGAAGTTTCAAGCTCTGAATGTTGTCAGGACTGCAAACCGCCTTGGTGTTTTTCAAATTGATCAGATCACAGTGGAAGCAAGAGCTTATTCAGCACAAACCTCAATGGATGAATATTTATTTCAGACCGGGTTGATTGAACTTCAGCTTGCCCAATTGGACGCAAAAGACCATCGCCTGCAATTAGAAAATGCAAAACAGGTTGGTTTGCTTGATTTCTTTCATATTACGATCGAACAGTTTAAACGGTATTTATTTAAATTAGGTTTTAGCGAAGAAATAATTAAACTTTTTGTAAAAACAAAATATTTGCAAAATCAAATTCAATTTGGTGACTTGGACTCTCGTGCAAAATTTTATCAAAGAGTTCAACGGGGTTATTCGGAATTAAATATTAAAATAAATCAACTCATCCAAGAAGTTAAATCGGGAGCAAACTTTTCTTGCAAAAAATTGTTTTAGCTTTTAATGAAAACCTGCCGCTGATGTCCTAAAGTTATCTAGCTAGCTGCTAATGAAATGAAAATCAAATAGTGCTAAATGAAAAAAATATTTACAGTTTACCAGACTCAAATACGCTTAAAGGCCATCTTAATGTGGCCTTCTTTTCGCTTCTAACAATATTTATATGCAGCAACACTTCAAAATAGTTTTTACAAGTATCATGAGTTTACTTGTTTATTGTGGCACCAACCCCGCTCAGGCAATGACGTGTAAACAACTGTTTATCGAAGAAAATTCAGAACTCGCTGCAATTGAAAAAAGACTCGTTGAAAATGATTTTGCATTTAGCCGTGGTTTTGATAAATCCAAGGCCTTTTTGAAAGCTCTCGATATTCCTTCGATCGAAGAAATTTTAGGACAGCTCGAACCGGGAGCCATCTGGATTGATTTAGGTGCCGGACTTGCTAAATTTCAGCGAGATTTTCTCGCGCACCCCTTATTCAGATCTTTGCAATTAAAGCTCATCGCGCTAGGATTTAAAAAGCCAAAAGATGGATGCTCAGTTTGAATCCACCGTGCTTTTTCTCGAGAAGGTTTCCGAAGGAACATCCACACCGGTTCCGCTGTTTCGAGAACGTAAAACTCCCGTTGACCATCAACCGACTAAGCGCTTTTTTGAACTCAATTTACCAATTGGGCTTGAGCTTGATGCCGAAGGCCACAGAGAACAAGACATTGAAAGAGAAGATGGAATGTCTTTCCCGTATAATATTCCTGGCCGCTTTGTAAACAATCTCAATTAAATGACGACGTAAAAAGGGTAGCCGCTTTTGTATAGATCTCAGTGGAAACCTAAGTACAATTTATAAAAATTGAGGTCACACCCACACTTTTCATAAAACCGAATACGGTCAATTCGAATAATGATAAGATCATATTCTATTTGCATGGTTCAGGTGGACCCTCGAAATATTCACTGGATGATGCTTTCCAATTCGCGAACTATGGTTTTAGCGTTGTTCATTTTTGTTGGTACAACTGTAATAAGAATTACGTCGATGATCTAGACCCGATTGACGAAATCGATTTAGAAAAAATCTCGAAAAAGATCGAACTCGTGCTGTCTACTATTTCTTGGAAAAATGAAAACGTCTATTTAGTCGGTATGTCCAGAGGTGCTGAAGCCGTTGCCCTGCTCATTAGCCATCCGGAATTAGCCTCGAAACCCTTTGTAAAGGCAGTGATTATTTCTGGAATTTCAGTTACTGCTGATTCTAGAAAATCAATCCCGCGAAAAATTCTGACAGATAGACTGTCAGGGCTTGAATCCGTAGATAACTATTCTTCTCAAAAAAATAGTTGGACCGTTGGACGTTCAATATTTCCAAACCGAACGCCAATTGAAGTTAAAAAATTTAAATTTCCACTTATGATTGTTCATGGCGAGCTCGATAAGCTGTGGACTGTTCGAAATGCCTACCAGTTAAAAGATAACTATAACCAAAATGGCAACCGAGCTGTCTTAGAGATTATAGAGGAGATTGGACATCAGTTTCCAGATAGAAATTCAAAATCATTTATTAAGATCATCGATTTTTTGTCTTTGTAACAATTTTTTTTACGGGTTAAACACTTAAATTTCGCGTGAGTTGAAGTCAGCAACGATAAAAAACAAAGTGATGTTACGTCTTGTTCGGACCTGTTTTATGATTTTTTTGGCAAGTTGTGGTAGTTAGTGGTAACAGAATTTTAGTCGCAACAAGCCTTTTTGCTAAATCCTATGGCGATCACATCGCAAGTATTAGTCGAACCTTTTGATTTGCAGGTCTCTAAAAATTGACCAAGAAATTCTTTTTTTTGATTTAAAATTTGAACTTGAGTTTTAATTTCTGAAATCTTTTCCACGATTTCTTCAGAAACAGATCCGCAGGTTAATTTTTGATTACGTTTAAAAAGATCTAGAAGTGATTTAATTTCAGCTAAAGAAAATCCATTGTTCTTAGCTTCAAGTATAAATTTAAGGTCTCTTAGATGTTCTGAGCTATATTGTCGATACTTTGCATCCGTGCGTTTCAGGCCAGTCAGCAAACCCTTTTCCTCATACAACCGCAACGTGTTGCGACCGAGGTCGAATGTTTTCATAAGGTCTGAAGTTGAAAATGTCTTTTTGCTGGTTTCCACGATCAAAGTTTTATCATATGCTCAGCGCGTAAACCAATTTAATATCGTCTTGACCCGGTGGTTAGGCACCGGGCTTAGCCTGCAATTAGATCAATAGGAGGTCTAATGAAAAATCTAAAGTATCTAATCGGCTCAGTTATAGTTTCCGCGGGATTAATCGCATCTGCACAAAGTAGCGATGAGCAAATTGCTAATTATTTTTGGCAATCACCGGAGGTCATTCAGCGTGTGAATGACCTTGCGGCACAGGGTTACAAAGAAAAACGAGGCGAAACTTATATTGTACCTAAGCACACCTCAGTGGGACCCTACGGCTCATCAGAAAGATCAGTTTTGGTTTCGCAGGTGTTTGTGTGGAAAAGTGTTTATCCACGAACGGCAAGCCTGGTCGGAGTCGTAGCGCTCAACGCTTTTGGAAAACCATATGTTGTCAAAGTGCCATCATTGCCAAAGGGTGGA
>JAYVHE010000015.1:0-2044 GCA_043771495.1 Bdellovibrio sp. | reverse complement strand
GCTCTGCTCTGCGGATTTTTAGTACCGATTTTTCTACGCGTGGCTTGGTTTTATGCGGTGACCGATACGGTCTTCTGCTTTTTGTTAATAAACTCTTTAGCCTTCTTGATTTTACTAACCGTGTTCCCCACTTCGTAAAAAAATCCACCGAGACGCCTGCATGAGCACAACAGACCGTGATCGGTTTGGGGCTAAGGGCTATATTCTTGATCCGCATCCATCGACTGCGTGCTTCATTATCCTTTAATTGGTTGGCCTCTTTCGCAAGCCTAGGTATCATTAATCGTAGCTCGGCCTTTAGACTTATTTTCTTTTGAGACATCTTCGATTCCTTTCAAAGATAATTGAATTATTGCTAATGAAATTAAACCCTTGAAAAGTCTTAGATGTCTCTCTTTTTTAAAATCAAAACAAAGACCAAATACAAAACCCCAATAATGCCCATTACTTGAATAAAATCTGCCGCTGATGTCCCGAAGTTCTCTACTTACGGATAGCTCACAGTGGCTAGCCTAAATTGTCAATTGGTGGCAAACCCCACCAATTATGTCTACCATTACAAACGTGTTCGAATCCTATTGGCATGAAATTCGCTTTTTACTCATATATGAAAAATACACTTGTCATCATTTCGCTGTTCGTCCCATTGTGCGTTCATGCCCAATCCACACTTTTTAGCACCGATCCGGCGCAGCGCTTCGTACCGGTTAAAATATCGGTTGAAAGCGATTTTAAAAAGGCTCTAAGTGCCAAAAAAGATGCCGACCCATATGGAGAACCAGACTTGAGCAGACTGCTGGTAGACGCGACTATTACTGATCTACAAAACAATCGATCGTTCGGTGCAAAAATCCGCGCACGCGGCAACTCGGTACTGACCGATCCCGAAGCTAATTTTCCGAAACTAAAGATTGAAATTGAGAAAGCTGAAGAAATCGACTCGACGTTATTTTCGGGCCAGCGAAATTTTCGAATCAATACGCATATCTCGGACAAAATAACGAAGACAGGGCTTACAACCTACGGACGCCTCATCGGTGACAATGCGCCACGCCGGGAAGGACTGGTATATAAATTAGCGGAATCCCTTGGTCTGATAACTCCTCTAACCCGGTTTGCTGAAATTACTTATAAAGATGCGATTACCGAAAAGGTGCAAACAAACCAAGCCTTAATAATCGAAACCGATAAAAAAATTGCGCAACGGTACAACGGCGAAATAATCCTCGATCTTTCAGAAATCACAATGCGACCAGTGGTTAAACCATCTGAGGCAGCATTGTTTTTCGCGTTTCATAAATTAATTGGCAATGAAGATGTGGCCTTAAAAATGTACGAACCCAACGTTATGGAAACTGAAAATAACCGAGAACTTTGGAACACTTTTCTTGTGAAAATGAATGATGGATCCGTGCGACCTGTGGTTTATGATCTCGATTTAGCAACTGGCGTAAATGGTCGAAATTCAGTGATCGGCAAGGAGTACTTAAATAAGGATTTCGATCTAATGAAGCCGGAGACTGCTTTGTTCGTAACCCGCTTTGCCAAGCTTAGGCAAAAAATTGCCGACCAAAATATCTTAGCTGCCGTGCGATTAATAAACTCAAAAATGCCGCAACTTAGAGAAATCATACAGGCATCGCCCGTCGACAACGTCGGAAAAAAATTAATACTTCAACATTTAGAATTGTTCCGTGAAAATGCCGAAAAAGTCTTAAGCCTTAAAATTATCGCCGCTGAAGGAGTCCGTTTCTATCGAAAAGCGGATATCAAGTCTGGACAGAAAACAAAAGTTAGTCGTGAAGACGATTTATCACTTCCCTTAAGGCCGGGCACCCCTGTCAAAGTTCTATCGGAAGAAGGCGGCTTTTTAAAAGTTGCGATAATGGATATTCGAAAAGATTTAAAGGAAAGCGAAAGCGCAATCGGATTTATCGACAAAAAATCAGTCATCGCAGACACATTACCTGAAAGCCTGTTAGGTAGTCTGAACGCCTCCGACATGTAGGTATTAAGGTAATTACGACTTCTGTTTTAAACCAAA
>JAYVHE010000014.1:0-15991 GCA_043771495.1 Bdellovibrio sp. | reverse complement strand
TTAAATAAAAGTCGGCCATTTGGCGAACGACAACTTCGGGCTTCAGTGCCGTAGCGGCGGTATCTAAATACGTCAATGGCTGGCCATTAACCTGCTGGTTTAAAGCTTTAAATTGAGACCTGATTTGTTCTAAATTATAATCTGACATCATATCATCCGATCTAATTTATTCTGAAGTTGTGTCATTGCTAAATTTTGCAAGCTGACATTGGCCAGTTTAAAAACGACTTCCTTAGCAAATCCTTCGGCAATCATTTTAACAGCTGCCGATTCCGAAATACCGCGACTTAAAAAGTAAAAAATTTCGTCTTGATTCATTTGCCCCATGGTCGAACCATGGCCTGCCTTAACATCATCAGCATAAATTTCAAGTTGCGGAATACTGTTGGCCTTAGCCGATCTAGACAATAACAAATTATTATTCAATTGTTCAGAGTTGGCCTTCTGCGCATCTATGGCAATATACACACGTCCTCTAAAAACCGACTGTGCAGAATCATTTAACACTGATTTTGCGAGCTGATTTGACTGATTGTGCCCTTTTAAATGATTTATCGACGAATAAAGGTCTGCGTGTTGTTCTCCATTTATAGCCATACAAGAAAACAATCCCGCTGTTGCGTTTTCAGATTTAAAATACGTTTCGGTATTTGTTCGAGCTGTCGCTGCACCTAAACATAAATCAACAAAATTAAAAACTGAATCTCGCTCTAAATTAACTGTATTCTGTGAAATCGAAAAACACTTTGTATTTAAATCTTGGATGTTCAGCCATTCAAGCTGACTTCCTGCCTGCAATTGCACATCCGAGTGTAATAATTGAAACGATGCCGCGTCACTTAACGAAACAGCCTTGGTTGCCATTTTTAATTGCGCGTGAGTGGCGATGACTAGTTCAATTTGGATGTGCTGAACGATCTGCTGATCGCCATGTTGGACAAACAGAATTTGCACAGGTTTATCCACAACTAATTTTGCGGGTATATTAATTTTTATCTTTTTCCCAGGAGTCGTTAGGTAAAGATCTTTAAGCGAAACATCGCTACCGGTGTAGTTCAAAACACTCTGTGTTTCTTCCTTCACCCAAGACTCAAATGGATCAGACAAGGTTTTATTCAGTGTCCCGTTGACGAAAACATAGTTAATTGATTCTGCAGACAACCAACTGCTGATTTTTTTAAGTTCATCATGCGACAAACCAGATTCACCAGTCGCATGAGCCCAGTTGACCTCTTGCAGAGGCTTTAAACTGGTGTACTTCCACAGTTCATTTTTTCTTGTAGGTAAATTCTTAATTACGTCTGCTAACATTACATCAACCAATCGTAGCCTTTTTTCTCAAGCTCTAGAGCCAAATTAGCGTCACCAGTCTGAATAATTTTTCCGCCCGCAAGCACGTGAACGAAATCAGGTTTTATATAATCTAACAACCGTTGATAGTGAGTTACTAAAATAATGGCGTTAGATTTTGTACGCAATTTATTAACGCCTTCAGCGACAATTCGTAATGCATCAATATCTAAGCCTGAGTCAGTCTCGTCAAGCAAAGCTAATCGTGGCGAAAGCACTGCCATTTGTAAAATCTCGTTGCGTTTTTTTTCGCCGCCAGAAAAACCGACGTTGACCTCGCGGTCAAGGTATTCAGAACGCATTTCGACGATTTGCATTTTTTTGTTTAAAAAGACACGGAAGTCTTCGTCGTTCATCGGCTCGGAACCCTGGTGCTGCAATACGGAGTTAAAAGAAGTTTTTAAAAAACTAAAATTTGATACACCCGGAACTTCAATTGGGTACTGAAACGCTAAAAAAATTCCTTCTTTAGCACGTAAATCTGGAGCTAGCTCTAACAAATTTTGCATCTTAAAATTAACTTCGTATTTAATTTCACCAGCAGAAACTTCATAACTCGGATGACCCGCTAAAATTTTTGACAATGTGCTTTTACCCGAACCGTTGGGACCCATAATGGCGTGTACTTCACCAGCTTTAACGGAAAGATTTAATCCTGTTAGAATCTCTTTCTCTCCGATTTTAGCGTGCAAATTTTTAATCTCTAACATATCCGTTTCCTAATCCTTTATTTCGACTAACCGACAGAATTTTCTAGCTTCATTTCGATCAACTTAACTGCCTCGACTGAAAACTCGAGTGGTAGTTCTTTAAAAACATCTTTACAAAATCCATTGACCAGCATGGAAATACTTTTTTCCATATCAAGACCACGTGATTGTAAGTAAAAAATTTGATCTTCAGACAATCGAGACGTGGTGGCTTCGTGTTCTAAGATCGCTGTTTTATTATTTACTTCAATATACGGGAAGGTATGCGCGCTGCTGCGATCCCCAACTAACATCGAATCACATTGCGAGTAATTTCGCGCATTTTCAGCCGATGGTAATATTTTAACTAAGCCGCGGTAAGTGTTCGAAGAAAAATCAGTCGAAATTCCTTTTGATATGATCGTGCTTTTTGTATTTTTACCGATGTGAATCATTTTAGTGCCTGTATCGGCCTGCATGCGATCATGCGTTAAAGCCACACTGTAGAAGGCACCTTCGGAATAATCACCTTGTAAAATCACCGATGGATACTTCCACGTAATTGCAGAACCAGACTCCACTTGCGTCCAAGAAATTTTTGAATGTTCGCCTTTGCAGATTCCTCGTTTAGTTACAAAATTATAAATTCCACCGACTCCGTTTTTATCGCCCGTGTACCAATTTTGAACTGTTGAATATTTAATTTCGGCGTTTTTTAATGCGATCAACTCAACAATAGCCGAGTGCAATTGGTTTTCATCACGTTGAGGCGCAGTACAACCCTCTAAGTAATTTACGAAACTACCTTCATCCGCAACAATTAAAGTTCTTTCGAACTGGCCGGTTTCTTTGGCGTTAATTCGGAAATACGTCGATAGATCTATAGGACAACGCACACCTTTGGGAATGTATACAAATGAGCCGTCCGAAAAAACAGATGCATTTAATGCCGCATAATAATTATCTGTGTACGGCACTACAGAGCCAAAATATTTTTTTACTAAATCCGGATGAGAATGAATGGCTTCAGATATTGAACAAAAAACAACACCGGCTTTTTCAAGCTCTTCGTGATGAGTTGTGCCAATAGAGACTGAGTCAAACACCACATCAATAGCCACTCCTGAAATTCGTTTTTGTTCCTGGAGTGGAATTCCCAGACGTTCAAAGGTTTTAATTAATTCTGGATCTAATTCATCCATCGATTTTTTTTCGGATTTTTGCTTTGGCGCAGAATAGTAAGTTAAATCTTGAAAGTTAATTTCAGGATAATTAACCATAGCCCACTTTTTATCAGTGTGTGTGGGATCTTTTAATGTAATCCAATGACGATAAGCTTTTAAACGATAGTCTAAAACCCATTCCGGCTCGTTCTTTTTTTTAGAAATAATTCGAATGATGTCTTCAGATAAACCCTTTGGAATGGTTTCTGATTCAATCTGAGTTTCAAATCCGTATTTATAATTATATTGCTCAGACATACAAGACCTCATCCAACGGAAGTGATTTATAAAATTGATGAAGTTTTTTATTCAAATTTGCAACAGGACTTGCGATCGAACAGGTTTTTTCCAGTTCGCATTCGCCCGCCGAATTAATACACTTTGCAAGATCTGGTGAAGTTTCTAGAATTTCAACCACATCAAATAACGAGATCTCATTTAATTTTTTAGCTAATTGATAGCCGCCGTTAACACCGTATTCGGCTTTTAAAAGTCCACGGTGACTGAGCACTTGCAGCACCCGTGCGATCACTTCAAAGGGCGCATGAGTGGCGTCCGCAACAGCTTTTGCAGAAACAAAAACAGCACTAACACTTGAACCTGAAGCCTGTTGCAAAGCCTCTTGATCCGCTAAATACTTTAGCGACATCAACCCATACTCTGTTTTTCGGCTCATCTTGTTCATTTTAAAAACTCGTGTAATTTCAATTGTTTACTGTTCAAATTCGCCTAGAATGTTATAAAATATTATGTAACATAGCTTTGGAATTCAATATACGTTAAATCTTGTAGTATATTACCAACTGAAAATCAAATGAAAAACGGAGATTTTTTTTGTCGGATATCAGAAGCTGTTTCCAAAAATAAGCACCCCATTTTGTAATTTCTTTCTCAATGGCTACGATAAGTGCGTTTAAACAGAGTCCGATTGGCTGTGAAAAAGCAATCATAATCTTTTGAACTAAAACACAACAACAATGAGGAAAGAACATGAAATTCACGTCAGCTTTAACAATCACTTTATTAACGTCAATGGTCTGCTCGGCTGTAGACTCCAACCCAGGTGCCGTGCTGATGCCGATGCCGCCAAAACCAGAAGTGCCAGATGCAATTTGTACGGTCGTTGCAAAATCAGTTAAAGCTGTTGCTCCCACTCAGGAATCAAAAGTTGTAGAGAACAATGCCATGGTTAAAGCTATCAAAGATGTAAAGAAAGTTTCCTTATATAACTATGCGACAATTTGGTCTGGCCGATCAATGGTTCAAGACGATATTTATGTTAAATTTATTGATGTTGCCGCTAAAGTTAAAATTGAATCTAAAAATAAAGGCAAAGCAATAGCCACTTATCAAACTATGCAATCAACAAAACTTTATGATAGCAAAGTTGAAAAAGAAATCACAAAGCAAGAAGAAATTTCTGGAGATCTTTTTATTGCTCGTTACGCAAGTAACTACAAAGTGTTAAAAGCATTTAATCCTCCAGGTGAATTAGTTTCTTTATCTATGACCGTCGACGAGTATTTGGTGACTGACCATAAAGTCTTTGCTCCTTCAAAAAAGAAGTAATTTTCAAATTCTGATTTTTGAAATTAAAAAAGCACCGCACCTTTGGTCGGTGCTTTTTTTTAATTTACGAATTTTGTGCTACGACAGTGCGTCTTCAATTCGTACATTCAGACGTGCGTCCTTTGAGCTGAATGCCCCCAATATCTTGGCCAACATCGAATGTGAAATCTCAATCTGAGACAAATCTAAAATTTGAACGTCGAACTTTTTTGCGAAAGGTTTTTTTTGGTACAGCTGCCAAATTATTTTCTAACTGTTTAGAAAATAATTATTCAATATTTTCGAAGGCTTACCCGATAAAGAAAACAAGTTAGACATTATAACTAACTGATTTTACAAGAAATCACGGCTACTGATTGCTAAGATATTTAGGAGACCATTTCTTGGGGGGAAACTTGAAATCACGTCAACGTCAATATATTGCGTACGTTGTGCTGGCTACAGCACTTCTGGCTGCTTTTCAAAACTGCGGGCCATTAATGTTCTTGCCGCTAACTTCAGGTCCAATGCAGTCAAGTTTATACACTGATGGCGTAAATAATCTTCAGGGATTATTTAAAGATTCATATGTAAGCGTTGGCCCAGATTCATTTACTCTTTATGAAACAGCAGCTAGTCCTTCTAGTTCTGTTTCTGTATCAATTATGCCGGGAGCTGAAGCTCAGTTAATTCCGGTATCATATACTTTATATTTAGTAGAAGCTGGTGGAAATTTAAATCCTCAGACTCCACTTGGTACTTTAACGGGTACTAACACTTTAAATTCATCCAATGGTATCTCGTCTTTTTCAATCGTTTTAAATGCAACTAAAGCTCAAGTGACTGCAGCTAAAAATGCTAATGCAACTTTAGTTGTTGAAATCAAAAAATCTATTCCGACTGAAACGTCTTGGAGACTACCAGTTAATATTATTCCAGACATGGGAGTTCCACCGATTGATCCACCGATTGATCCTCCTCCACCGCCAGTCAACGAAGCAGAATTACGTCGTGCTCGTTGCCGCACTAATACGGGTATTCCTTCGATCACAGCTGTAAGTTCGTCTTCAGTGACTAATCAATATGGACAATCAAATCAAGGCGTTGAAGGCAATATTAACGGTTCTCCAATTACTTTAGACTACGATCGCGCCATCTTAAATCAAGCTGCATTTAATGCGGACTCTTGCGTTGGACTAGTAACATTCCGTTCTATGTGTAGCGTTGTAAAAGGTGATGTAGCCCGCCCACTTTCAATTACAAATGCCATTTCAAATGGTGGCGAAGATCGCTTAGCAGAATTACGTGCAACCATTAGAGCGGCTAATCCAACTTTTACGGATGCGCAAGTTTCTGTTGCGGCTCAAGAAGCAATTGCTGATGGTGCATTTACTCAGAACAATGGTTGTAACGTCCAATTCACTAACGGTGATGTTCGCGGAGCCATTTCAATTAATCCCGCTTACAACAACAACAATGGTTTCCGATGTGTTCAAGGCAGTTACTGGATGCGCGTTGTTTTGCGCAGTCAAATAGATGCTCAAGCTAATAAGGATTCTGAACCACGATACATCCAAGTTACAACGAACAACGGCTGTTGGAAAGAATACCGTTTAAAAGATGTCAATAATGTTAATCCGCGCATTCCAAACGTTGCTAACTTAGGTTCAGATGTTGTTATTAACGGTAACTGGGCTGCTGGTTTAGCTGAAAATGAAAATGACGAAGTTAATAATATTAACAAAGTCGGCGCACTCTATTTGTGGAAAAAAGAAAACGGTAATTGGGTTTACAAACAAAAAGTTAAAATTCCACAATCGTTAGCCAATGAAGCTATTCAATCTGTAGCCATCCGAGGTGATTACATGGTTGTTGGTGTTCCAAATAAATCTGCGAAAGCCGGAGCCGTTTATATGTTTGCTCGTGGCGTAGATGATGTTTGGTCACAAGTCGGAAACGCATTTACTGCTCCCGATGCAGCGGCTGACCAACGCTTCGGTCGCAGTATTGCATTGTGTGCAACTAAAGTTTATATCGGAACTCCTGGAGCACGTGCAGTTCATGCTTTTGACTGGGATGGTGCTGGAATTAAATCTGCTGGCGCGGTAAAAATTGCAAACAATGCAAATAATAACTTCGGTCAATCAGTCGTTTGTAATGCAAATTACGTGGCTGTTGGAGCACCAGGCACTGGCGCACAAATGGGAGCCGCAAGCATTTACAGTACAACTGGATTCACGTTGTTCAAAACTTTTACTGGAACAATTCCTGGCGAACAGTTCGGTTATAAAGTTGCAATGAACGGAACTCGTTTGGCTGTTAGTTCTGACACTTACTATACAGATGCAACTCCTGAATTAGGCCGCGTTTCTTACTTTGCAGATTTTACGACGGCAGCGACCGCACCAACACGAGTATTCGATGGTGGTAACGTGTCGGCGCGCTTAGGTTCTGGCATTGCCTTCGGCCCGAATGGACTTTACATCGGTACCCCACAAAATGCTGGAAACGTTGGTGTTGTGACTTATCACTTATATACAGAGTTATTGAATTCAGGAAATGCAGCTTATCGTATTCGCGCATTTAATGAAGCTGCAAATAGTCGTTTTGGTTTTAGCATAAATGTAGATGGTTCAAACATTATCATCGGAGCTCGTACGCAAATGATTCCTGGTGATAACAATGGGGCCGCTTACATTTACGAAGCAAAATAAATTGGGGTAATGGGGACGTTATGAAAATACACACGTTTTATGCGAATTCATTTATGAAAACAGTAATGGGAACGAGTGCTTTACTTGTTGCAACTTCGGTTGCACAGGCACAGATTACTCCGCAATATCGTCGTGATAATGCTGTGGTCCTTTACGAATTTAGCGGGGATTCAAATCGTATTGTTCGTGACACAGCAGCTGCTAAATTTGGAGCTCCGCTGAATTTAAGAATTCACAACAATCTTGGTGTTGGTCTTGCGCAAAACCCAGATCACTTACACATTGATGAACGATCACTCATTTTGTCTGATGCTCCAGCAACCAAATTAATTAACACTTGTAAAACAAATCAAGAGTTAACAATAGAAGTTGTTATGGAAAACAACGAAGGCCTAAAACCACGAATGGAAGGTGGCGGTCGTTTTCCGGGTAACACGTTCCAACCAGGTCGTATCGTTTCTTTATCTGAAAATATTTTGAAAAACAATTTTACTCTTGGTCAGTTCTACGATGGCACAGATTTTTTCGCTAATGCAGTTAACACTTCAGGCGTTGAAAATCCAGCAAATCCAGGTGCAAGTCTTTCCAACTTATTGCGTTCTGAAGCAACTCAAATCATTATTCCATCAATCGAAACGGATTCTCCACCAAACATAAAAAAGCAAACTATGGTTTTTACTTTAAATAAGGATGCCGTGGCTCGTGTTTATTTAAGTGACCGCGAGGGAAATCTTTCTCGTCGTGCTTTAACGAGCACTGGTTTCCGTACAGCAAACAATGACATTTTTAATACATGGTACCCCAACGCTAAATTAAGTTTAGGAAACGTAGCGACTGATATAGATACAGTTTTTGCTGATAGCGGTGACTACAGATCTTGTACGAACAACGCACAGAACCCAGCGATCTGTCCTAAGAATTCTCGCTACTGGAAAGGCAAATTGTACTTAGTTGCTATTTACTGCCAAGCTTTAACAGATCAACAAATCTTGGGTGATCGTTCACAACAAATGTTGGTTAACGAAGCCTACCCAATTGATCCAAACTTTGAAGTGACTCCAAATTTAAAAAAGGCTCAAGAAATTTATGAGCGCTTAACAGGTGCCAAAGTTCCTATCTACGCTCCGGTTTTGGGCGAGATGGCTTTGGATTTAGATGGAAACGACCCTGTAGCAGCTGCGGGGCGCGCCATCGTCGATCCACGTTTTTACAATATTACTTTACGTGATATGGCCGCAAAAATTTCGACTCGCGCACAAACGATTGATACACCGCTAAATGACTTCATCACTACATTTATTGGTGCGACTTACGACAATTTAGATGCTCGTAAACTTTTAACTGAAAATATGGTTTATGAAGCCAACCCTGCGGTCATCGCAGTGCCTTCTTCGGAAGTCTCTGACCGTTTACGTTCTGATAGTATGTTCACTTCATTGCAAGCTCAACGTGCTGACTTAACAAAAGTATTAATTCGTAAAAAACAGCGCATTTTTGACGGACGTAGAGCCGTTGATTTACCTGATGACCAAACGGCGGGTTTATTAACGACTCGTACATTTTTAGCAAGTCATGCGATTGCCGGTACAACTCGCCGTCCAATTGAAAAAACATTGGAACACTTTTTGTGTTTCCCAATGGAAAAATTAGCGGATAGCTCTGGTCCTGACAACGTGGTTGGTAAAGATATCGACCGCGCACCAGGTGGAGCATTCACAAAATTTAATACAACTTGTAAAGCCTGCCACACAGTCTTGGATGGGTTCCGTCCGGCGTTTTCATTTTTTACATTTAATAATAACTACGTTATGCACTCATTTACTTCTCCAACTGCTATAAGTGTGCAAGGCAACACCGCGCAAAACCAAGAAGACAATGGTACCGCAATGAACAAGTCGACTGTCCCAGGAGCGACCTATGTACATAATAAATTGAACCACAACGATACAGACACGACAGATCCGCGGAATCCACAAGTAAAACCTGGTGCTTATGTGTATAATGATTCCTGGATTAACAACGCCAATTTGGGAGCCAACGCAAAGATTTTAGGTTGGAACCAAACGACTGGTTTGGCAGGTAAGGGCGTTAAATCATTTGGCCGTGCTGTCGCCGAATCAAAGCAGTTTCCGGTATGTTTAGCGACTCGAGTTTTTGCATCGATTTGTAAGCGGGATCCTGGAGCCGCTGAACAATCGTATATTAAGAAAGTCGCAGCTGATTTTTCGAATGAAGGCCAATATAAGCTTAAGTACTTATTCCAAAGGATCGTCGGTTCGGATGAGTGCATGGGATTGAAAAAGTAATAGATTTAGTTTTAGTTCAAGGTTTTAGGGGATTTTTTTAAGGGGGAAAAGGGAATGAAAAAGTTAGGAACGTCTCAAATCGTATTAGCACTTGTACTCTTCACTGGCGGTTTAACTATCGTTGGAAATGGTTGTAGCAGATTCATTTCTGAACCGGAACAGTCAAGTAATGGTGATAACAATCAACAAGAAGTTTTACCAGAAACCGGCGGTGGTAATGGTGATATTCCTGTTATTCCAGGCACAAAAACAATGTCAATATTCTATGCCGCACAAGCATTAGATCACTTCGCAGTTTGCAGCGGTCTAAGAAAACCAAGCGATCGTACAATCGCAACATTCGATATCAAAAAAGGTTCGATGACCTCGAACGGTCAAGTTAACACAATTACTGCCGGCGGATTAATGGCTGTTGTCGCCCTTGTTGGTGATGTTTGTGATGATCTGATTGTGCAAGATATCGCTAGCCCTCGTTTATTTGTAAATTTTAATATGGCGGGCACTACTTTGCCTTCAGATTCTGATCTGAGTAATGCGGCCGCTCGTTTGGCTATTTCTTGCTGGTCACGTAAACCAGACACACAGGAAGCTGCTTACTTATTAAATATGATCAAAGCTTCAGTCAGTAACGAAGCCAATGCATCTCGAAAATCGGCATTGTTGCTTTGCACGACTGTGTTGTCATCGTTGGATGCTATAGTAAACTAAACAATTAAATTAATTAAATATTAAAATTTTTTAACGGAGCATTTTATGAAAAAGAATTTAACAAAACAAGAAAGATTTAAACTGATCGAACTGAACGAGGCTAAGCCTAAAGGTCGATCTGAACCCATCAAAGAAACTTTCGAAAAAGTTCACGAAAAACCAGTTAGCAAAATGACTCGTCGTGAATTAATTGGAGCGGGATTAGTTCCTACGTTCGGTACAATTTGGGCCCCTTCAGTATTATCACTATTAGCACCCTACAATGCACAAGCAGCTGACTTAATTTGTACAGCAGCCGGTGGCAGTGGTGACTGGTGTGCTTTCATGGCTTATAACATGGCCGGTGGCGCAGGACTTTCCGCAAACGCATTGCCACTGACTCGTGATGGCGGATTTATTCCAGTAAAAAATGGACCAGATGGAACACCACAAGGTGGTTACTCAACATTAGGAATGGGCCATAATCCTGAAGTTGAATTAGAATTTAAACCAGACTCAAATAACCAACAGTCAGTTTTTTACCGCGACTCGGGTATCTTAGCCGGCATCAGAACTGAATTAGCGCGAATTGCAGCGTTAAATATTTTATCAGCCGAAGAAAGAACTCGCGTAAATGCTATTTTGCAAAACACTCACTTCATTTTAATGTGCGCTCACTCTGGTGATGATTCAGGTATGAACCGCGCGGACATGACTGGATTAGTAATGAAGGGTGGATTAACTGGCAATCTATTACAAAATTTAGGAACTAATGGAACGCCAATTGGTATTAATGCTTTGGCCGCAGTTATTCAGCCGCCAGCGGCGCTGAATGTGAGTGGTCAAGGATCAATCGATGGCGCTCTTGGATTTTCTGGAGTTTTGGCACAACAATTATCAGGGCCACAACAGGCCAACATGATGCGTGCGATTTCTGGTTTATCAGAAAATCAAGCCGTGAAATACATTAACCGTACTGGTGGATCTATCCTTCAGCAGTTAATGGGTTGCGCTAATCGTGACAACACAAACTTAATTTCTAACACTGGAAATTTAAATACGAATCCATTGCGTAATCCTGCGGTTGCGGCGGCATGGACTATTACAGCGAATACAAATCCTAATGACGGTAACTTTGTTCGTGCAACTGTAACTTACAATGTGCTTCTAAAAAACGCGAGCACTGGTGGTTGTATAGATCCGGGAAATGACTACCACAATGGAAGCCGGACTTCGGGTGACACAAACGATACGAACAACGGTATTGCATTAGCGCGGATGTTAGCGACCGCTGCCATTTTAGATAAAAAGTTTTTCATGCATGTTACAACAGATGGTGGAGTGCGCAGTCCAATCTCTGGAATCGCTGGTGGTCCATGGACAACTGACAATGGTCAAGCTGGCGTACAATACTGTATGGCTTACGATCCAAAAGGTCTATCGAGAGCATCAGGCACACAGATTTCTTACTTCAATGATGCGCAAGCAGCAGCTGAAGATTTTGGTCCACTTGGAAGTACTTTAGAGCGTCATACAGCAGCAGCGTATGTACAATACTTAAGTTTCAATAACAAACTAAGCGTGATCGAACAGGTCTTGCCTCGAATGTTTACTTCAGTTGAATTAGATGCAATTCTTAAGTTGTACGCTTCATAAAATTTATTTTCTTTAGTTTTTTGTCAAAGTTGTTAGTTGGGGGAAACGTGAACGGAAGATTAAATAGGACGTATGTCAACGTTGGATTGGCCGGATTAGGCTTGGTTATGTTATTGGGTTTCAATAACTGCCAATCAACTAATGAAGGCGCCATTAACATTGAAGCCAGTAAAGACGCTGTTTCCCCTGCTGAAGGTATCGACGGAGTTTTAGGTACCCTATGTGAACAAGATATAAAAAGATCATTCGGCCGTGGTTGGTACGAGTTCTCTCGAACCAACTGCGCGACTTGCCACGAAACAGGTCCGGGTAAAGGACGTTTCGCTAATCGTAACATCAACACCGCCTACGATGAATTTATGCTGATCGGTTTTGATAAAGTCGGAAAAAACGCAACAAATCCAAATCACAACGCACCCTATACTGGTACCCAACATTTTATGCAAGTTAACTCATTCAAAGTTGAATGGTTAAAAGCCCTAGAAAATTATTCGGTATGTAGCGGTGACTACTCAGTCGCACCGACTGAGCCGCCAATTGATCGAATTTCAATCGCATCAACTGAAAAAGAAATTGGTTTGACTACTGATAATACTGTTAAAACTATTTCTTGGACTATTAATACAGAAATCAAACGCCAAGCTGGTAAAACTGGCGGCGATCCAAATATTCCAGGTGGTATAATTTCGATCTCGATTGGTCGCTATAAAAACACAGCTGGTGCCACTTACTATTCTATTTTCTCGCCAACGATAAATGGTCAAACTGTTGATACGAACATAACAGGATTATTTATCAGCATTAATGGCCTGCTATTACGATACCCGTCTACATTTAGTTTTATTAATGCAAATATTCAAGATATCGCGCAAATTCCTGGAGACAATAAAATATCATTAATTTCGGGTGGATCATTGATTGCGCCAAAAGTCGTTTTCCCAAATGATCGTATTTCACTGTCGTTTATTGATATTAAATCAATCGTTTTACAGGATCCACCGCCACCAAATTATATAAATATTTCTAGTCCAAGAGTGACTGTCATTGCTCCCGGAGAAACTTTAAAGGAAATCACGTTAACATTAACTCGACCGGCCGAAGAACCAATTGTGGTTTCTATGACGGAAAATACAAATCTTTGCGGCCAAGATTTTACTTTCATTAACGATAACTCTTTAGCAATCATGAAAAAATTGGGACCAGCTAATGCCAACTGCTTGAACGAAGTCTTCACGGCAATTTGTCCGGCTGGAAACTGTACAAATCCAGATGTCATTACTTATGGTGGTTCACGATCGAAGCTAGGATCCGGAGGACAAAATCGATTTGATTGGGATCATAGTTTAACAAATTTAAATGTAACGTTTATGCCAGGAGAACAGAATAAAACAATTCCTGTCGAGTTTTCAAAAAATATCCGCAAAGAAACGAACAGGGTATTAACAATGGAAATTGGTTCGATCAATGGCGTTGGATTGATGGGGCCAAACACAGTGACGCGATTTGCAATTCGAAAATATAATAACACAGATGCCAATCCAGGAGTCCTGCGGTACTCCGAGTTGATGGATCGTCGCTTCGGAATCTTAGGTCTTAACTGTGTAAAATGTCATAACTCGAGAGATAATGCCGGCGGTTACGATATGACTAATTACGACTTAATGGTTTCACGTGGAGTTTTACAACCAATGTTACCAGTAACAAGTAAAATGTATATACGTATGAATCCAAACCTAAACAACTTTGCCAAACCAATGCCGCTGGATGGATTCTTACCGATCGATAAAGTTTTAGAAATCGAGAAATGGATATTAGACGGCGCGAAGAATAACTAATTTAAGGGACGTTTATGGGAAATTTTAGGCTAAATTTTAAGTTTAAAAAACAATATCTAATTATTGCCGCGGTGGGGGTCGTATTCCCATTGGCTTTTCAAAACTGCTCGCAGTTGGGCTACGACGAGGCACTTTCTAAATCAGCAAATTACGGATTGAATGAAACTGAAGTTCTAGAACAAAAGGCTATAAAAGTTCTGGATACAAACTGTGTGAGTTGCCATAATCCAGATATTCCATCTCAAGGTGTTGATTTAACAAGTGTAGATTCGATGCTTTATATTGGTGTTGTTATTCCGAATGAATCTGGACAATCGCCATTGATGCAAGTTTTAATGAATCCTTCTTTGGCTGAGCACGGTGTCCTTAAGCAAAAAGATATTAATACATTAAACCGCTGGATCACTGAAGGCTTCAAAGAAGAACGCGTCATTGAAGTTCCAAATACAACGCCAATTCCGCTAGGCCCTACATTTGCCAGTTTAAGAAGTAATATTTTTTCACGTCGTTGTGCTGGTTGCCATAATGCGACTTCACCACGAGTGAATTTAACAACTTTTGCAGGCGTGCTTTCACGAGTTACTCCGGGTAATGCGACAACAAGTTTAGTTTATCGCCGTACATCGGGTTTACAAGCGCCACTAATGCCACAAGGTGGAACGGCTTTAAGTGCAACAGAGCTGGCTGCTATCGAAGGCTGGATCAATGCAGGAGCGATGGATAACTAAAAATTAGAAAATTTTTCTATCGCCGCTTAAGCTATCTGATAATGAAATTGCAAAGTACGACCACATCGCTGTCGTAAAATCAAAATAAGCCCAAACAAGCCACAACCCCGTCCATTTCATTTTACTAAGGCCCGCAAAGAATGCGAAAAGTCCCATCGCAAAACCAAAACCAACATTTTCAGAAAAAACTGGCGCGATCAATACACCAATGGCTGAGCCAATAAGTAGCGACGGTACAAATTCACCGCCGATAAATCCTAAACTAATAAAAATCAAAGTCAGCACAGCTTTTACGATGAAAAATTCATACGTTACTTGTCCAGATTGAATATTTGCAAACATCGGAGAACTCAGGGACTGATACTTTGTTAAATCTAACTTAACAACTGCGACGACTAAAACTAACGTTAACAAAAAGCTAAACATAATCTGCAATCGATTGCGTTGTTGTTGAAACTTGCTGTTCAACCATTCGCTGGCCGATTTATAAAAACGTGCTAAATATCCACAGCAAATTCCGACTGCTAATGTTAATAAGGCCGCGGTAAAAAATGATTTATTATCAACATTAAAATTGGCATATTGAAACAGTGGCGGCACAGCTAATGTTTTCATAACCAAACAACCAACCCAAGCCGTTAATACCGTCAAAAATTTTTGTTCAATATTAGAGAAAAACAATTCAATAATGATAATCAACGCTATAAGTGGGTAGCCTGTTGCCATGGCCAAACTAGCACTTAAAACGATCGGTCGCCAAAAACTCCAATCTAGTTTAAAAACTCGAACTAGCGACGTCGAAACAACGGCCGCTGCGGATTCCCGGCCTAAAGAAGCTCCCGCCAGATGCGAGATCCACGACAAGAATAAATTTATTGGCGCAACCCAACGGCTCCATGTTTTTGTTTCAGAAACCTGCGCTTCTCGAATTTCTTTAAAACTAGTTGGGAAAAAATCTGAATTCCGTCGAACGAAAATAATTAATAAAAATGCAAAAGGTAACAAAAAAGATAAGCCGGGATGCAAACCTAATTGTTGGCCAATATAATTAAGACCAATAAAATAAAATCCAATCAGTGCTCCACTGACCAAACCTAAAATAAGTGACCAAGAAATATTTTTAACTGACATTGAATTACTGAATCTCAAAATCCATGCTGACCGTTGTATTCAGTTTGATTTGCCCGGGCGCTAATTCTGTTGAAGCTGTGCGACTAAATGCTTTTTGGTCCATCATTTCCATTTGAGGTGGCGG
>JAYVHE010000013.1:0-6431 GCA_043771495.1 Bdellovibrio sp. | reverse complement strand
GAGTGCTCCTGTTAGTTAAAACTTCTAAACTATTTATTTTGGAATATCAAAGGTCATCGACGAAATGCCTCGGCCGCGGGCGACGATGATCGTATTTTTATCACCTTTTTTAAAGCCCTTGAGCACGTCGTTGGCGCTTTTTGGTTCTGCGCCATTAATGCTAATTATTAGATCGCCAACTCGCAGGCCTGTGCGGCTCGCCAACGAGTCACGGTTAACAGCAACAATCAGCGGATGTTTCACATCTTTTTCTAAATTAAAAGAATTACGAAGCTCAGGATTTAGATCCGCCACATTAAATCCTAAATTAAATGGAGCCGCCATCCCGGCTTGCGGGCGAGTCGCTGGGCGATCATCTGGTGAGTCCGCTGGAGGAGGTCTCTGAAGCTGGGCTCGTCGCATCAGAACTTGATCCGACGGACGCTCTGCTAAAGTGAGTTCAAGTGAAACTGTTTTTTTATTGCGAAGCACTTTCATCTTAACGGGTTTTCCTGGTTCGGTGTCGGCAACAGTGTCGGATAAATCACGACTATTGCGAATTTTTTTACCGTTAAATTCTGTGACGATGTCAAAACGTTTTGCTCCGCCTTTGAGGGCCGGGCCTTCATCAACATTCATGATAACAGCTCCTGGCGCATCGCCTAAGCCAAGGTCCTCGGCCGCACTGGGATCAACGTCACCCAGTACAACTCCTAAATAACCTTTGCGGATTGATCCGCTTTTTTCAAGTTGGGGAATAATTCGTTTTACTTCGTCAATTGGAATTGCAAAACCAATTCCTTGCGCCCGAGCATCGATGGCTGAGTTAACACCGATAACTAAACCTTTTGAATTCACCAGTGGTCCACCCGAGTTTCCTGGATTAATCGACGCATCCGTTTGAATCAAAGGTAAACGATTAATTTCGCCAATCTCGCGACCTAATGACGAAATAATTCCTTTGGTCATGGTGTGACCGTGGCCATAGGGATTTCCAAAAGCAGCCACCCATTCACCAACTTGCGAAAGTGCAGAATCACCCAGCGACACCACCGGAAGTTTGCCATCAGACTTAATTTTAATGAGCGCAATGTCCGTGCGTTCATCGCTACCAACAACTTCGGCCTTATAACTTTTTTCAGCGTTTTCTGTCAGTTGAACTTCAACAACATCGGCCCCATTAATGACGTGCGCATTGGTCACGATCAAACCATCTTCGCGAATAATAAATCCAGTTCCTAAACCCATTCGCTGTGGGCGTCCTGAAGACCCTCCGCCACCACCACCGGGTGGGTTCATGGGCATTCCATAAAATTGTTCAAGCATTTCTAACATCGGGTCACGTCGTTGACGGCCACGAGGAATGACCGATGTAGAAATATTAACGACCGCGGGATTAATCGCTTTAGCTAACTCAACAAATAAATTGGCAGGTAAGGGATCCGTCAGTTTTAAAGCTGGAGGATTTTTTTGGAAAAGTTGACTCTCCGAAGTGGTCGGGATTAGAAAAAACGCTGATAGCGAAAGTAGTGCCGCTGCAAACAATATTTTTTTGCGCATATCGTCTCCGTGTAAAAAGGACTTAAGATTTAGTATTAGAGGATAGTTTAAGAAATTTTTGCTGTAAATCGTGAATGATATGTTCCAAAAGATTAACGTCATCTTTATTTAAATTATTTTTTGTCTTGTCCCTTAGCATCAATAGCAAATCAATGTTAAATCGAGCCATATTTTGATCAATTTCGGATTTGCCGTCTTGAGGGTGGGGTGAATGCCCCATAGCCATGAGGGCGCTTGACGCGATAGACATAATTAACGATGAAAATTTGGCTTCAAGCTTTTCCATTACGTCGAATATCCTAGGATTCGCTGGGTTCTTTTGTCAAATCCTGGCGCTAAGGATAAATGGATAAAATCATTTAAAGCGCCTTTTTTTGCAAAAGATAAGGGCGTAAAAAACTTTTCCCCGCGCTTCATACGTTGGCGGTGAAGTTTAAAGTTATGAAGTTTGCGCAGGAATAGGCAGTATTCAACAACTTGAGCGCGCGAATTTTTTAATGCTAATAGGTCGGCACTATAAATCTCGTTTTCAAAACGAAAAATAAACGCCATCAAATTAAAAAACGCCACGATGAATCGGCTAGCCGGATTAAATGATAAATACAAAATCGCAAAAAATCGGCGGGCAAGTAATGAATGCGTTGATAAATGCGCCAGCAGCCAATGGGCTAAAATTAATTTTTCGTCGGCATTTAATCGCATCACTAAATTCGAATTAACAATAATGTGACCCTGGTCAAAAAAATCCCGCCATAACAAAGGCTGGGTATTTTCTTCGGTGTAATAGATCTGGACGGATTTTAAACTATACAGATTTTTGGTTTCATTGACCAATTTATGGAGTCCAGCGACGTCTGATCCCGAAAAAGGTTGAATTTTATATTTTTTGAGGTGAGTCGAAAACAATGTTCGCAGTCCACGATGGAAAAACAAATAGGCGTAAATCACGCAAACCACAAAAGCCAACAGTAAACCCATTCGGCCGGCTAATTTAAAGCCGGTCACGAGTACGATAGTACAAAAAAAGAGGGTAAAAACCCAGACTTGAGTCAAGGTACTCATGACAAGGAACTCATAAGACTAAATTTTGCGGCGAGTTCAAGTTGAAATCAAGTCAATTTGTGACAAAATAATAGAGTTAATCACGAATGAGGAGAACACCATGTCAGAGTCCGCACAAATCGACTTAATAAAACTCAATCAAACCGTAAAAGAACACAACGAATTTGTTCAGCAGATGATGGGCGAGATGGGTAAAGTCGTCGTTGGTCAAAAAGAAATGGTTGAAGGAATTGTGATGGGCCTGTTAACGGGCGGTCATATTTTGCTTGAAGGCGTTCCGGGTTTAGCTAAAACACTGACCATAGCCACTTTGGCCCAAACCATCAGTCTGCAGTTTCAACGGATTCAATTCACTCCAGATTTGTTACCAACAGATTTAATTGGGACAATGATTTTTAATCCCAAGTCAGGTGAATTCTCAGTTAAAAAAGGTCCGATCTTTTCAAATATTGTATTGGCTGACGAGATTAACCGTGCGCCCGCAAAAGTTCAGTCTGCGTTACTCGAGGCCATGGCCGAAAAGCAAGTTACTATTGGCGATCATTCTTATAAATTGGATTATCCATTTTTGGTTCTTGCGACGCAAAATCCGCTGGAGCAAGAGGGAACGTATTCACTACCCGAAGCACAGCTTGATCGTTTTATGTTTAAAATTAATGTGACGTATCCCACAAAATCAGAAGAATTAGAAATTGTGACGCGAATGAGTCATCAAAATAAACCGACGCTGAATTCAATCTTATCAAAAGAAGCTTTAATTAAAACAATTGCAGTCGTTGATCAAATTTATGTGGATCAAAAAATTAAGAATTACGTCGTGGATTTAACCATGGCGACACGGGAACCAAAACAATACGGCCTTGCACGATTTGATAAATTAATTTCGGTCGGTGGTTCGCCACGAGCTAGTTTAAGCTTAGTGCGTGCCGCTAAGGCCCATGCGTTTTTACGTTCTCGCGGATACGTCACGGTCGAAGATATCAAAGCTGTGATTTACAAAGTCTTACGGCACCGTTTGATTTTAAGTTACGAAGCCGAGGCTGAATCGATTAATCAAGATATTATCATTAAAGAATTATTATCGGCGGTCGAGGTATCGGCTTAAAGGACGTTTTGATTCATGAATATTCCTGCTGAGATTTTACAAAAAGTTAAACGCATCGAAATTGATACCAGAAAGTTGGTGAATAATTTATTTACCGGCGAGTATCACACGCGTTTTAAAGGCCAAGGCATGACCTTTGCCGACTTTCGGGAATACGTCGCCGGCGATGATGTGCGTTCTATTTCATGGAACCTTATGGCGCGATCGGGAAAACCATATATTAAAACCTACGAAGAAGAGCGCGAATTAACAGTCATACTTTGTATTGATGTCAGTGGTTCACAAGAATTCGGTTCGCAAAATTTTTTCAAAGGCGAAACCATGGCCTACGTTGCTGCTACTTTGGCGTTTTCCGCTCAAAAAAATAATGATCAAGTTGGATTATTATTATTTTCTAATGATGTTGAACTTTACGTTCCGGCTCGCAAAGGTAAAAATCACATCTACCGAATCTTGCGCGAAATTCTTTATTTTAAACCCAAACAACGTAAAACCAATATTACGGCAGCGCTCACTTATTTGCGCGGAGTTTTAAAAAAGCGTTCGACCATATTTTTGCTCAGCGATTTTAAGGATACCGATTACATTCCGGCCTTATCATGGCTTGAAAAAAAGCACGAAGTCGTCGCTGGCCTTGTGCAAGATCCGGCAGAATATGTTTTTCCTGATGTGGGCTTAATTGATATTCAAGATGCTGAAACCGGTGAAACCGTCTTGATTGATAGTTCGAATCCGGCTTTTCGCCAAGCGATGCAAGCGCAATTTAAAAATGAATTTGAAAAAGTGAGCTTGGATCTGAAAAAAACCAATGTCGATAGTTTTGCATTTTTAGCCGATGATAATTATCATCGGGCACTATTAACTTTTTTTAAACGACGCAAAGGACGATAAATTTCGTGGACGCAGTAAACTGTAAATTAAACATTCCAAAGGTAGAGGGTCTTGAAGATCAACTGCTGACTGTTGGACGAAAATTTACTTTGGCGTGCGACGGGGCTTGGGATAAACAATTTGATTTTACCAAAGCTTCGCTTTCGGCCGAGGGCCTGCAACCCGAAATGGCGCGCGTATTACAAGCTCAAGCCGTTGACCTGGCTGGTTTTGAAGTCGATGCCATTTTGTATGTGGCCACAAAACTTCCGGCATCTAGTTTAAAATTAAAGGACGGCGTTTTAGAAATTCCATTGAATACACCCGAGTTTCAGATTCAATCGGTTTTACCGCAACCCCAACAGGGATCGACGCAAACTCCGCAAGAGCCACCAAAACCGTTTGGCTTTTTGTTAGGTGATATTGCATGGCCACAAATTTATTTTATCATTGCGCTATTGGTCGTTGCTGTCGCGGCTTTGGCAACAATCTTAACGATTTTCCGTCGCCGTTATTGGCGTAAATTAGAAAATGAACTCCGTAATTATGATTCTCCATTGTCGGCGGAAGGCCAGGCTTATCGTCATTTGCGACAGTTAGATAAAAATGGTTACAATTTTGGGGAGTTTAAAAAATTAGTTTATTTGTACATCTTGCGACGCTATCAAACGCCGATTTTTGAACTTAAACAAAATAAATCTAAACGAAAGCTTAATGCCTATCTAAAAAGTAAATGGCCACGTTTAAAAGACCAGCGTCGCCTGATTTTCCATTTTATTAATGACCTTGATGTCTTAGAACGTCTGCCGGCGGCGGACCAAGTCGAAAACAGCAAAAAAATTATTCGCCGATTCTACGATTTTGTAGAAAATTCTGAAGATTATTTTCAGAAAAACCAAGCCGAGAAAGATAATCAGTCATGATGGATCTTTTTCATTACACGTATAAATATCCCCTCGTTTTTTTACTGATAATTCCAGTTTTACTTTTGTTTTACATTTATTTATCTAAAGAAAAAAATAAATCGGCCTTGATGATCAGCGGAATTAAACCGTTTAAAACCTGGAATTACAAAGGGCGAGCATTTTTAATTCCGGCCAATCATCTTTTATTATTGATCTCGCTATTGTGTTTTATCGTGGCTTTGGCGCGACCACAAACATCTGATCAAAAACTGAAACGTACAGTGGATGGCTTAGATATCGTGATCGTCTTAGACGTTTCAGACAGTATGTTGATCGAAGATATGAAGCCGTTGAACCGGTTAGAATCTGCAAAACAAACGATTCGAGACTTTATCGCTAAGCGTAGTTCAGACCGTATCGGTGTTGTGATTTTTGCCGGCGAAGCATTTACTTTGGTGCCGCCAACATTAGACTATCAGTTGATTACCGAACGAATCGAAGAAATTAAAACGGCCGCCGAGGCTCGAATTAAAGATGGTACGGCAATTGGTGTTGGCATGGCCACAGGGGCCGCGCGGTTAAAGGATTCTCAGGCGAAGTCACGGGTTATGATTTTTTTAACTGACGGTGAAAACAATTCGGGAACTATTTCTCCTGAAGAAGGTTTGCAGATCGCTAAAGGTTACGATATAAAAATTTATTCTATCGGATTAGGCAAAAGCGGGCCCACACGGCTCCCGATTTACCGTCGCGATGCATTTGGGAATAAGTTTAAAGATTATCAACCCTTTGAAAGTACAGTTAACGACGAGCTTTTATCTTTGATGGCTCAGTCTACAGGTGGTAAATATTTTCGCGCAACTAAAGAAGATTCCTTAGAAGGTGTTTTCTCGGAAATTAATCAGTTGGAAACCACTAAAATCGAAGAATCCAAATACACACTTTATAAC
>JAYVHE010000012.1:0-5083 GCA_043771495.1 Bdellovibrio sp. | reverse complement strand
ATTCCGGACTAAATTTTCTCGAAGTTCCCATGCGTTATCCATTTGTCGCACCCCTGGTGATTAATTAACTTACACGACAACTACCCTGAAACAGGGGGGGAGTTCCGTATTCAGAAATTATTTGAACCAACTCATCCGACGGATCTTTTTTTCGATTGCGTTCAAATTGTTCGGCAATTTTCTTTGCGCCATCTTTGGCTGCTGGTTTTAGCTTATTCTTTTCCATATTTAGACCTCACTTATGGGAATACTTTAGCACAGTTTTAATGTCAACTAAGCACCTGTATTTACTGGATTTTTAATGCCGACATAGAGACGAACAAAAAATCGAAAAAGTTGTCACCTAAATACAGCAGCTACGCCGAAACAGGGTATCATTTAAGAAAGTATCTTTTCTGAAAAATCACTTTCTGATTTTTGTGAAAATCAATAGAGCAAATGTATTTAATATTAACCGCCATTTTTCTTTGTCAGGTGTTTAGCAAATGGGGCAAGATTCGGAAGTCCGTTGGCCGATTTTTCTAAGGCCGCTACCTGGAGCGGCAAAAAATCATTATCCGCGACGATAACGATGGTGGATTCCAAATACTGATTCCTGACGAAGACACATTATCTAAACTACAAGCAACGTCTGTGACCTACAGGTTTGCCACTGGCAAAAGTAAAGGCAAGAAAGCGATCGTGCTCAAGTCCGTGACCGATAACGATCACTCGGCTTTAATGGGACTTGTCGCGAAGAACTCTGGATTTTCACTGCATGCAGGCGTCGCTACTAAAGCCCATGAACGAGATAAGTTGGAAAAGATTTGCAGATACATCGCGCGTCCTGCTGTCAGCGAGGAGCGCTTATCGACTGATGATTATGGCAACGTGATTTATCGGTTCAAAAAAGCCTGGGACGACGGAACCACTGCGCTAAAATTAACGCCGATGGAGTTAATGGAGCGACTCGTAGCACTGGTTCCACGGCCAAGAGTTCATCTGACACGTTATCATGGCGTGCTCGGTCTCCATTACAAATACCGAAAACAAATCATTCCAAAACCTCCACAACTAAAACTAATGGACCAAGACAGTATTGATCCAAAGCAGCTCGAACTGAAAAAGAAGAACATTCCCTGGGCGCGGCTACTTGCGCGGGTGTTTAACGTCGACGTCGAAATTTGTTCTAAATGCGGCGGCAAAATGAAAATCATTGCCGCCATCGAGGATCCCAAAGTGATTCGAAAAATCCTTGAGCACATGGGCTTAGCTACAAAACCGCCACCACTGTACCCAGCCCGGGGCCCGCCAAAAGCTCAGCATCATTTCGAAGATGAGTTTTTCCAGCAACACTTCGAGATGAACCCGCAGGAGCACGAAGTGCGAACTAGTTTGGCGGGGAATTTCGACAACTTTAATCAATCGGCAGACTAAGAAATTTAGCTGCAATGGATCTGTTTTTTCAAAATCTTAAAAAACAATCCAGGTAAATCAAAGACACGCCGAAAATTTCAAAAATCAGTGAAATTCATTGCCAAAGACCCATTCCAATCACACAATTTTAACAACAACCAAGCAAAACCTAGATGTTGGGACTGATCAATTCGGCCTTAATTCGTCCTATCCTCCTTCTGTGACCCCTACTCCAGTTATCAAAGGGGTACCAATGAAAATACTTGACTGGCGAACCCCACATGAGGTGATGATGGGGAATTAGTTGCACTGGTTAATTGTTGTCAGGGAATATATGATGGGGCATTATGGTATGAAAAAATTATTTGTGTTGTTATTCCTAAGCCTCGTTTCGCACAGTGGATTTTCTGAACAAAGTATTAATCCCGAAATCAAAAAAAGCTTAGTCATTATTTCGAGCTCAAAAGACTATTCGGGCGCATTAAAGGTAGCGCAAGAGGCCAGTAGTAAAATAGCAATTCCATTGAACTTGCGAGCTTTATCGGAAAATAAAAAAGCTGGACTAAGTTTCGATAAAAAAACCTGCATAGCAGGTCCCGTTCAAGAATATCCTTGTTATCAAAAACGCGGAAAATATGACGACGGAACATATATTTCAATTGAGTACTCCTCTGAATATAAAGAAATGACTCCCGAGTTATATATTGTTGTTGTATATTCTGGATCAGAAGCAGGTAAAATCAATTCAACCTTAGAAAAGGTAAAGAGTCTTTACAAAGATGCTTTTCGTAAAAATATTAAAATATATATGGATTAATTTGATTAAAGCTGCCAGCGGCAAACAGGGCGGATCCATCTGTGGTCACAGACCAGACCATGTTATTAAATATGGTCGGCGTAACATTTAAATTAACAGTGACTGCATTTTGCAAAGTGTCTTTGACTTCGACAACGGCCGATCCAGACTGACTGGGCATAGTGTAAAGTCCCGTGGTACTATCGATACTACCCACACCGGAAGAATCGGTTGCTTTGATCACGACGTTTGGATTTACCGCAATCGTAGCGGGTGCGGTATAGCGCCCTGTAACTGGATCAATCGAGCCTTCTCCTGAAATGATACTGTAGGTGTAGTTCCCGTCCCCACCTTCTGCCGAAAAGATAAATTCAGAACTTTCAACTAAAATTTTAGAATTGGGTATAACCGCAAGTTGTTCCGATGTTAGGGAAGAGCCTGTCAAAATGATAAATGAAGCTCCGAAAGAACATCCGGAAAGAATAACTAAAACCAACAATTGGATAATTAACTTAAAAATTGATGAAAAACGAAAAATCATTATTCTCCCGCAACGTACTACAAGTATCGTGACAACTAACTCTTAGTTTAAACATCAGAACCATATTTGTAAAAAAATGTAGCTTTGAGACAATCAAAACGAAACGCACCACTTTAAAATCGAGCTCAATTGAATTACACAAGTAAATATGATTTCTGCCGAAAGACGCCATAAAAATAAAAGAATTAATACCACTTCAATAGAACCAAGTTGCTAATCAGGCAGCTATTGGAGCGAAACTTTAGGAGCCATTCGAAACGACGTCACCGCTAAATGTTAATTGTAGTCAGGGATAGAAGAGTTCAGTAGGTTTGTATAAAACAGGTTTAAGGCTTGCCGAAATAAATAATTTCCATCCAGTCATCGTACACATAAGACTTAAGTTCTCCGAAAAACTCTTTGGAAAACGATAACGTTTTATTTTCGCTATAAAATACGGACTGATAATAGGGCTTAAATTCTTTTGTGGTGGGGTTTTTAAAATCGCCGTAGACCATCAGCGGTGACACAGAGCCTGGGTCAACACTTTTATGGCTATGGCCTGTGAATTTAAATGCGGCCCCATCTGGAAGCTCAATGGTTTCATTCATTTTAATTTTAAAAACCATTAATGGCTTTGCTAGGGCCCAATTGGAATTTCGAACAGATTTTGATTTGGGTGCAATGCCGTCATTCCAATCAAAATCTATAGAGTACATTCCTTTTTCCCAAGCGTAATCTGAAGCGAAGATTTCGTTAAATAAGAATTTAATATTGTGATTATTTTTAGGAGCTATAAGCGTTTCAATTTTCTTAACTTTGTCTAAGTTGCATAGAATCGGAACAGGTGGTGTGCCAGGTGACTTATTAAAGTTCACTTTAATATAATGTTTAAAAAAACAAGTTGGCTGATCTAAATAAAAAAATTTAATTGGCTTTTCACTTACATTTGTTAGGACGACTTCCAGTTCAGGTGGCTTCTCAAGTACGGTTCCATTAAAATTATAATTAATATAAAAATCACCGTTTGATGAAGCTAGGGGTGGATTATTCATAGGTTCCTTTTTAAGTTTTTTACCGTGTGAAGCTGGTGCTAAAAAAAATATCACCAAAAGGCGGCTCAAAAATTGTAATTTATGTGACATTCTATTATTTAAATTTTTTTACTTTAAAAAGTCATCTGTATAATTCTGCAAGATATCTAGGCGGCCATAACATCATGATGAGCTAATTCGGCAAATTGTATTTCATTTGAAAAACAACTGAACTGTCTTATTATATAGCCTATGCTCAGATGGATGTTTTTAAAAGGTATTTTCTTAATTTTTATGGGACTAAACTTTTCTTATGCAGAGAAACTAAAAAATATGAAAAACGAATATATCTTCGAGGTTAATTTTCCATTCGAACAACGAGAACTGGGTTGGTCTGGGCCAAAACTTAAAGCGACATTTAATGGGAAAATTATTTTCAACAAAGCCTCTTGGAGTCATCCCATTACAGAGGCTCCTGCACGAGTCGAGGGCTTAAAGTCAGATGTAGATACAATCTCACTTCACGTGATGACAGATAAAGGAATTGAAAAGACATTCTCTATTCATCTGAAAAACGGTGTTTATATTTTTATCTATTTCGATATTAAAAAGAATGAATTCTCTATAAAACAAGAACGTGAGCAACGAGGCTACGACTAAACAGCCGAACGGCCCCAAATATTTGGCATTTCAAACCCTTCGGCGGCGACTAGTGTTTGGTCCGCCAAAGCAAGAACTGAAGTTGTAAAAATAACTAAGCTTAAAAATAATTTTTTCATCCTGTTTTCCTTATATATACCTAAAGCCTCGCTAAACCTATGCCAATTTAAATTGTATTGCGACGAAATCAAAATTAAGGGGGTTCTCCGTAAAAGCCTGGGGTATTTCGTAAATAAGTAAGACATCCTGTCATGGGAGACGCTGTCCCCCATGACCTCAGTTACGGATCGGCATCGTGGAGGCTAAGACAAATAAAAGGCCTTTTCGATCCTAACCCAACGTAGCTGTCGTATTACTGACTTCAAAAGATTTTAAGCTGATTGTATTGGCTATTGAATTAACAGATTGATCATTTTGGATCCATGACATAGATGGTGAAAAAATAGATAACTTTGGGACATCAGCGGCAGATTTAGTGTTCTTAGCAGTAAGCCCTGCTTTTTTGCGGTAGTATTGGCTGGTCACCAGATGCGAAATCTCAAGAGCTCTTGCCATGACTTTTGGACGGACTGCCAAACATAGCCGGATCGGCACCGGGAATGTCAGTACCCATTGACGAATGTTTTTGTGTGGCAGGACGTGATCCACTAAGTGTGCCGCTGTTTCTGACATCCGCCG
>JAYVHE010000011.1:0-18857 GCA_043771495.1 Bdellovibrio sp. | reverse complement strand
TTGCGCGGCTAAACACGCTTTAAAAGGCCTAATAAGCACGCTACAAAAAGAAAACAGCTCTCAAATCCAAATAAAGATGTTCTCGCCTGGTTATATAGCGACTGATTTGTTGCCCAAGAATAGTGCTCCGCGAATGGACGGTCGTGCGCAATCTGTTGAAGCGGTGGCTTCCGAATTGATAAATTTTATCGAATAGCCTAAGCTGTTTTTTAGTTATTTTGCATCTGCAAAAGGAGACATCGTGTCTGATCAAAATATTGAAAATGTAATAATCATTGGTTCAGGTCCTGCGGGGTTAACAGCAGCAGTGTACGCAGCACGAGCTAACTTGAAACCATTAATGATCGAAGGCGAAGAAGCCGGTGGTCAGTTAATGATTACAACGGACGTTGAAAACTATCCAGGTTTTGCAGAAGGTGTTACTGGTCCGGATTTGATTTCTGTTATGCGCAAACAAGCCGAACGATTTGGAACTCGCTACATTACTAAAAACGTAACCAAAGTTGATTTCAGTAAACGTCCATTTAAAATTTCTGTTGGACAACAAGAGTACTTAGCAAATTCAGTAATCATTTCGACCGGCGCAAGCGCAAAATATTTAGGAATTCCATCAGAAAAACCATACATGGGCCGCGGTGTTTCTGCCTGCGCGACGTGTGATGGCGCCTTTTTTAAGAATGTAGAAGTCGGTGTGGTTGGTGGTGGAGACACCGCCATGGAAGAAGCCAATTTCCTAACGCGTTTTGCAACTAAGGTTTATATTATTCATCGTAGTGAATCGTTTAAGGCGTCTAAAATTATGCTTGATCGCGCCAAGAAAAATCCAAAAATTGAATTTATTTTTAATTCCGCCGTTGAAGAAGTCCTCGGTGATGGTAAATCAATGAACGCGATCAAATTAAAATCGACAAAAACGGGTGAAGTGCACACTAAAAACTTACAAGGTTTATTTATTGCTATTGGTCACCAGCCGAATACAAAACTATTTAATTCACAGTTAACCATGAACGACATCGGCTACTTGGTGACAAAACCAGGTACAACCTACACCAACATTGAAGGCGTATTTGCCAGCGGAGACGTGCAGGATCCTATTTACCGTCAGGCCATTACTGCGGCCGGGACGGGTTGTATGGCGGCGATAGATTGCGAACGTTGGCTTGAAGCGCAAGAAGCGCAACACTAAAGGGGCTTGTCATTAAAAAAATTCCTACGGAATCGTTGATTCGAAAAATTGAAAAACTAACCAAGCAGCGTATGTCTGAACAACCGATTGTTGAACTCGATCAATTTCGTGCGGCTCATAAAAAATTACATCCGACAAATATTTTGGTGATTGAAGACGACGAAACCCAACGTCATTCTTTAAAGAAAATTCTAGAAGCGGACGGGTATGTGGCAAAGCTTGCCGCAGATGCTACAGAATTAAGTCATGTTTTAGATCAAGAAAACGAAATTCATCTGATTATTATGGATGTGGGCTTACCGTGGATTAACGGTTTTGAATTGGCCCAAATGATTAAAGACCATAATGACCTTAAACGGATTCCGTTAGTTTTTCTTTCGGGTCAAGCCGATCCTGAAGATATTGAAAAAGCTCGCGCGGTGGACGCTGATGATTATATTAAAAAGCCTTTTGATATAGATTATTTCAGAGCGCGCATTAAAGAGCTGCTGGATCTGAGCTTGGCGTAAATAAAAAACCCGCTGTTAAGCGGGTTTTTTCACTATTCAATTCAATATTAGAACTAATTAATCGCCGACAATTAAACCAGATACACATTTTGTAATTGCTGTACCTTGAACGAATGGTTGATTGTTCGGAGCTACACGAGTCAGTGTGTTTGCAGACAGGCTGTAAGTGAACTTTTCAACGTTATAAGGAACGTTGTTCGTTGCAAAGTTGGCTGCAGCAACACCGGGCTCACCACCAACACCGACATAAATTGAAGTTGATGCCGAGTCGTAAGTAATTGCAGAAGGACCATAAACCACACTGGCGTTATCGTAAAGAACTACAGGATTCGAAATTGCTACTGTACCGTAAGCTGTTTCGTTAATATCCCAAGAAACGATACCATGATTAAAGTTGTACACACCGGCTAACGAGTTGCTTGTAACGTTGTTCGCAACTGTCACGATAAGACGCCCAGTTATTGAAGCTACACTTGTTGTTGGAATATAAACCATTGAAGTCGGGCTTGGACCAACGACAGCCGTAGCCCAGGTACGCTGTGGAATATTCGAAGCGAATGTATGCACAACGTTTGTTTGTGATGAAGCTAAGCAATCGATGGCAACGTTGGCCGACCAACCACTTTCTTGAACGATTCCGATGCGGTTTGTCGCAGCGGCACCACCGGCGTGAGCAAAAATGATTTTACCATTTGTTGCACCACCAGCCGTGTAAGCCGGTAATAATGCAACAGCGGACATCAATGTATTCGAAGCGCCGCAAGTACCAACAGTTGGAGTTACCCAAGCAAATGTATTAATAAGTGCTCTTTGCGGTGCGTTTGTGATTTTTTCGATCGCTGTGGATCTTGCAATTAAAAGTGATCCATCACTATCACGAGCAAAATGACGAAGCTGAGCGCTTAGCGCCGTCGCATTCGCATAGTAAGTTTTAAATGCTGTTGGATCTGATTTTGGTAATTTTACGATGGCGCGATTACCGGCAGCACCGTTTTCATTAGACACCATGATCGAGTCGTCTAAATCAATCATTGTAGTCGGTGCTGTACCGGCTACAAAGTACCCTAAGTTGTAATCTAAGAAGACTCCAGTCATGTCGCCTGTGTCCGCATTATATTTCGAGATAATTTTTGAAGCCGCAGTGGCACCGGCCGCAGCAACATAACTTGTTGTACCGGCTCCAGAGAAGCAAGCTCCGCTGGCCACGTACAAAGTTTTGGGAGTCACAGCGACGACTACACTTGGTACCACGGCATCATCTGAACTACTTTGGCAACCCGTTGCGACCGCCACTGTCATCAGTGCTATTGTGCTGATCATTTTTTTGTTCATTTTCATAAAATCTCCTAATACGTCCTAATATTTTTAAAAATCTAAATTAATGATTCAATTATTCGCCGACTGTTATACCCGAAATACATTTTGTCGTTGCATTTCCAGGGATAAACGCGCGGTTGTTCACAGTTACGCGAGTTAATGTGTTTGCTGAAACGCTGTAAGTAAATTTTTCGACGTTATAACCAACGTTATTGGTTGAATAAGCGGCCACGGCCACACCAGGTTCGCCACCAACACCGACATAGATAGAACTATCAGTCGAGTCATAAGCGATTGCAGAAGCTCCGTAAACGACAGACATGTCATCCCAAAGAACAACTGGAGCCGTTGTTAATGTAACACCGCCGACAGCATCTTCTAAAACATCCCAAGCGACGATCCCGTGATTTAAGTTGTAAAGGCCGGCTGCACTGTTACTAACTTGAGCCGCAGAGTAAGTCACAATAAGACGACCTGTCGCCGTTGCTGTCGGAGTAGCCAGCGGGATGTAAACCATCGATGTAGGCTGTGGTCCAAGGGCATTGAATGCCATAACTCGTGCTGGACGATTACTTGCTGGCACGTGGCCTGCTAAGTTTGTTTGAGCTCCAGCTAAACAGTCTGTAAGACCGATATAACCATTATCTCTGACGATGGCGATACGGTTTGTCGCTGCGGTATTATTTCCGTGAGTAAAAATAATTTTACCACTTGTATAGCCTGCTGCGGTCAACGGAGCTAAAATGGATACTGCATTCATCTGTGTAATTGAGGTCGCACAGTTACCCCCTGGGGCATTGATCCAAGCGGCAGCACCGATTGTAGCGCGAGCTTGCGCTGCAGTGATCTTTTCAATCATAGTTGAACGACCAATCATAATAGATCCGTCAGCGTCGCGAGCAAATCCTTTTAATACAGTCGCTAGAGTTGTCGCATTGGCATACCAAGTTATATAGCTATTTGGATCTGATTTTGGAATTTTGATGATAGCTCTGTTGATCGCAAGTGCGTTCTCTACAGCTGCATAAATATAGTCGCCGTCATCAATCAGTTGTTGCGGACCAGAACCCGCTACAAAACTACCGGTATTAAAATCTAGAAAAACGCCTTCGTAGGTTCCAGCTGTTGCGTCCCACTTAGTAATGACTTTCGATGCGGCACCGGCACCGGCAGGAAGTGTATAAGTCGTCACCCCTGTACCAGAGTTACATGCGCCACTGGCTACGTAAAGTTTCCGTGGAATAACTTCGACCACTGAAGGTACAACAGGATCTTCCTCTGATTTTTGGCAGCCTATGGAAAATAGAGTTAGCGTGGCTAACCCGAGTGCTGCATATACATTCTTACGTCCCATATAAATACTCCTTGTATACTTAAATAAAAACCTTAACATTCACATCATTCTTTACGGTGCTCTCCGGTGGGAACTAAAGGCGGGAAGCCATGAATCATCATTTTGAGAAGAAAAACTGGTCCAATTCTCGACTCATGTCCTGTTCAGAGAAAAAAATTGTTAAAAAGAAACAAAAATAATTCTCAGTTTGTGACAATTTTTTTTTATTCTGTTAATCTTGTCTGCAATAAAGGAAGCTTTTTAAATTGAAGAATACATTAATCATTTTAGTAACTGTGATTTTTAGTTGTCCTGTTTTCGCTCAACGTAAAGCCAGTGGAGGCCGTGGCGGTAGTGCTGCAAAAGCCAATGTGGGATTCGCAAAATTTGCAGTTTCTACAGAGTCTTATACTGGAGCAAAAAATAGGTCTTTATCAGGTAGTGAACAGGCTTATGGGGGCGAGATCGGCGTTGATGCGGGTTTTAATATTTTGCGCTACTATGCAAAGTTAAAAATGCATTCGTCTTCGGGAACTCAGAATTTTCTGGATAACACGGTCGAGACTCGTGCAAATTTTTCGTTGTTACAAGTCGCTCCAGAGATTGGATTGGCTTTATACCCGGTTGGTCGCAATGAACGCGGACTCAATTTATATTTTTTCAGCGGCGGAATGTTTTCTATGAACATGCTTGAGCTAAAACCACTTTCAATCGTAGCTACGAATGCGGCGGCAACTACGTTTACAAAATTGCAAACCAGGCAACAAGGTTACGGTTACGGATTTACAGGCGGAATTGGTTTTGAAATTGTTTTTGGTAATAACAAAAGCTCTAAAAAAATGCTTTACGGCGAAGCCGGCATAAAACAATCGACGGCCAACTTAGCTGATCGCACTGACTTTCAGATCAATAGTTTATTTTTCGCTTTAGGCGTCGGTCTATGACGCTTTAGACATTATTTGTTTTTGATCCACTAAATATTGCTCTAATAAAGATTTCAATTTAGTTTTTTGTTGATCTTTCACGTCAACAAATTGAATGCGATTTGGTGCCGACAAAACCGGACACTTCGCAAATAATTGTAAGCGTGAGTTTTGCGTTGTTTTAGCAAAACGATTAATGACAATAATTTCAAATTTTGATTCTAAAAACATCGCTGGAATATCATCGTCAATGAGAGTTCCAGAAAGTGAAATATTTTTTGAAAAGCTTTTAAAAGTTTTACCTTTAGAATTAATAAATAAAACTTCAATTTTTAAAGTGTGGCGTTCGGCTCGGTTTTGATAATTGGCGCGAGCTAATTTTTCTTCTTTAAAACTGATTGAGTTGCGGTCAGGATCGTTCGTTGAGTTTGTGGCAACGGAATCACCTTTATAGTCTTGCGCACTTTCTACAAATAATTGGGCCAATTGGTCATCCCAATCGACAAATGTTGTATTTTTAGTGGCAGGTCTTGAAGCATCAAAAATATTATTATTTGTTTTTGGTTTGTCTGCAGGCTTTGACGAACGCTTAGGCTCAGAAATCCCTTTAACGTGTGCGCTGCTGGCCACATTGACGTTGTTCATTCCTGGTTGTGAAGCACTGGCTTTATCGGGAGTTTCGTCGACACTGAATCTATCGACTTTTACAGTCGCAGTTGTTTCTGTATTTGTATCCGCGTCTGTTGGGTTTTCAGTATCTAATTTTTTAAATTCAACGTGAATTTCTTTTTGAGTGCTATGTAAGTAAATATCTAGCTGTTGCCAATTTTGCCAACCATCACGCCAGATATAATACTTTTTCCAATCCAGTTGTTTCATACGCATAACGGTCCATTGAATTTCCTCGTGATTCACGGGAATGGACTGCAGTTTGGTCTCTGCATTGTATAAAACCCATCGGACTTGTTGTTCAGTGCTCATATACATACGTCATCGCCAAGAAATTATTGTTTCTTTAATGGCGTCCTCTATTTAACAAAAAAACTAGACTAAAATCACTAAAAGCATCCCCCAGGGATCTCGCGAGTATCGCCGTCTGGGAACGGACAAGCCGTCCCATTGCCTCCGGCTGGTTGTCTATGATAGTAAATTTGATATTTAATTCCATCGCCTTCGTTGTCGCCGCGATAACCCGAACAACCTTGATCAACCCACTCGCCGGCGCAGTTAATATTTGCTCCATCTGAAACTTTCAGGCAAATCGCTTGGACTTGATCAAGTAAACCGCCCGAACGACCTTTAATTCCATGCATGACATAACCCGGAGGACAAATTTGATAAAATTTAAAACCGTCCGCCACACCAAAACTTGCACCAAAGGCGCCGCCACTACCGTCCGCATTTGCGCAGAACAATTGAACTGATTTAATCACTCCATAATTATATACGTAACTGCCTTCACTGGTTCCTGAAATTCCCGTTAAAAACTTTCCGCTCGGACAGATCGCCGCAAATGCACTTCCGCCACCGCCGCCGAATGCAACGGTATCGTTAGGCATCGAACATTTTACACCAAGACGATCCAACTTTGCGCCACTAGCACCATGAAGTCCTAGAGCACGGGAGCCCGAAGTTGTGCACTTTGCTTCAAACGCGCCGCCACCGCCGCCACCGGCTGGAGTTCTTAATAAGTTGGGCGCAACTTCACAAGTTTGAAAGCGTGCAGTGCCTCCAGTGAGTTCGCCATTTTGGCAATTTACAGTTTCAATATTCCAAGGTGAATCACAGGCCTCGCCTTGCGCGATAAATTTTTGTTTTTTTAATTGAGTCGATGCTCCATTATTTATTGTACCGCCGTCTGGCAAAACACATTGTGCGGCATCGCCAACCGAACAGTCTGCGTATTTGTACTTTGCAGACTCAGGCAAAACTTTATTATCACATCGTAAAACTTTCGAGTAGCGATCACAGACATCACCGAAAGCCACTTTCTTAAATTCGTAAGCTATTATAGAGCCTCGGTGTGCAACGGGAGTTCCATCGAACAGTTTGCAATCCTCAGCGCCCTGCACGACGCAAGCTTTTGAAGCGTATTCTAAATCTCCGCTAACAACTCCGTTGTAGCAATCGATATTTTTAGACGTACATGTTTGACCAAATGGAACGGTCGGAGTTTTAAAAAATGGTTTTGAAAGATTATGTCCGATCGGCTCGCCACCGTGTGTGCAGTTTCGTGCGCCTTCGACAGAACACTCCGATTCCGCATAGGTCCCATTGACGACGACACCGTTATGACATTGCCGGTATTCCTGCTTGCATGCTTCGCCAAACGGTACAGTTTTATTTTGAAAGAATAATTTTTGAGTGTTGTGAGCGAATCGAATTAGACCAACTGTACAATCTGTTGGGTATTGAGTCTTACATTCTGAAAATCTAAAGGTTCCAGATAATGTTCCGTTGGTGCACGAGCGGTCTTCTGATTCGCAGACGCTGCCAAACGCAACCGAGCTTGCGCGGTAAAATTTTTGCGAACGACCGTGACCAATCGTTGTACCGCTTTGTAAACACGCGGCGGGAACACCGGGCAAACACGTCGAGTATTGGAATGTTCCCGTTAAGCGACCACTCCGACAAATGCGAACTTCTGAAGTGCATTGATTCCCAGTGGGAACAGTTGAAGTTTGGTAAGCGATGACCGTGTCGCCCTCGAACAGGTTGTTACGATTAAATTGGCAATCGGGTGCTATGGGTTTGTCGTCGAAGGGTTCAACTGTTGAAGGAATATCTTTGTTTGAAACAAATTGTGGGCCACAGTTTTGAAATAGCAAAAGCGCGCTAACAAACACGACTAAAAACAGAATAGATTTCTGGCTTCTTTCCACATAATTCTATTCGGACTAAGGTCTGCAATAATTTATTGTGTAAAAACAGAATCTCATTCTGAAACAAAAAAAAATGAGGCAGGGACGAACTAGTTTACAGTTTTAAACAACTTGCCAGGTGATCTTTGCGAACTTCTTTTAATTGCGGTATTTGCTGAGAACACTCTGGGGTCGCCATTGGGCACCGTGGGTTAAAATAACAACCTGGTGGTGGATTCATTGGCGAAGGCACGTCACCGGTTAGAATGATTCGTTGTTCGCGCGGTTTTGGATCTGGAACTGGAATCGCTGATAAAAGTGCACGTGTGTATGGATGTTGAGGGTGCATGTAAAGGTCATCGGCAGATGCGGTCTCGACGATTTGGCCTAAGTACATAACAGCTACACGTTGTGATACGTGCTCGACAACTTTTAAATCATGGGCAATAAAAATATAAGTCAGACCCAATTTTTGCTGAAGATCCATTAGCAAATTAATAATTTGTGCCTGAATAGAAACGTCTAATGCCGAAACCGGTTCATCACAAATAATTAATTCTGGATTTACCGCTAAGGCCCGCGCGATGCCCACACGTTGGCGTTGTCCGCCGGAAAATTCATGGGGATAACGACTTAAATGTTCGGGACGTAATCCAACTAAATCAATCAACTCACGAACGCGTGTTTTGCGATCAGCCGCTGACGAATATAAGTTATGAATAATTAAAGGCTCTTCTAAAATTTCGCCGATTGTAATACGGGGATTTAATGAAGCATAAGGATCTTGAAAAATAATTTGCATTTGGCGGCGCAGGAGTCGCAGTTCTTCACCTTTTGTGTTGGTGATATCTTTGCCTTTAAAAATTACTTTTCCACTTGTTGAATCAATCAAACGAATCAATACACGACCTAACGTCGATTTTCCGCAGCCAGATTCGCCGACAAGCCCTAAAGTTTCGCCTTTTTTAATTTCTAAGTTAACACCTTGAACAGCTTTCACTGCGCCAATTTGACGTGAAAATAAACCGCCGTGAATCGGGAAGTGTTTAACAATATTTTCTGCTTTTAATAAAAATTCGCTCATAAAATTTTACTCATAAATTTCATTCATAGTTACATTCATAGTTACATTCTCTTTTCGATGGGCTTCTCTGAGCTAGCATCTACAGGGTGAAAGCACGCTACACGGTGAGTTCCGCGACGTAATTCTAAAGGTGGATACGCTTGACGACAATCGTCTTGTACGTACTTACAGCGATCTTGAAAACGACAACCGACCGGCAGTTTATAAAGATTAGGTACTAGGCCTGGAATGGTATTTAAACGTGTCGCGCGATGGCCGGTTTCAAAATGCGGAATCGATTCTAACAAACCTTTTGTGTACGGATGTTTCGGGCGATAAAAAATGTCTTCAACAGTTCCGTATTCAATCACACGTCCCGCATACATCACTAAAACGTCTTGGCACATTTCTGCGACTACACCTAAATCATGAGTAATTAAAATCATGCCGGCGTTAAATTCTTTTTGAATTTTTCGCATCAGATCTAAAATTTGGGCCTGAATCGTTACGTCTAAGGCAGTTGTGGGTTCATCAGCAATTAGCAATTGCGGATTACAACTCATGGCAATGGCAATCATCACACGTTGGCGCATTCCGCCTGAAAGTTGATGGGGATATTCATCGTAGCGTTTTTCAGGCGCCGGAATTCCCACTAGCTTTAACATGTCGATGGTTTTCGTTTTAGCTTGTTCACCCGTTAAATTTTTTTGATGTAAACGAATCGATTCTTCAACTTGGTCGCCGATGGTGTAAACCGGATTTAATGACGTCATCGGTTCTTGAAAAATCATGGCCATTTGGTTTCCCAAAATATCACGCATTTGCGCCTCAGACTTGTTCAAAAGATTTTCACCTTTTAGCAGCACTTCACCGCCGACGGTTTTACCGGGCTTTTGAATCAGGCGCATTATTGAAAGTGCGGTTTGTGATTTACCACAGCCGGACTCACCAACGATGCCTAAGGTTTGGCCTTTTTTAACAACAAAACTAACATCGTCAACCGGAAAAAGGGTGCCGTCGTCCGTTGTATATTTGGTTCTTAAATTCTTAACGTCTAAAAGGATTTCTGACATAGGAATTAGGGTACTGAGAAAATCTTTGATCAGCAATTGGATTTAGCGAAAACTCAGTGTAAAACAGCCGCATGCGTAAAGAAAAAACCCCGAAACAAACATATATCGAATCACTAGTTCCTGCTGAAACTTCAGAAATGACGACAGCGCGTTTATCATCATTCGAATTGGGTTTAGATGGAATTAGTTTATCGGCGGTGGAAGCCTCTTTGGTGCAAACACTTGCGCAAGCGTGTTGGGGAATTGCTACATCTAAAAAGTGTGTCGAGATCGGTACATTAACCGGGTTGTCGGCCTTGTATTGGCTGCAAATGTTGGGCTCTTCCGGCCAGCTTTGGTCATTTGAAAAATCACTAGAGCACTTTGCCCGCGCTGAAAAAAATTTAAAATATTACATTGATCGCAAGCAGTGCCATCTTATTTTAGGAGACGCGGTTGAAATGCTGCCTTCGATTGATGACAGCGGGCCATTTGATTTTATTTTTATTGATGGTAACAAGGCTGCGTATCTTGATTACTGGGCTTGGGCCGAAAAAAATGTGGCTCAGGGTGGGGTTATCTTTGTGGATAACGTTTTCCTGGGTGGATCCGTTTTTGATGGCGACGACACTGGACGTTTTTCTGCAAAACAAATTGCGGTCGTTCAGCAAATGAATGCGGCCGCCTTTGCACACAAAGATTTTTTAACAACCCTAATCCCAACGGATGAAGGATTGTTAATGGCCAAAAGAATTCATTAGTTTTTTTCTAAATATTTTTTTAAATCAGAATAGCCGCCCACAAGTTTTCCTTTGTGAAAAATTTGTGGATATGTCGGCCAACCGGACCATAATTTAATCGCTAAACGTTGTTTCCACTGAGAAAAATAATTTCCATATTTTAGATACTTAAATGGAATCGATTTTTGGTTTAAGTATTTTTTTGCAGAGCCAACGACTGGGTTTTGTCCCATGCCAACGATGACCCATTCATTTTCTGCCGTGGCTTGATGGACTTCTTGAACCACGTTTGAATGAAAGGTCTTCATTGAATTTAAAGCGCCGGTATCGATTTTATTTTGTTCTAGAATTGTTCTCATTTTCGGTTTCCTTTTTGAATAAATTAAGTTTCAAATTGTCTTTGGACTAATTGATAATAAATTTGGTCGGTTTGGCGAATCAGATCGTCATGTGTTCCTTGCTGCGAAATAATTCCTTGATTCAAAACAAAAATCTTATTCGCATCTTTAATTGTTGCTAATCGATGCGCAATAATCAAAGTTGTACGATCTTTCATAAGACGCTGAAGTGCTTCTTGAACCAAATGTTCGCTGGCTGTATCTAAATTGCTGGTGGCCTCATCCAAAATTAAAATTTTAGGATCTTTGAGTAAAGCACGGGCAATGGCAACACGTTGTTTTTGCCCGCCAGACAATTGAATTCCTTTTTCGCCAACGCGAGTTTTGAAACCAGTCGGAAAGTTAACAATAAAATCATAGGCATTGGCAGCGCGTGCCGCATCGTGAACTTCTTTATCGGTGGCGTCGCGACGAGCATATCTAATGTTTTCTTCGATCGTATCTGAAATAAGTATGGGCTCTTGGGATACGATTCCAATTTGTTCGCGCAATGATTTTAAAGCATAGTCACTTATTTTTTTGCCATCGATTAATATTTCGCCAGAAGTCGGTTCATAAAAGCGCGAGAGTAAATAGCCTAGCGTCGTTTTCCCACTACCAGACGGGCCCACAAAAGCAACGGCTTCACCGACAACAATCGAAAATGAAATTCCTTTAAGGACTTCATAATCTGTTCTGGTTGGATAACTAAAATGAACATCTTTAAAATCGATCGATCGCAAAATTTCTTTTAGCGCAATACCTTCAGTTTTTTCTAAGGATTCGCGTTCTAAAATTTCAAAGACTCGCTGACTGGCGCCAATTCCAGCCATCATGTCGCCCCAAAGGCTTCCAAGGCTCCCTACGCCAATCGCAACAATCATTAAGTATAATAAAAACTGTGTTAGATCACCCATCGATAAATTCGACAAAATAACCTCGCGACCACCGTACCATAAAACAAAACAAACTGAACCAAACCCCGCGATTAAGGCCAAAGTCATAAAATCAGCTATAGATTTGGTTCGAGACTTGGCTGCGATTAACGAAAATTCCAGAGTTTTTCCATAACGATCTGTTTCGGCGGATTCTTGCACAAATGATTTTACCGTACGCAGACCAGAAATTGTTTCTTCGGCAACAATGCTGGCTTCGGCTAAAGATTCTTGAAACTGTTTTGAAAACTTGCGAATTTTTTTACCAAAATAAAAAGCCCCCAAGGCAATTGGTGGAACTAAAACAAACATCAACGTCGAAAGCCTCCACGACGTGTAAAACATAAATCCAAATCCACCCAGCACTTGTCCGAGGTTTCGCAAACCTTGGGAGATATTTACACTCACAGTGTTTTGTAAGGTTGCGCAATCTGAAGCTAGTCGGCTCATTAAATCACCAGTGCGCCATTGGTCAAAAAAAGCCACTTCTTGCGATAAGATTTTTTCGTAAAGTTTTTTTCGAAGTCGAAGCACAATGCGTTCGCCACTTAATGTAAAAAGATAATATCTTAAACTTCCGAAAATTCCTTGAATGACAAAAGCCAAAAATAAAACTCCGACCGTTGGTAATAGCAAATCTAATTTTTTAGGTTGCACAACATTGTCGATCATCCAGCGCACCAGCTGAGGGTATGTTAAACCTGCGCCGCTTGATAAAACTAAGAAAATAAATCCCCAAATTAGACTGGTTTTTTCGGGCTTAGCTGTCTGAAGCAGGCGTTGCAAGGTTTTTGATTTCACAGAAGTGATCTTAGTTAGTAATAGTGAATATGCAAGAGATTATGCTTTTAAGCTATGGCTGGGTTATACTTGAATAAAATGTATAACGAAATAGTCTCAGAACGAGACGTAATGTTTAAAGGCCGTCTTTAAATAACCATGTTTTTGTTAAGTCCTGCCCCTGAGTTTCCGAATAGAAATTGATTGAAACTCAATAATGTTATACTTTTTTTACTGTCTATATTCGCAATGCATTTTGCATTCAGTGCGGGCCCATTGCCTTCTGTAAATAGGCCTGCACAACCAGTAAATACTTGCGCTGCAGTCGTTCCACCCCTGACGGGCGTGGCTTTAACTCAATGTAACGATCAACACGATTTAGCCCTAAACGCCTGGCAAGAAAATGAAGACCTTGTTAATAACTTAGAACAAAATGCTTTATCAACCGATGGAACTACTGGGAAATTAGTGACGGCACCGGGCTCTTCAACCAACGTCACGGCAGCGATTAACGATGTAAAAACACAAATGTCGGGATCAGCCGCGTTAGCGAACACTCATAATCAGTTACAGACGCAAATTGGTCTTCAGGCTGCTGAAGATGCTCGGTTAAAAAACCTAACCGATACAACAGTGACGGGAACGTTACAACAAGTTCAAATCAACGCGCAGCAAGCGGCCGATCATTATACAAAATCGGCAACTTTTATGTCGTCCTATGCCCAATACAATAAAACCAATGCGGATACTTCAAATGGAAACTGTGCATTGGGTAATTACACCGCTTGTTCACAAACGGGTGCAGGTTATGCGGCAACAGCGGCGTATCTTGGTATGGAGAATACGGCCAATGCCCAAGTCCAATCGTTCGGCGCAAAAATTACGGAAGTGTGCTTAAAGCAAAATGAATTGTCGATAAAAAAAATCGGTTGTAATCCAAACTCTGCGGCCAGTGCGGTGTTTATTCCAGGATTGGCAAACCCGCCTTCATTCAATTGGTTTGATCCATTTACGGGAATATGTTTACCGAATGCGCCAGCACTTTGCGGACAAATTTATACAGTGATCAATTCCACTGGAAACCTTCCAACGAATTCTCACCAGATCAAGTCATGTCCTGGCGGAGGCACAGCGTGTCTTTCTAAAGTCATTGTTACAATGACGCCATTGGGAACCAAGTACACATTTAAAAATAAAGTGGGAAAAGATTATTCATTTTACGCAAATGACTTCAAAGATGAAAAATCCTTGATCAAAGCCGGACTAACACCGGCTCAAGCTAAAAAATTACTCGGCGATTTAAATGCGACCATCAAAGTTGCCGAAAAAACTGTTGGGATCGTTGTCGAAAAATTGCCGGCGTTAAAGTCTTTGGCTCTGCCAGATTTGGATAAAAATAGAAATCCGGCTTCTGCAAAGCCACAGGCTGTAAAACCAGCAATCAATCCCGTGAGTCAGCAGCCAGTTTATCGACGGCCAAGCACCGAAGGCTTAAGTAAAAATTTAAATGGCGATTTGATCGGCGTTCGCGGTGATGACATTTTTAAAATGATTAATCGTCGTTATCAACACAAAGACCAACAAGTTTTATTCTATGGTCCGTATCGTTAACTTAATTAAACGTTAATCCAACTTTGTAAAGCTTCGCGCGCTAGACCAATTTGTTTTTCTTTTTTTAATTTTTTATCGCGGATAGACTCAACTAGCGGTGGTAATAATCCAAAATTAATATTGGTTGGCTGAAAATTATCGATGCGGAACGGGTCCGTGATTGCTTCAAGTAATGAACCTAGAGCCGAAAGGCGCGGTGGCGGAGCAAAAACCTTGTCATTCAATTTTTGATCAAGAAATCGGGCCACTAATAATCCCATGCACGTGGATTCAAAATAACCTTCAACACCTGCAATTTGTCCGGCAAAAAATAAATACGGATCATTCTTGCTGGATAAATCTTTGTTCAAAAGCTTTGGCGAGTTGATGTACATATTTCTATGAATACTGCCTAACTTTAAAAACTCGGCGTTTTCTAAACCTGGAATCATTCTGAAAATTCGCGTTTGTTCACCGTAGGCCATACGCGTTTGAAATCCCACGATGTTATAGGCCGTAGCTTCTTTATTATCTTGGCGTAATTGCACCACCGCCCATGGCCAGCGCCCGGTTCTAGGATTATCTAAACCCACGGGTTTCATTGGACCGAATCGTAAAGTTTGATCGCCGCGTTCAATCATGGCCTCGATCGGCATACAGCCTTCGAAATAATTAGTCGTTTCAAAATCTTTGGGTTCAATTTTGCGAGCCTCTTTGATGGCTTGAATAAACGCGTTGTACTGCTCTTTGTCCATCGGGCAATTCCAGTAATCGTCGGTGCCTTTACCGTAACGATCAGCCTTCCATGCAATTTCTGGATTAATTGTGTCGGCATCAATAATTGGTGCAATCGCATCAAAAAAATAAAGAAAGTCGCCGCCGCTAATGTTTGCAAAATGTTTTTGAATACTTTCAGCAAAGGATTCATCCGTTAGGGGTCCTGTTGCAACAACTGTTGGACGCGGAACCTGCTCTAATGATGTAACAACTTCTTTGCGTAAATTTATTTTTGGATTGTTCTCGATCATCTCGGTAACAAGTGTGGCAAATTTTTCGCGATCAATTCCTAAAGCTTGTCCTGCCGGAACCGCATTAATTTTTGCGGCTTTTAAGATCTGCGAATTTAATTGTTCGGCTTCCCATTTTAATTGTCCAGGAGCTGATACGTCACTCAGACTACCGAATGAATTCGAACAAACCAATTCTGCGCAATCTGTAGTTTTGTGAGCCGGTGTTTGTTTAACTGAACGCATCTCATACAGGTCAACTTCGTAACCCATAGATGCGAGTTGTAAAGCACATTCGCTGCCAGCAAGGCCAGCTCCAATAACCGAGATTTTTTTAGATGGTGAAGACATGGGCTGAGTGTTAAACCATTTCAGCCCAAATTGAAAGTAATTGTTAATTACTCGATTAATTCTGCGTCGGCTGAGCCTGAATACGTCGCTAAAACCAAACAAAATTTTCCGTCTTTGCCAGTCCAAGCGTTATACATTCCAGGCTCTTTTGATTTAGGATCAACGGTGATCTTAATCATTTCAGGTTTGCCTGTTGGTTGATTTAAACTTCCGCATAATTCAGCCGCAGGAGTGCGTGCAGCACCGCTTTCAAGGTAATAGAAGCTCGTAATTTTAACAGTGTCGGTCGCAGCAAGTGCTGTAGAGCTTAATAAAACTGAAGCAGTAAATAAAGCGGCAAAAAATAATTTCATGTGGAACTCCTTGTTTATCAAAGCTTATAGGATTTAATACGGCTCATCAAATAAAAATACAGCGTATTTTGTGTTGAAACGACGACTTCTTTAAGTGTTTAATGGGTCGGAATGCGAGAAAGCGATTACAAACCCAAATTTAAAACGGCTGCCGAAGTTTTGAAAAGCTTATTGGACACCAATAAAGGTGGCGCTGTTTCTGAAAATTTTATGAGGTGGAAGTTATGGCTCAACTGGACTGATGTCGTTGGTGCAACCATCGCACAAAATTGCGAACCAGTGGGCTACCATAAAGGAACATTGTTTTTGTGGGTTAAGAATTCTGTTTGGATGCAGCAGCTTTCTTTTATGCTTGAGCCCATTAAAAATACCATCAATCAAAAATATCAAAAGGACTACGTTAAGGAAGTGCGCCTTACGCTGGACCGTCGAACAATCCCGTCTAGATCAGACCAGGGTTTCTCAGACTCCGTAAAAAAGGTCTTCACTAACAAATAATTTTCAATTGTGACAATTTAGGTCCTGTGTCTATGGAATAATTCTATGGAATAATTGTTTTTGTACGCCAAGCACGCTTAGTTTATTCCTTTTTTTGGAACGTTTTTAGCTAACCAATGTCCGTTGACCTATTTAAAGGTGGAGCTAGATATATGCGAAAGTTAATTCCGTTTGTAGTGGTCAGTTGTTTTACATTTAATTTGATCGCTATGGAAATGGCCGGACAAAAAGTTTCTTTGAATGATGATGATTTCGGTCGTTGCATGGGTAAGACTGAAAAGGCCTTTGATAACTACAAAGAGCTTCGTCAGGGAATAAAAGATGTCAGCGATTTTCAACTCAAAGCTTTAACCGAAAATCAACCGCATTTAGCTTCTAAGTTTAAAGTTCCCTTGCGAGTATTGCTATTTATAAGAAACCTTCATTCTTTGCGACCTGTCTTTATTCAATTAAAAACCATGCTGACAAGTAAAGATTTTGCAGCCTTAAAGGCCAATCCTGTATTTTCGGAAGCTTTAGGAAATACAAAGTTTTTGGAATTTATATCGACTGTAAAATTAGACAATGCACCCGATTCAGAATATAAAGCTTTAATGACGACGATCCAGGGAATTCTAAAAATTCCTGGCACACCACAGGCTCTAAAAGCAGCGGCCATGGATGATGTTGATTTATCTAAGATCGAAAATCTTGATGCAGCGATTACATTAGATGACGTTTTTAACGAATGGCCGACATCAAAATTAAATCCTGAAATTCAAAAATATCGGGCGCTTGGGTACAAAGTAGGGGGCTCAAATATTGACATTCATAGTGGAAAGCTTGGCGATGTTCCACTTATGGTTACTCTGCCATTTCCAAAAATCAAAGGTCTTGTCGCAGATAACTACCGTGAATTAGTAGAAGACGAAATGAAACATTTTTTATTGTCTTCAAATTCAATTGAAAAAACTGAAGCTCACAAAGCTTTTGATTTGGCTCAGGCAAAAGCTTTAAATACTTATACATTTGACTCGCAAATGCCGCAGCTATTTGAAGAGTACGGTGGATACGATGTATTTAGTGTTAATTACGGTGGCAAAACTGTCGAGCTCACTAAAGATCAAGTCATCGCCATCGACGGATTAGTTCGCACGCTTTACGGTGAAGTTAATAGTTGTGAAGGACGCGGAATCGAACAAGCCACTTTAGTTGGAAAAATCGTAGCAGACCGTGGTGAGGCGGTTCGACTTTCTGAGCGACGTGCTCAACAAAATAAATTTATGGTTGACGAAAAATTGGCGTCAATCAAAAAGCTTTTCGAAAACTCGCAAGGTGTTACCGCAGTCGCATTTGCAGCCGCCTTTAAAACCGCCCCATTTCGTTTTGTCTATGGTGGTAAAGCTGACTTCGGCCGGGCCGATGTCGAAGAATATACTAACGATCTATTTCTTCGCCAGCGACGTTGGGAATTATCGCATCCAGTAACGCAAGTTATTTCGCGCGGCGATCAATTTTCAGGTTGGCGCTCATTTAAGAGAAATGAAAAAGTTGTAAATTCTGCTCACGCTAATTTACCAACGATTAAAGTTGTCATTAAAGATCCATTAAACGATGGCGACATCTCTGCTCTGTATAATCAGATTTGTCCTAAAACAGAATTAAGTCATTGGAAACGGATGTTAAATATCGCAAAATCAGTCGTCATCGAAGACTCAAAAAGTTTAGCAGGATTAATTTTTTGGAAAACACCTGTTGCACAAGCTCCTTTATTTTATACGCACGAAGTGGAGTTAAGTTTCGTTGATAAAATGGCGTCTTTACCTGCACTCAGTGACCGTCGTGTCGAATTACGTGGAGTTAAAAATGCCGAAGCTGTAAAATACGAGGCCGCAGGACCCGGTTGCAGTCAGATCAAGTTATGGACGTCACGTAATGTGAATCGCTACTTTCCGGATCCTTCTAGCGCAATGAGTGTGAAGAATCAGTAGGTATTAGCGAAG
>JAYVHE010000010.1:0-13735 GCA_043771495.1 Bdellovibrio sp. | reverse complement strand
CATAGTACATAGTATACTATATACTATGTACTATGTATACGCGGACCAAAGATCAAATCATTGAAATCATTAGTAAAAATGGCCCTACCCAGGTTAAGGATCTGGTGCAAATACTAGGTATTACACAAGCCTCCGTTCATCGTGCCCTGAACAAACTTATGGTAGCGGAGGTGCTTCAGCGTAAGGGAACTCCTCCTAAAGTATTCTATTTTATATCTCATGGACGCGCGAGCTTACCTTCATTAATACTTACTGATGATGAAATCTCGCTAGTGAAAAAAAACTATTTGTATATCGATCCGACGGGGCAAATTAAAAAAGGGATCGAAGGATTTGTGGCCTGGATGACCGCTACAAAGAACAGACAAAAAATCGAAAACTGCATTCGCGATTACTTAGTAGTGTTAAATGAGGCACATTCGCATCGCAATAAAAAAGATTTGATTGATGCAACGGAAAGGCATAATCAGATATTTGAAAGGCAACATCTTGATAAAGTTTTTTATTTTGAATTCTACAGCTTAATAAAATTCGGAAAAACACGAATGGGACAGTATTTGTTGCACGGCAAACAGGCGCAAGACAAAAAAATAATTCAAGCTATTAGTGAAGAAGTGAAAGAATCAATTTTTAAAATTATAACTGAACAGCGCATAGATGCTATTGCATGGGCTCCGCACTCAATTCCACGCAAGGTGCCTTTTCTGAAAGAGCTTGAGAAAAATTTAAAAATTGATTTACCTCGTATTGAAATTAAAAAGGTTTATCAGGGTGAAGTTCCGGTGGCACAAAAATCACTTTCTAAAATTGAGGAACGTATTCAGAATGCCCAAGAAACCATGGTGGTTGTACCGATGAAACTTTCTTACAAAAAAGTTTTGCTCATTGATGATGCTGTAGGATCGGGAGCAACATTAAATGAAATCGCTTTCAAACTAAAAAACAAGGGAGTTAAAAGTGTTATCGGCTTTGCGATAGTAGGTTCTTATAAAGGTTTCGAAGTTATAAAAGAGGTCTAAACCTATTCAAACTTAATAGAATCTTCTTTAATTAAATTATCAGTTTTTGTATCAAAGATAAAAAACTGACCCATCAACGGCGCCGTCGCATCCGTTTCATCGACGAAAAATTGAATCTTTATATAGTGGTCCGAATCTTTGTTTAACGGGATTTTTAATTTTTTAATATCCTCGATATCTTTTTGAAAGAGGTGATCTGGATTTTTGATGTAATTCACGATCTCAATTCGCGCCGGCTTTTGATACTTCATGATTTGATTTTTAATTTGAGTCGAATAACTTGTTTCAGGCGAGGGCGCAGTTTTTCCTGGAATTTTACCCATTTTTGAATACATATAAAAGCCTGTATAGGCCACAGCGGCCAAAATCATTAACCCCATAAATTTCTTGATCATAACTTCTTTCTATTAAATGAACCGGTGGATAATCCAATTTTTCTTTTCGGCTTCAACATGCAATTCTTTTTCGCTTTTATATAATCGATCGTCCATCGAGGCTGCGCTAACAACTAATCGAATGTCTGTACAAAAATCTAATAATTCAAAATCTCCGATACTATTTCCAGAACCTAAAAAAGGTCTTTGATTCTGAATATGTTTTTTTAAACCTTCAACTTTTCCCGCCCGATATGTGATTGGTAACACCGGTGTTTCAGTCACAATTCCATTGTTAATTTCAGTCTCAACACCAATCACGCTGTCATTTGTTAAACCTAAGGCACGAGCGCCTGGTTCAACGGCCCATTTTATTGAGGCCGTTACAATGTAGATTTGCACATCGTTTTCTTTCAATAGTTGAATCAGTTTTTTTTGTTCTTCAAAAATTGGGTTTGGTTGGATGGAGGCAAAAGCAAGATCAGCCCATTTTTGCACTTGAACTAGCGGTAGTCCCTTGTTGATTTGCGCCAACCAAACATAGGCCAGGCGTGGGTCGTTGTTGATTTTTTTTAAATCTAAATAGTGCTGAAATGGATTTTCAGGTAGTGGAACCTGCTTATGGTCAATCTGATACTGAAAAAAATTTTCGCCAAGGTCACAATCCCATAGCGTGCCATCAGCGTCAAAAACAGCTAAAAGTTTTTGTCCGTCGGCTTTTTTTTTCTGAATAGTCTGTTTAATTAGATCCCAGGTCTTATCAGAATATTTTTTGTAATTCATGTAGAATATGCTAGGCTATGTTTCTATGAATTCCAACTACAGAATTGCTCAGACTTCTGATCTAGATTCCATCTATGATCTGGCACTAAAAGATTTAAAATCAACATATGCCGATTTAGATGAAATGGATTTAATGATGAAAGTCTGGGAATCGCGATTTCGCAAAGAATCATTGGAACATTATTTAAAATTAGGTTGGAGCTTTGTCGCTTACGACGAAAAAACACAAAATATCTGCGGATTTTTCTTAGGTCAGCCGTTTTTATTTTTTCAAGGGCAAACACAAACTCTTTGGGTGGAGAGTTTAGTTGCAGAAACGCCCGAAGTAGAAAATCAATTGTTGGAAATTACTTACAAATTGGCCCGAGATAAACATTTTCAACGCGTTGTTTATGATCAAGCTGTAAATGAAAAACTATTAAAGCTTAACCAACGTGTTCAAAATCATGACCCTTTAGTTTGGGTTAAAACTACAAAATAATTTATGAATGAATTTTCTTTTGAAACACGCCAACAAAATATTTTACGACTGCAGAACGAAACATTTGATCTATTAATTATCGGTGGTGGAATTACGGGCGCCGGTGTAGCTCGCGATGCCGCTTTACGCGGATTAAAAGTTGGCCTGATTGAAGCTCGTGATTTTGCTTATGGAACTTCATCTAGATCTAGTAAGTTAATTCACGGTGGAATTCGCTATTTAGAAAACATGGAATTTCACCTGGTTTTCGAAGCTCTTAACGAACGCACAAAATTATTTGAAATTGCCCCAAATTTGGTTCATCCGCTGCGATTTATGATTCCTCTTTATGAAAATAGTCGAGTTGGAATGTTTAAAATGGGATTAGGAATGTGGTTCTATGATGCACTCTCCTTATTTCAAGCTCCGGAAATGCACGAACGCTTGAACGCTAAGTCATCTATGGAGCGCATGCCTATTTTAGAACAGGCTCAACTGAAAGGTTCGTTTGTTTATTCAGATGCTTATATGGATGATGATCGATTGGTTCATGAAACCCTGCGCTCCGCAAATGAAGCCGGTGCTGTTTGTGTCAATTACGTCAAAGCCCAGCGATCACAGATGAATTCTGGGACTGGAAAAGTCACAGCTCTTACAGCGCAAGATATTCTTACCCAAAAAGAATTTTCAATTTCGGCAAAACACGTTATCTCGACTGTGGGTCCTTGGACTGATTTGGTTGGCGAAAAATTGGTTAACGATTGGAAAGAAATTCTGCGTCCAACAAAGGGCGTTCACCTTACGTTTAGACGAGACCGACTCAACTTAACCAGCGCCGTGGTTATGGCCGCTGAAAAAAGTGACCGAATCGTTTTTGCAATCCCAAGGCACGAAATGGTTATTGTTGGCACAACCGATACAGATTTTAAAGGGCGACCGGAAGAGGCCATAGTTACCGCAGAAGATGTTAAATATTTACTGGATATCACCAATAAATATTTTCCAGGATCAGAATTAAAAAGCAGTGATATTGTCGCCAGTTATGCGGGAGTTCGCCCGTTGGTCAAAGATGATTCCGGAACTGCGGGTAAAACCAGTCGAGAACATACCATTATTCATGATCCTCGTGGTTTTACATTTGTCGCTGGTGGAAAGTACACGACGTATCGATTGATGTCTGAACAAATCGTAGATCAGGTTTCAAAATTTTTACCTTTTGAAGTCTCTGCGCAATTGAATAAATGTGAAACCTGGCGCCCCCTAAATCCCATGGTTGAGCGAGAAACGTTCGAGCAGGCTATCGAATCTGCACCCTCCGAGTTAGAAAAATCTTTAGCTTTAAGATACGGTGCAGAAGCCAAAGAAATATTAACCAAATATGGTTTCACCGAAAATATTTGGGCCATCGAAGCGCAACAGGCCATTCATCATACGATGTGCCTGACGATAACTGATTTTTATTCTCGTCGTGTTCCATTAGTTCTGGCAGAAAAAGACCACGGATTAAAATTCCTCGGCGAAATTGCCCAGATTTTTGAACAAGAGCTTGGCTTAACAAAAGCGCAAATTGATCAGCAAAAACTTGATTTACAAAACTATCTAGCTCACGAATTCAGTTGGAAAAAGCAGCTCTAACAAAATTTTCCCCGACTAACGTCTGCGTTCTGAAAATGTATTTTTAATTTCAATTGGCATTTTTTGGTTTTAATTTATTCTACATTTACACGATTAAAGACCTGCGGCGCAGGATAACAACCGGCGAAGGAAGACTTGTCGGTCACTCAAGGAGACATCATGATTAAAACAATCATCGCGATTTTATTTTTTGGATCTATAGCATTGGCAGGTGATGCCGGTTGCGGATTAGGCGGAATGTTAATTAAAACCAATTCTAAATTAATGCAATTATTTGCAGTCACTACAAACGGAACATCGGGTTCACAAACTTTAGGGATTACTTTCGGAACTTCAGATTGTACGTCTAAAGGCTTAGTTAAAAACGACAGTCAAATTCAATACTTTGTTGAAGTTAATCACACCGATATCATTCGCGAAATGGCGCAAGGTTACGGCGACAAACTTTCGACTTTAGCGGCTTTAAACGGTTGTATGACTGATAAGCAAATTTCAGAGTTCAATGCAAAAGCGCAATCATCATTTAGAACAATCGCTCCAAGCTCAAATACTCCAGCCGTTGACTTAGTCAACAATATGCAGTCTGCTGCAATTGCTGATGTATGCTCAGGATCATAATTTTAAGTTTTTAGTTCTCATTTTTGTTATTTTATTTAAAACCCCAGTTTATAGCTGGGGTTTTTCTTTTGAGCGTACCGAAAGTTATTTAAAACGTGCGGAAGCACTTGATTTAGCAGAGCATCCACAATGGATAAAGCTAGGGCATTACAGAAAAATAGAATCACTTTTTCGAACTCACTACAAATCGGGTTTTTCAGCAGGATTTTTTATAAGTCCAAATGGAGCTTCATCTCCGTCTGAAGAGTTAACTGGGACAATAAAGTTACTCTATTCATCGGCCGAAACTTATACCTCTGAAAATAAAGAACACCCGCAATGTTACTATTTAGCGCGGACTCAGTGGCTTAATCGAATTCTGGACGTTTCCGAAGAAGACAAAGTGCCGTGTCCTGAACGCACGGCGTGGAAAAAAGATCTTAACACCAGCTCAGTCTCACTCATTTTTGCCGCCGGAGACATGTCTAATGCCGCATCGACATTTGGACATACGTTTTTAAAGTTAAATAATCCGCAAAACCAAGGGTTAAAGGACTTACTCAATTACGGAATAGACTATTCCGCCGACGCTGACGACAGCGAAGGATTTTTTTACGCAATCAAAGGTTTGTTCGGATTTTACAACGGACAATTTGCAATGTTGCCGTTTCACCAAAAAATCCTAGAGTACACCAACGTTGAAGGGCGAGACATTTGGGAATACCAACTGAATTTTTCAAAAGAAGAAACTGAATTTTTAATTAATCATTTATTAGAAATGGAAAAAGCTCGAGCTCCCTATTATTTTATGGACGAAAACTGTTCGACACAAATTTTGCGGACGTTGGAAGTTGTGCGACCCGATTTAAATTTGGTTGATCCGATTAGAACCTTTGTTGTTCCAATTGATACCGTTAAACTTGTTGAACGTAGCGGAAGCCTGGTGCAGTCGACCACTTACAAACCTGCCCTGAAAACAGAATTTAACAAAACGTACAAATTGCTTTCGGCCGAGCAAAAGGACATTTTTCCAGATTTAGTAAAAGATTTAAAGTTTCCCAATAGTATTAAATCCAAATTTTCAAATCAAGAAAAGGCACAGCTATTAGAAGCCGCAGCCGCAGCGCTATCGCTAGAAGCATTTAGAAAAAAAATAAATTTAGATGATCAGAAATATCAATTATATTTACAAAGAGTTGAATTAGGTCCTGGTCAGGCCGCTTCGGGACCCGAAGAAAAAAGCAAATCTCCGACAAAATCTCACGATTCTACTCGCCTGTCCTATGGACGATTGGGTGACGAAACAATTATTAAGTTTAGGGGTGCCTTTCATGAGCTCGAGCAACCGCACGATGGTTTAATTCCCCACAGCCATATTGAGGCCATTGCCGTGTCGGCACGCGTAGAAGCCAAAACGAGAATTTTAAAGTTCGATCGGTTTACAGTTTTGAATTTAATTAATTTAAATCCTTCAAATCGCCTCGAGAATAATATGGCCTGGAAAACCCGAATTGAATTCATGGATCGATTCCGACCAGACTTCGAAGGGGGAATTGGCTCTAGTTTATCAATGACCTCCCAAGATGAACTTCGAGCCACCGCATTTTTAACCGCCCGATACACCGAAGCCGAGCAGGCGGCATTAGGGCCGGAACTATTAATGTCTTATCACCCACTTAATTCATTAGGCCTAAGTTTAAGCGGTACGTACTTTTTTATAAAAAAACATAATGATTATTTGCGAACCGTGTTTAAGTCGAACTGGCAATTTTACGATAAAGATCAAATTCAGCTTGATGTAAGATGGCAGTACGAAAACTTAATGGACTCAGATTTTAAAAATAAAATTCAATTCGAAAATAAATTTATGATTGGATTTAATTTTATACTTTAACTTTTATTAAAGAATTTTTTAATTCTAAAATTTAAGGTCGGACTAACACCCGTGGTAGCCCATTCGACGCTGCCGTCTTCGTTCAATAAAAATATGGTTGGAGTAGAGTTCACTTTGAATTTATATGAAACTTCACCGCGGGTATCCAGCGCCATTAAAAAATCAAAAGGTTCAGATTTCAAATATTCAACGACTTGTTTTTTGTCGTCGACAAAATTAATGGCTAGGACTTGCCCGCTGTTCAATTGTCCTTGTTTGACCATCTCGTTAATTCGCTTCATTTCTAATTTGCAGGGACCGCAATTGATCATCCAAAATAAAACTAATTTTTTTTCACCAAGCACTGGGAATGATAAAACTTCGCCAGATAAACGTTCAATATTGATTGGCACCGGTGGTGGCGCCTTTTGAGTTTTAAAATTATTGTAGATAGTTGGGCCTTTTGCATAAATCGCAAAGGCCCCGATAGCGACAAGCAGCAAATTAGCGAAGTGCTTTTTTAAGAACTGCAAACAACTACGTCATTGATTTAGTTAAATCGCGAACTTTCTTCGTCGCGTAGTTTTCAGAAACAAACGCCCAGTTTACATGATTCCAGAATGTTTCTAAATATTTTAAACGCGCATTTCTGTAATCAACGTAGTAAGCGTGTTCCCAAACGTCCGCTGTCATTAATGGAACCGGTCCGTTATTAGTAAAAGGAACTGCTGCGTTTGAAGTTGATACCAAAGATAATTTTCCAGCGGCATCTGTGCATAACCAGATCCAGCCTGAACCAAAAGTTTTCATTCCACCATCAACGAATTTAGCTTTTAATTCATCAAGGCTACCGAAATCGCGGGTGATTGCGTCTGCAAGAGGGCCCGACGGAGCTCCACCATTGCCAACCGGTGCAATGTTAAACCAGTAAAACGTATGATTCCAAATTTGAGCGGCATTATTAAAAATTCCACCTGTTGATGTCACAACGATTTCTTCTAAAGTTTTACCTTTTAAAGACGCTTCGGTTTCTAAAAATTTATTTAAATTGTCGATGTAAGCTTTGTGATGCTTGTCATAGTGAAATGTCATTTGCTCTTCGTTTAAAAACGGAGATAAGCCATTTTTTGCGTAAGGTAATTGCGGTAATTTGAACATGAGTCCTCCTAGATTAAAGGGTGCCAGGCCTTTTTTTTCCGAAAATGATTATCATTTACAGGAAAAAAAGGCCTGGCACCTTTTAGGAGTTTAGCATTTGTTTGACAAAGCGAGGAAGCGTAAACGCGGCGCTATGTAATTCGTCAGTGTAGTACCTAAGATTAGCCGTATTTTTTTCTACGAATTCAGCAGTCATTTGCTTGTTGTGGTCTTTGACCGGATGGTATTGACCTTTTACGGCCATTTGCAAGCTCCACATTCCTGTTGGATACGTTGTTGAATGAAATAATAGGGTATGAACGCTGGTTTTAGAAAAAACTGATTGTAGACAATGATTCAATTCAACAAATGTTTTTGCATGGAACATAGGCGATTCGCCTTGAGTCACTAAAACACCATTTGGTTTTAGGGCCTTTTTGCAATCGGCATAAAACTCTTTGGTAAATAACCCTTGAGCAGGACCGGCAGGATCAGAGCCGTCAACAATAACAACATCAAACATTTCTGGCTTACATGTACGAACGAATTCGATCCCATCGCCGATCACTAAATTTAATTTTGGATTGGAAAATTCACGCGACAAAGTCGGCAAATGTAATTTACTAGCGCGAACCACAGCTTCGTCAATCTCCACCATAGTTACTTTTTCGATACCGGGATATTTAAAAACTTCGCGAATGGTTCCGCCATCGCCGCCACCAATAACTAAAACATTTTTAACGGGTCCGACGACCGATTGAAAGGCCTGCATCGCAGGGTGAGTAATCATCTCGTGATAATGAGATTCGTCCTTTTCCGTACACATAACCATGTCGTCGATCGCTAGCATTTTGCCATAAGCGCATGATTCTAAAATACGAACCCGCTGAAACGGAGACTTTTCATCAAAGAATACTTCGCCCGTGTAGCGTAATGACAAAGCTTGGTTTTCATCTTTATCAGTAAACCAAACGTTGCGATTAATTTTGTAAGGACCAGTTGCTGAATAATCAACTGCATCACTGGGTTTAACTTGTAACGGCGTATCGCCTTTTTTAATGACATGAGTAGAGCCACGATTCATTTCTAAAGCCGAGTACGAGGCCCCGAAAGCTTTTTTCAAATGTTCAAACGAAACCCAAGGGTCAACGGTATCACCGCATGTAAATAAATCTACGGCTGCATATTTAAATTCTGGCCAAGTATGAATCGCCAAATGGCTTTCTTGAATTACAACTACGCCCGAAACGCCGTATGGTGAAAAATGGTGAAATGTAGAATTGATGACGGTAGCGCCGGCAACCTGGGCCGCTTTTACCATGGCTTCTTCAATAGCAGAAACGTCTGATAAAACGTCGGCTTTACAATTCGAAAATTCGACTAAAATATGGCGACCCAATGCATTCATAGCCGACCAAAATAGGTCCAACAAATATTCAAATCAAGAAAATTCCACCCCCGGCTAAAGATTTATCGAATTAAATTAATTCAGGATTTTTATAAGACTTTTCATATAGAGCGGAAGCTCAGGTCGATGATACCAGGCTAGAGCGACTTTGTAGTCTAAATATTGAGCGGGTTCATAGTCGACAAGTAAACCGTTTTTCACATAGGGATGTGTGAAATCCTCAGAGAGCACCGAATAGCCGATTCCAGCGCCCACCATTGAAAGTAATGCATCCGTATTGTTGGCGAAGTGTCGGTCTTTTAAGGCTTTGGTTTTGAGTTTGTATTTATCGAGGTAGTTGAAGGTCATTTTATCATTGAGGTCAAAATCGACTATGGGTTCTGAAGTTAGAATTTCAGAAAAAGCGCGCCTCTTCCATGAGGCCGCCACATATATTTTATATCGTTCGGGCTTAAGGATCTTCGAGTCCATCTCTTTCGTCACGTCATGGTGCTCCACAATTGCAAAATCGCAGGCGCCTGACTTTAATTTTTCAGCGTTGCTTTCGGTGTCTGACAAATCATAACGGAATCGCAGCTCGGGAAATTCTTTGAGTGCCGCTAATGATTGCGGAATTATTCGCGAGCGCAGCACGCTCGAAGGACCGGCAAAACTGACTTCGCGAATTGTGGTTTTTGCTGATTTTTGAATTCGCGCTAACGCTAAGCCTTCGATTTCAGAAGAGCCTATAACATATTGCAAAAGCGCTTCACCATCTTTAGTCAGGCGCATGCCCTTGCGTGAGCGAAGGAACAACGTGGTTTTTAATTGTGATTCAAGACTGCGAATACGTTGAGTTACACCGGTTTGTGTAAGGCCAAGGGAACGCGAGGCCTCTTGAACTGTTCCTTTTTTGGTAACAGCCCAAAAGGCCTGAAGGGTGGGGCTAAGTAAACTCATTTGTAATCATATATAACTGATAATTATGAATTATACAAATACTTTGTTTTTTCGTAGTTTAGCGAAATTCAGATATCCGATATCGCGATATCAGATATTGGACTTTTCGACTCTGCATTTGAAGACTTTGCAGTGTGGATAAGTTTCTGGACAAGTGGATAACTTTTGTAAATGTGAATGAAACGCGAAATATTTTTTAACAAACAAGGAGAAAACAATGAAAACACAACTTTTAACACTAACTAAAACACTTTTAACCATGGGGGCTATTGTTGGCACAATGGCGACATCATACGGGCATGAGGACGAAAAAAATAAAAATGGCCCGATCGTTCCAATAGATCAGCCGATTTTTATCCAAGTAGGACTCGAGATTAACATTAAATGTCAGGCGAAAGATGAGGACGGCAATGATTACGTTTTGAATTTTCATCTGACCAAAAAAGCTCAGTTGGATCCAAAGAAAAATTCACACGCTTTAAATTACTATCTGACTCCGGGCGAATATGCTGCATTTAGTTTTTACGGGAATCCCGTGAATAAAGACTTAGTTACTCCGGATGCCATTGGTGGATATTTCGTGAAAGCAACCATTTCGGGAACAAGCGTACAGGGCCAATCGTCAATTGCGGCTGATGATTATCAAGATACTCGTGTTGGTCATATTGAAACGAATGCCGTAATACAAATTCCAGCGGTGACGTCGTCATCGGATTCGATGCACGTTTTTTCAATGGCCAAAACGACGATAAAAACCAGTTTTATCAATGGTAAAAAGCCACAGATCATTCATTCATCAATCACGTTCACAGAAACAAACTGCGTTTATTTCTAATTATGAAAAAATTCCCCCTGTCCAAACTTTTTAAAGTCAGCCTGGTTGTAACCGGGCTGACTTTTTTTGCTGGGGCGATGACCATAATGTTTGGAATTTATTTTTTTGCAAATTCGAATCCGACAACTGATGAAATTTTTTTCAGATCATGGGAATCTAAAACCATAAATGGGGAAGCCGTTTACAACACGATCAAATTTATCAAACAATCCGATCAAGACGTTTGGATGATGAACCAAAGTCACCACGGCTTTAAAGCGAGTAGTGAGCAATTAGATCGGTTGGCTATCGTCGTAAAAAAACAAACCGCCCATTTTTACCAACTGCCACCAGGACCTCTGGAATGGTCCAATAACTTACCACCGAGAAAAATCAATCTTAAAGTCGATTGCAGGCAATGTCACAGCAATGGCCCGCGTGCCATCCGACCTGCGCCTGATTTTTTAACGTTGTTAAATTTAAAAGAAAAAACGACATTGTTTTTGCTTAATCTAAGAATAAAGTTTTATGGCCGATTAGAAAATAATTTATGGAATCATGATGAAGTTTTGACAGAAAAGAGTTTTCAAAAAGTAAATTTGAAAACTTGTTTGCAATGTCATAACAGTGGAAATAATTTTTGGAACCGTGCACACATTTCACTCCAGCAAATAGATACGATTCGGTTTTTAGTCGACAATAAACAGATGCCACCAAAAGGTTTCTCTTTGTCGGAAGAGGAGCGAAGTGAACTCCATAACTTATTACAGCAATGAAATAGTTCGCGGTATCTTCACAAAACGTCGAGGTCTTCTCAACGCGATGTATTTTATCAATAGAAATAATCTATTTAATTATTAGTCGGCTCGGCGTCAAAAAAAGTTCTATGGCGGCGGATAACATTATGAATTTGTTAAAGAAAGAAGAAATATTAATTTTTATTTTAAAGAAAGTATGATTTTTGTTCCCATAAAATCAAAGCAAAGCAATAGACAAAAAAACAAAAAAACATAGAGTAATTATAGGCGAATACTAAGCTCAGAAGGAGTTTAAAATGTCACAACGAAATGGACCGGTAAAAAGTGAAGTTGTTCGGCTTATGGCAGGACACACAGGATACTTCGACGGTATGACAACGTCGACAATTAACTCGTCACAGATTCCTCCCGCAATGCAAGCCTCTGGCGGGTCTGCCCCAATTACCGCGCAAGCCTCAGAGCTTTCGCAGATTCCTCATCAAACGTTGACGTTTGCCGAAGGGTCAGTCATTTACAAGGAAAAAGAAAAGCCAAAAGGAATTTACATTTTAAAATCCGGTTGCGTGAAGCTTTATGTAAATCGTGAAAACTCGCGGGGCCGAACAACGACGCCAGAGTATGTTGTTCGCTTGGTTTCGCCAGGTGAGTATTTTGGCTATAAGGCAGTCATTGACAATAGTACATTTTCAACGACGGCCGAAGCTGTTCAAGCAGCAACGGTTTGGTTCTATGAAGTTGCTTCAATTAGTCATTTAACGACAGCAATGAATCCGTTAGTGAAAGACTTGCTCGAGCAATCGGTCAGCGAGATCCGTCACTTTGAAAAAGTTGGTCAGTTTAATTACTTAGCGTCCGTGCAAGAGCGTATTGCTTATCAACTCATTGAACTTGCGGATCGCTTTGGAGTTCAGCAGGCTAACGGCATGTCAATTAATCTTAAATTAACTCGAAATGAGTTCGCGCAGTTAGCAAGTACCATTAATGAGTCTTTGTCGCGCCACTTAACTGAATTTAAAAACGAAGGTTTGATCGACATTAACGGAAAAGAGATTATTATACTGAACCGTGAAGGTCTTGTCGCCAAATCCGGAAACGTATAATTTTGTTAAAATAGGCCATGTTAAATCGGGCTACCCAGATAAATTTGGGGTGCCTCGACAATCTGGTTTAGTGCACTCTGTCGCTTCAGAAATTATAATCGAAAACCAATATCAACCCGAAATCTCGTTGCAGGGATTAGAACGATTCACCCACTTGTGGATCTTATTTATATTTCACTTAAATGATTCAAAAGGTTTTAATGCTAAAGTTCATCCGCCACGAATGAACGGCGGGTCCATTGGAGTATTTGCGACCAGGTCGCCGCACCGACCAAATCCTGTGGGCTTGTCATTGGTAAAAATTAAAAAAGTACATCGTGATCGTATCGAAGTTGACGGAATAGATTTAGTCGATGGCACACCCGTCATTGATATCAAACCGTATTTGCCACAATTTGAAATTCGCGAGGACGCAAAGGCCGGGTGGGTTGAAGAAACTTCGACCACCGTTATCGTCGTCGAATTTGATTCTGCTGCTGATATTGAATTGAATATTTGGATTCAACAAAGTGGTCATGGCAATTTACGACAGGCGATCACAGATATTATTCGCCAAGATCCAAGACCAGTTATCTATCGGGGATCTGAAGAAACTGGCGGCAAATACCGCCAAAATCATGTCTTTAGACTTTACGAAAAAGATGTTCGCTTTAAATTTTTAACGGCAGATCACGCGATCGTTACTGCAATTTCGAATTATTCAACGTCTAAGTAGCATGCTAAAATTTTTTGAAGCTTTGTGGTATTGGTCGGCGATTCACCGGAGTGAACTGTCTTAAAAAGATTGGTCATTTAGGGCAAGACCGGTTTAAAAAGGTGGGCCTGTCATTCTTTTTAA
>JAYVHE010000009.1:0-2259 GCA_043771495.1 Bdellovibrio sp. | reverse complement strand
CGGCGGAAATTGCGAAAACGCCACTAAAACGCTCGGAGACCTCAGCGCAAAAGAAAGCAATGACCAGCTTTTGTATTTAATGGAATACGGCTCCGCCCTTCAGATCTGCAAGGATTACAAAAAAAGTAATCAGGTTTTCCTCGCCGCCGATAAGTTGAGCGAACAGCTGGATTATATTTCAGCTTCACGGGTGCTCGGTGCTACGCTGTTAAATGAGGAAATGCTTCAATATAAGGGCGATATTTTCGAAAGACTTTTCATAAATATTTCGCTGGCACTTAACTTTATAGAGTTACAGCAGCCGAGTGAGGCCATGGTCGAAGTCCGGCGAATTAACGAAAAATACAGTAAGTTCTCAGCAGAAGAAAAAAATAGTTATGAACTGAATTCCTTTGCCCAGTATTTGTCGGGGCTCATCTGGGAAAGCGAAAATAACTACGATGATGCCTGTATTTCGTATAAAGCCGCTTACAAGCTGGATCCGACTTATCGCAATGTTGGTTTAGATATGCTGACGGCTTGCTGGCGGGCAAAACGAACACAGGAATTCGGCCTGCTGGCTGAGGAACTGAAGCCCACATTTGAGGAAATTAATTTTGTGAAGCGAAAAAATAAAAGAGAGAAAATTGTGCTTTTTTTGCAGGGCCTAGGCCCTAAAAAAATGCCTAGGCCCGACAATCACATCTACCCTTATCTTGTACCCAGCCATAATCTGACTAGGCGAATGGCCGTTACCTTTATGGATGAAAAAGACACTTACCAAAAATCCACGAGCCATCAGGTTTACAGCGTTGAAAAAGCCGCCATTGCTACGCAAGAAGCCGATTACAGTTCGTTATCCGCAAGGCGATTAGGTGCGAGAGTTGCCAAAGAAGTTGCCGCTGACCAAATCCGGCAAAAAGACAAAACGCTCGGTAACCTTGCCTGGTTGGTCATGGTGGCTTCGGAAAGAGCAGATCTGCGCAATTGGACTTTACTGCCTGAATCTATTCAGATCATTCGGTTTAATCCTTCGAAAAATTCAAAAATCAGCCTTGTCGGGTTAAATCGCTATGACGCTGAAACGGAAAAATTTCCCGACATCGATTTGACGGAAAATGAATCCAAAAAAATATTTACTGTTCGAAGCATCAGATAAGCAGACAAAAAAAATCCCGCGTATTAAAAGGTGTAGTTTGTGCCAATTTGCCCAATGTCTGGTTTTCATAAGTTGAGAAGCCATCTTGTAATTCAACCACAATTCGCTGGCTCAACTTTACTTTTCGTTTGCGTACAAACAAAAAGTCCTGATTTCATTGAAACTTTGGTTAGTGCTCTAACCAAAGTTAAAGTCGTGCCAATAGGTTTCGGATTAATTTTTGTATGCCTTCGCGACTTATGAAACCAGATCTACATCTGGTTGGGATGGAAGACGCTCTTCTAATAAACGAAGCATCAGATAAGTGGACAAAAAAAATCCCGCGTATTAGCGCGGGATTTTTGAGAGATAAATTAGCTCTATAATTAGCTTAACTGAAATTTAAGGATTGAAACTCTGATTGCTGCTAGGAAGCGGCAAATTTGGAGTTTCTTCTTCCTGGTTTGAGCTTGGCAGAACTGTTGCTTTTTCAGCTACAACTTTTTAAGTTGAATCTGAATTTAATCGGGCAGCAGAAGCAACGTGATTTTCAAGGTTCTGTTTCAGATCGTCAGTAGACACTCTGTCGATATTAACATTAATGGCCGCTTGTTTGGTCATGTAATCAATTGGGAAAGCACCTAACTTGGCTAAATAGCTTGAAATACTGCCATTGCCGTTCTGGATTATTTCTCGGAGTGTAAAAAGCGGAGCGTATTGTGACGCTTTTTTCTCTGATTCAAATATGATTTGCGTTAAAGTTGCAGCAGTAATGTCGTTTTTAGATTTATTATCAATAACCATTACTTCTTCGTTTGACCTGATCATCTTGGCGATGTCATCCAAAGTGACATAACAACTTTGCTGAGTATCGTAAAGCTTACGATTCTGATACCGCTTAATAATTTTTACTTTAGCACTTGGTTTAATGCTTAAACTTTCCATTTGGTTCATCACGATGACCTCCCCTTATGTTGGCATTATTACTAGAGTTTTAGCTTAAAACTAAAGCTTTTTGCCTATTGATTCTGGCGAAAGTAGCCCTGCCGCCACCCCTTGTCAAGCAGGTCAGAAGCCAATTACCCATGATTTTTCCAGTCAAGGTGAATATATCTGGTCCGCAGATATATTTTTTAAAAAGA
>JAYVHE010000008.1:0-13740 GCA_043771495.1 Bdellovibrio sp. | reverse complement strand
ACCACAGATTTCACAAGAACTCGCGGGTTTATCCTGACAATTTTCATTCGACATCTCTGACTCCGTAAATATGAAGATTTAATCTTAATTCTTAAATTTCCGTTTGTATATGAAGAGTCAAATCTTGATATGTGTATATTAAACAGAGCACTAAGTTTTAAGTTTACTAATTAAGCGCAATTTTTAATTGATGCAAGGCATTTATGACATAGGTCATGTTCCCTTTCTTTGGAAGGGCGTAGTTTGATTTCAACAGCATCCCCGAAATAAATCGCCGATTGCTTTTAAACCACCAGGAGGTTTCCATGAAAAAACTTTTAATCGCAGTGATGACGATGGTATCTTTAACTGCATCTACAAACGCATTTGCTGACGAACAACCAGCAACCAAAGAGGTTCCAGTAGGTATTAGCGGAGTGTTTGTGCCAGCTGGATTCGATTCGACCACAGACGCTTATGTTGTTGCGAATGGCGTATTTCCAAATGGCTGCTACCGTTGGAGTCGATCTGAAACTAATCGTGTAGATTCATTCACGCATGAAATTCGTTCGATGGCGACGGTTACTCAAGGCATGTGCATTATGGTTTTAGTTCCTTTCCAAAAAGATATTCGGTTAGGAAAATTAGCTACTGGTAAACACACGCTAAAGTTCTTAAATGGTGACGGAACTTATTTTGAAAAAGCTCTAACTATCGAACAATAGTCGAGTGTTTAAGTTCAGGCTGCTTGGAACCGCCAGCAGCCTGCCGGAAGGCAACAGAGGAAAAGTATGAAAATTGTAGCGTTAGTCCTTGTTTTGATATTTTCATTTTCGTGCCAGAAAAAAAATATTCCGGAACGTTTAACTTGGAAAACAGGTCAATCAAAAGAATCATTGCAAAAAATAGAGCAGCAAGAATGGTCCGAAAAGTCCACGCAGACTCAGACCCAAGAGGGTCGAATTGTTATTACGCAACAGAGTTTTTTAGGAATTCCCATCGAAAATTCGTACCTAAAAAAGGTTTATGGCAAAGACCAATCTTTAACTTTAGCCATTGCACAGTTTTTTAATCCGCCTGAATTGAAACAAGTCCGGGGATTGAGTTTCGATGACAACGCTATCATTAAACAAATAAAAATATTTCGAAACGAATTTTCGAGTATTTCTGTTATTTCTAATTTTCCAGTATTTTTAAATTTTGAGAATCGTTTAGAGCCTTACTATAAAATAAGTTTTTTTGATCGTCGCGGCGAACCTTGGAGTGCATATGCGAATCAGAAAAATTCAATTTACAAAATCATTCGAGAAGGTTCGCATTTTAATGAACAGCTGAATGAAAAACTAACTGTTGAGTCACATGTTTTTCCACTAGGGCCAAAATTTAGTGGTCTAACTGAAGTTCTATTTGAACAATTAAATTTGAAACCTACGCTTTCAAATAATGATGTCGTCGTGACTTCGGACGCCGACAATAAAATACTCCAGCTTGAGCAATCTATTAAATTTGATCCTAAGGATACTCGCTTTGATCAAGTGCAAGTCTTTTATTTTTTGAACAAGTCTTTACAATGGGCAAAATCGAATCTGCACGTTCAGTTTTCAACGCCGTTAGAAGTCGTTGTTCACGTTGGATTTCCTGAACGAACAAACACGGCATTTTATTATCAAAATAAAATTCGATTGGGTTCTGGCGATGATCAGGCCTACACGAATATTCCTCACGATCCTACAATTGTTAGCCATGAATCATTTCACTACTTGATAGACCATGTGGCGGGCTTACCTTACGAGGGCGAGGGCGGATCACTTAACGAAGCTTTTGCCGATTTTTTTACATGCATTCTATATGGTCGACCGCGATTAGCTGAAACCGCTTATTTAAAAGCGCCGTTTAAACGAACGTTAGAAAATGATTTTAAATTATCTGATAAAAACGGCGGTTTATATCATGATAGTCTTATCGTGAGCGGACTTTTATGGGATGTTTCTAAAAAAATTGGTGCAGATAAAACTCAAGTACTAGCTTTTGAAGTTTTAAAAAAGCTTCACCGTTATTCAACATTCGATGAACTTAAATTACTTTTGAATGAGCAAATTCAAAACTCGTTAACGACCCAAGATCGTGATGCAGTTAAGACGATTTTGCAAAAGAGGGGGTTTGGTGCTTAGTCAAATCATTGGACTTTGGATGTACACCGGATTAATTTTTCAAGGACAGCCGATTGCTAAGCCAAGTCCGGAATTGGTGATTTATTTTCAGTTTATTAACGAAACTGATAATAACCTATTTTATTTTCGCCAGGATCAACGAGGGTATTGCGAGCGGCAAGCCACGTATTCCATCGATGGAAATCTGCTCAAGCAAAAAATAACATCTGCCAATCCTGACAATGCCGACGTGTGCAGTGCTGATCCAGATATGCAAATTGGTGGTTTATCTTCGACTCGCTTTGAAATTAAAGACGAACAGCTTTACCTTTATTTAACACTTGGTGAAGACGAACTCGTCTACGTTTGGTCTAAAGTGAATTGACCATGACGGGGATCATATCTCTGAGTTAGTCCAGGTGCCATACTAGTTATCATAGAAGAGGTCAGTTTATGCTTAAAAAGTCCCTGTTATTTGTTTTCGCATTTTTATGTTTGTCTTTAGTTCAAGCTGAAGTCAAAACCAACATGGATTATTTCTACGTTTACTTAAATGATCTGCAGCCATTCCTTCAGAATAAAACTAAGTTCACAAATGAACAGTCGCGGCCAAAAGTAGAAATATTACTACGGCAAATGAGCGACAACGTTAAAGATCTTAAATCCAAAAAAATGGCGCAAAGTGATGACATGCGCTTTCGTATTCAAGTGCTGAGTGAAGGTTTAAATGAGGCCGCTCAAACATATAAAGATGGGTTTCGGGATTATGCATTTTGGATGACTAAGTCATCGTTAAATAACTGTTATTCGTGTCACACCGAAAAAGGATTGCCGGCAACCAACTTCAAATTTAGTTCTTTCGGTCAAAGTTCGGCTTTTGAAAAGGCTGACTTTTTATTTATGATTCGTAACTATGATGACTCGACTAAAACCTTTACAAAATTAGTCATGGGCTACCCTAAAAACCAGACCAGTTTGGACGAACTGATGACGGCCGTGCGTAAAGTAGCATACTACAATTTGCGAGTCACTCGAGACGACGTAGCCCTTTTGAAATCCATCAATGAATTTTTAAAGAATAAAGAACTTCCGATTTTTATGACTCGTGATTTGTCCCAATGGAAAAAGTATTTAGAAATAAAAAAATACAGAATTTTACCAGAATCAAAAACCATTACAGACGTTAAATCATTAAATGAATTTTTAACTGAACGAAACCAAATTGCTGAACATTTTGGTTCGGGCCAAGAACGTTTTGTGGTTGATCAGGAAACACTTTATTTTTTGCACAAAACGCTTTCTCAAAGTCTGGATCAAGAATTAAAAACCATCGTTTTTTATTGGATCTCGAAAACACAAAACGCTTATCGTGATTCCATGTTCGATAATAGCGCCGAGATTTATTTAACTGAATGTGTTCGGATGACAACCGTTCACGATACAGCAAAAAAATGTTCTGAAGAATTTAAAGAACAAAAGCTTGAATCTTTCGACACCAGACAAGTGACTGAACTGCCCAATTTGATTCGTAAACAGATCGACGATATGGATCGAAAAGTTAACGCTTTAAAGATTAAGAAAATATAGGAGAATTTATGAAAATCGCCTTAGCATATAGTCCTTTTAATAATAATGACGCCGTTTTAGTGAAAGCCCAAGCGCTGATAAAAATTTTAAAGCCTGAGTCGATTGAAGTTGTTTATGTGGCGTCACCTTCGGAATCGGCTCTGAGTTTGGCCTTTGATGTTCCCGCGAAAATTCGTTTTTCAGAATATCCAAAGACAGAAATCGCTAAGAAATTAACAAAAGCTGGGTTTAAATATGATCGTATTACGGTTTTAAATGTAGACTCTGTTTCGATGAGTCAGCAAGCTCTGGAATTGTCGAAATTTTTAAAACGTAAAAAATTTGATTTTACAATTATTGCTACCCATGCCCGTAAAGGTTTGGATCGATTTTTTCAGGGTAGTTTTGCCGAATCGATGTTATTGAATCATCAAAGTCCGTTGCTGGTGTTTAATCCGCGCAGCAAAATTCCAAAATCCATTAGTAAGATATTATTTGGGAGTGATCTTTCTAAAGTAGCCGGTAAAAACCTGGCGACGACATATAAGATCGCCAAAAAATTAAAATCCAAAATTGATGTTTTATATATTTCAGAAGCCGTTTACAAAGGAATCGACACAACTGGTATGTTGTATGCGCAGGCCTACCAAGGAATTTATGAGGGTCGCAAAGCGCAACTTGAGGCACAAATCAAAAAGGTAGATCCGAAAATGAATTACATCATAGATAGTTCTTGGGCGGCGATGTCTGAAATATTTTTAAAACAGGCCCAGAAAAATAAGACCGATCTGATTGTAATGAATTCAAAGATCAATCCATTGATTGCAGCTCTGGGCGGAAGTGTGACAAGACAAGTTATTCGTGCGTCTGAGTTGCCTGTGCTCGTGCTTGTTGGGTAAGAACTAAAGTCTTAGCGAGCGCTCTCTTTAATAAATTGAGTTAAATAATGACGAACTAAAAGCCTGCAACTTTTAGCTCAAGATTGTGCTTTGGATGAATCTTCGATAGCATTTGGATTAATTTATCCGTGGTAAATCGTTCACTACGATACCGCAGTACCTTACTCATGATACTTTCATCGACACCAACTATTTTAGCCAGCTCCTTGCACTTTAAATTATGCTCACGCTGATAAATTACAAACTGGCGACAGATTTCATATCTGAATTTTTCAAGCGGCGATGCCTTTGGTGGCAAAACCAAAGACCCCTCCGATTTATCAAGTTTTTTTCTTATTTTAGCGAGTTGTTTTTCACTTGGAAATTTCATGATCGCCTCCTGTATGCGTTTATTACACCAATAAATAGTTCATCTTTTTCAATCAACCACACCAGACGATAGATCTTATTCTGTAAAATCAAGTTGTCTGTCGTGTAATATTCAAATGTATCAACTACGGCCTCAGGGAAAAAATCTCCACCATTCAATTGAGCTATAAGAGCCAGAATAATTTTATCAGTTATAGTGGCCGAATGCTTAACTTCGTAATGCGGATCAATGACAACAGCCTTAATATGCTGTCCGTTTACAGTGATGTTGACTGAGTACTTGCGTCTATTCACAGTTGAATAGTCGCAAAAATGGGCAAATTTGTCAAGACAAATTTTTCCTTTTAATCGGCCAACTTGAACATTTTTTTTTGAAACAGAGTCTTAAACTCCTAGGACGCCACGCTACAATAGTTCTACGGACGCCGACAATATCAGCCGGCGTAGAACTAGCGAGCGCTCTCTTTAATAAATTGAGTTAAATAATGACGAACTAAAAATTGCGATTTGAATTCTTGTTTTTTGTAAGTCCAAATAACTTCTTCAAAAGCGCCCCATTTTGCTTCGATTAATTCTTCATCCATCACGATGGTAACTTGTTCTTTGCTGGACGGTTGCGGGATCGCTAAATTTCCAGCGAAGTGAAAGCGAATTCCAATAACGCCAGCTGATTTAATCGAGAAAATCATTTTGTAGCCATTACGGAACAACATAAAATCTGCGTGCGTATTTGCAACGCCGTAAATTTTGATACGACCTAATACGGTTGGCTTGAGCTCATTAAAGTGGGCCGCGGTATCTGCGAAATTGTGTTTAAGATCTGATAAAAACTGGATCGATTCGTTAACTAAAATTCTTTGAGTGTCTAACCCCAAGTTCATATCGATCAGGACCGACTTTTCGAGTTGTTCATCGGCAGAAACAAGTTCACGAACCCACATGGCGCTGCTTTGCCCAGTTTCACGTTGTGTGTCATTTTGTGAATCACCAAATCCAGTTTGATTGATATCCATAGTTTCTCCTTTGACGGTCATTTCCAGTGTGAAAACCGGGGGTGGTCCTGTCAAGCTAAAATCAGTTAAATCCGCCTATTTGCAAGCTCATCGCGACGGCCGCTGATTTCGAGTATGTCGTATTCAGAGGAACGTATCCACCTAAAACAAACGTTAGAGGCAGCATGAAGCCAATCGTCGTCGCCAATCGCAATTCCGCGCCGGCACTCCAAAAGGCCGTTCCAAATTCTAAGACATTCGTCGCCTGGCTTTCGGTTAATCCAGTCCCCTTAACAGTCAGACCATCAGTCACAATTGCGCCCGTTACGTGACGGACAAAAAATGGATCTGATCCGGAGCCTCTAAAAATATCCAGAATCGGCACGCGGTATTCAGCCGATACAGTGGCTAGTTGGGTTCCGAAAAATTGTCCAGATTTATAACCACGTAACATAAATTCCGGTCGCGCAGAATCAGCACTCGTTGGGAAAACCGAATTGCTGGTTCCATATCGACTGGCAATAGTTTCAGGAATATATAAAAGATTCGCTTTAAAAAATGCGAGGTGATTTTTTGGAAGCCAATTTGAATGGTAATAAGTGGCCGCACCGGTAAAGCGTGTAAATGACTGGTGGAACGGTCCCCAATCTTGCAAAGCTGTGTGTCGAGCTAAGTGGCCAAAACCTGTCCAGCCAGACATGGGATAATACTGAAACGGTTTTTGTTCCGTGGTGCTGTAAGCCGCAGAAACAAATGCGCCGACATGTTCTGTCGTTGGAACGACTCCGGGAGTCGCTGCCGAATCAATATGATGAGCGGCGTACTGTGGGCCAAAGCCTAACGTTAAATTTTTATTAAGTTTAAACACATCAGGAATAATTCCAATCGAGGCATTTCTTTTTTCGACAATAAGGTTTGTGCTGCCAAAAATTTGTTGCAATTGATCAGCCGACAACTGATAAGCCCATGGCCAAACTGCGTTCGTATATTGGACAAAATATCCAGCGCGCGCCAAAGCGGTGTCATAGCTGAGCTGTGCTTGGTAAATATGAGTTTGAAGAGGGTCCATTCCACTTGTCAGCGCTTGAATATAAACACCGTTGTCGCTGCTGGAAGTTCCGATAAAAGGAATCCAATATTTTGGAATTAAATACGACCATGGCGAATAGTCGTCTTCGTTTTTTACAACGTTGGCCGGATAATCTGGGCTGGCTTGATTTGTTGGGTAACGAATACGTGCAAAGGTATCGATGGTTTTTAAATTCGGGGTGACCAGCGGAAGATCGGCCTCAACAACTTGAAAACCGCTCGAAGTAATTTGAGTATACGCGATGGTTTTAGCTTTTGGATTTATATCAAAACTTTGTGCGCCCGTTAATAAATTAGTAACGGGTGAGGGAGTTCCAAAACTTTTTGCTGACGCCGATTTATAAACATTGAGCACGCCCGTTTTGTCGCTCACAAAATAAAGCTGATTGTTTTTATACAATGGAAATCTTAAGTTTGGATCAACTTGGACTTCATGCGAACTGCTGGTATCAATATTTTTTACATATTGAAATTGTCCGCCGTTAGAATCACGGACCGAATACAGCACCTCGTTATTATTTAAAAAGGTCACTCCGTTAACGCGATTTTGTAATTTCTCTGAATGAATAAATTCAACGCGCTCACTCGGCAAATGCAGGATGGCTAAATCTGTGGTTCCATTGGCCGTACTAATAAAGGCTAACTTTGTTCCATCTGGGGCCATCGCCAATTGGCGAGCCCGACGATCTGTCGAAATTTGCTTTTGTTCGCCAGATTGTAAATCAGCTTCATAGACCTCAGAAAAATTATCGCGCAGATTGCGTTTTTCAAACTTTGTAAAATAAATTTTACTTTTATTCGGATGAAAAACGAAGCTTTCTAAATCGCCACCAATTGGCTTCACAAACTTCATTTCTTGCCAATTCGGTTTTTTCTCGTAAATACGAATGCGAGTTTCTTTATCGTCGGTTCCAATAAACGCCAGCCAATTTCCATCACTGGTGTAATGGGGTTGTCGCGATGAACGCAACGACAAATCAACTGGCGTAGCCACAGTCACATCCGTCGTATTAATAGAGCCAATTTGTTCTTGGGTTAGCTGCACGACGCTACTTTGTGCTTTTTTAAATAAGGCATCAAAGGTTCCACCAGTCAGCTCAATCACCGGCGCGTCGATAAAATAAGGGAGTCGCTCAGCTTGGCGCTCGACCAAAAGTCCGAGACCTTTTTTTTCGCGATCTTGGACCACGTCACTGAAAATATACGAACCCCAATAATACGGTAAATTTCCATAAGGCCACTTCATTAACGATTCATTCGCTTGTGCTAAAGTAAATTGATCCAGGCGATCATCAAGTTGAAATGACCGGGTCACAGCTGATTGATAACTTGAGCGTAAACGGCCGCGAGGTGAAAATTGGGTTTCTATTTCAACGGCCATGCCTTCTTTCCACCAGACAGGCATGAGTAAATTCGGAGCAATTATCGACCCGAATACAGGTTTCAATGCTTTGTAAAATCCGCGGGACGGGTAAAGCTGCAGAATGTGAGTGAGCTCATGAACGAAAAGTTCGTTGGCCCATTCACCGGCCTCGCTCAGGGGGCTTTCTTCACCGACTTGCACTGGGAAAATCATTATATGCGGATAGGGAAGCACCGTCGCATAGCCGTTAGAAAGATCCGTTGAGTCATTAATAATCACAGTGATCGTTGGTGGGATCTCAGTAAAAATGGTTCTTAAGTCCTGCAAATTTTTTTCGGCCGTTTTAGCATAGTGCAGACCTAAATTTTTCTGGTTTTCTGGATAAATTATTTTAAAGTGTTCCGTCGTGGTCGTAATCCATCGTTGCTCGTTGGTGCCAATTCGGAACGCCTGGACTCTCTGTGCGGCAACAATAAATAAAAATAAAATAGAAAATAGCGTCAAACAAAATCGAGAATAGTTCGTTGGATTTTTCACTATCGTAATCACCTTTTTTGAATAGACCTTTGACAACTTGAAACAATCATCTACAGTATTTAGATTATTAATTAAGTTAGTTAAACTTTAGCGGAGGCAAAATGAATTTCAAGCGTTTATTATCTTTAGTTGTTGTCGGACTTTTCGTCGTAGGCTGTAGCTCTACACGTAAAAAAACTGATGGCGAAGGCGACAGCAGCACAGGTGGCGCCAGCGAATCTGGAAAAGTTGAATCAACGCCAATTTCTTTTAACGCTTCTGGAAGTGATTCTGGATCTATTAACGGTTTACAATCAGTCAATTTCGAATTCGATAGCTCGACGTTAACAAACAGCGAATTATCAAAATTAAAAGGCAACGCCGACTGGATGAAAGCCAATTCTAAAGTGGTTTTGACAGTTGAAGGTCATTGCGATCAAAAAGGTTCTAACGAATACAATTTAGCGTTAGGTGAGCGTCGCGCCGCAGCTGTTAAAAAATTATTAGCAGGCTACGGGGTCCCAGCTAATCGTTTAACAACAGTTAGTTTCGGCGAAGAAAAACTTGTAACTCAAGGTGAATCAGAATCCGATATGGCCCGTAATCGCCGTGCGAATTTTGTTCCATCTACAAAATAATTTAAAGTTTGAGACGTTATCTAAGTTTTGTTTTATTTCTTTTGTTTCTACAGGGGTGTGTGACTGCATCACCCCCAAAGCTCGATTACACTTTAGCCAAGTCCGCAATTGATGCTGCGCGTTCAGTGCAGGCTGTGCGATATTCTCCGGGAAACTGGCATCAAGCTGAAGAGTTTTATCGTCAAGCAAAAATACTGTACAATGAACGGGAATACGAACAAGCGCAGCTGCTTTTTGATAAAGCACGTCAGGCCGCCGAAAGGGCTGAAAACTCGGCACGCCTAATTCGTCAAAAGAATGGAGACATTTTATGAAGTCACAAAATATTTTATCTATAGCATTTGCGATTTTTATTTTTTCAGGATGTTTGGTGACTCGTTCAGAAGTGGGTTCGCAAGACCAAACACGCGCCAACAATCAAAAAATGGCCGAGAATCAAAAAGAGCAAGCCGAACAAAAACCTGACCCGGAAGAAGTCATTCGACAACTGATTGGTCGAATTGAAGTCTTAGAGGCGCAAATAAATCAAATGAAGGCCGAGAAAGCCGCGCAATCGCAGAATCCGCAGCCATCAGTCGACGCGGCCAAAGTTCAAGCCATGCAAGAAGCACTGATCAAACTCGAAGGCCAAATGCAAAAAATCGAAGCTGAAAAACAAGCCGTTACTGCGGCGGCTGCGGCCAAAGTTCAGGCCGATGAGGAGTTAAAAACTCAAGGAAAATTTAGTCCGTTCCAAGTGGCTGAAGTTCACTTCAAAAACAAAGAGTGGAAAAAAGCAATTTTAAGTTATCAAAAATATTCTGAAGATTCGCCTAAAGGCAAAATGGTGGCGGAAGCTAAATATAAAATCGGAGTTTCATTTCAAGAACTTGGCTTAAAGGATGAGGCCATCGCATTTTACGAGGAGGTCGTGGCCCAGTTTCCAGCGACGGAAATTGGAAAAAAAGCGAAGTTTCGTCTGACGCAAATTAAGAAAAAGTGAGCTCGTTAGTTAACCAGTGGTGAATCAAATACAGTCTAATAAATTCAAAAAAATTCTAGCCGTTGAAACCAGTTGTGACGATACTTCAGTCGCAATTGTGCAAGACGACGGCTTTGTTGTTCATCAACTCAGTGCTTCGCAAGACAAAGAACATGAATTGTACGGTGGAATTGTTCCAGAAATTGCCAGCCGAAATCATTCGATCGTGCTTTTGCGTTTGATCGAAAAAGTTTTGCACGAAGCCGCACTAGATTATTCAAGTGTTGATGGATTTGCGGTAACGAATCGCCCGGGTTTAATCGGCTCATTGATCGTTGGTTTGATGACGGTAAAAAGTTTATCGCACTCGTTAAAAAAACCTTATATTGGTGTTAATCATCTTGAAGGACATTTGCTGGCGCCCTTTTTAAAAGATAAATCTTACGCTCCACCAGAGGATTTTAATTATCCATTTTTAGCTTTAGCCGTTAGTGGAGGGCACTCCAGCATTTATTTAGTGAAGGGTCCCAGCGATTACACCATCATTGGAATGACGAAGGACGACGCTGCGGGCGAGGCCTTTGATAAATTCGGCAAGATGGTTGGTCTTGGGTTTCCAGGCGGTGTACGGGTTGATCAAAATTCTAAAGGTGGCGATAAAAAGGCCTATGATTTTCCGCGCTCGTTAGTGCACGATGAAAGTTTGATGATGAGTTTTAGTGGATTAAAATCATCGGCACATCGCTTAGTGACTTCATTACCTCCAGAGGAGGTTAAAAATCGTTTAGCCGATTTGTGCGCGTCTTTTCAAGAAAGCATCGTCGATGTTTTGATTTCTAAAATGATTCAGGCGTCCAAGGCCTACAAAATTAAACGATTAGTGATTACCGGCGGAGTGAGTGCTAATTCGCGTTTGCGAGAGCGCTCTGAAGAATTAAAAAACAAAGGCTTCCAAGTCGTTATCCCGCCGATCCGCTATTGTACCGATAATGCGGCCATGATTGGCTATACTGGCATATTACAGCTTAATCGAGGCAAAGTGTCTGATCTTTCTTTGGGACCGCAGACAAATTCTTTAGAATCTGATTTTAAAACAGACCTTTTTAAGGCATAACAACCTAATGACCGCTCGGGAAAAACTCAAACTTCGGCTCAATGAGCTGAACCACACTGTTAAAAAATCTTTGGGCCAAAATTTTCTGGTCGCAGATCACGTTATTGAAAAAATAATTACTCAAGCGCAACTGGTATCAAGTGGTGGCTTAGTTGAGGTTGGACCCGGATTGGGCGCCCTAACAGATACGCTGAAAAAAATTGATCCGCAATTACAGGTGATCGAATTTGATCATGGCCTTGCTGACTACTGGCGCGGACAAAACTTAGAGGTCATCGAAGACGATGCTTTACGAATTGATTGGACAAAAATTACTAAAAAATCTTTGATTAGTAATTTACCGTATCAAATCGCAGCCTCGTTAGTTGTTGAGCTCAGTGTGACTGAAACTCAACTTGAAAATATGGTTTTGATGTTTCAAAAAGAAGTCGCGCAAAGAATTAAATCCGAAGGCGACGACGATCACTACGGATTTTTAAGCGTGATGGCCCAGCAATTTTGGGATGTGCAAAAACTGTGTGATGCAGGTCCGCAGGATTTTTCTCCGCCGCCAAAAATTGCGAGTCGTGTATTAACTTTTAAACGTAAAAGTAACCCGGCTATTGTAGATCGGATGGACTTTTTGAAGTTTGTTAAAAATATGTTTCAGAATCGTCGCCGTCAGATTAGATCCATTTTAAAGACATTTATGACCGAGGAGCAAGTTTCAGCATCAATGAATTATTTCGAGCAGAATAAAAAACTACCAACGTTGCGAACCGAAGAGCTTAAGCCCAAAGAAATCCAAGAATTTTATTTATTCTTTAAATCCTTAAAATCTGGGGTGAAAGCATGACCGCAAAAGCTCCATCTGGGATATTAATTATTCAAGAAAACAAACAGGCGCGCTTCGATTATATTATTATGGATACCTACGAGGCCGGTTTAGAACTAATGGGCAGTGAAGTAAAATCGCTGCGCGCCAAACAAGTTCAATTTAAAGATTCCTACATCAGCTTTAAAGGTGACGAGGCGTTCTGGCAGAATGCTCACATCGCAGAATACAAAGCCAGTAGTTATAATAACCACGTTCCTGAACGATTGCGAAAATTACTTCTTAATCGCAAAGAACTTGAAGAAATTTTTGGCGCCATTCAAGAAAGAGGCCTGACGTGTGTGCCATTAAAAATATTTTTTAAAAAAGGTCGGGTAAAATTAGAAATCGGTATTGCTAAGGGTAAAAACGTGGGTGACAAGCGCGATTCAATTAAGAAGCGTGATGTTGATCGTCAGCTTCAACAGGCCAAGCGGACGCATCGAAATTAGTTGAGGACAATTATGAGACAAACCTTACGCAACTGGCAGCTACTTATTATTATAGGGACATTTTTTAATCCCGTCGTTTCGGTTTCATTGACGATAGAAGAATTTGAAAATTTAATCCGTTCTGATAACGCAGAAATCAAAGCTCTCTATGAAAGAAAAATCGCGCTTCAATTCATTGAAGACGAAGCTCAATTAATTTACGGTTGGCAGTTCATTGGTGGATTAAATAAGCGAATTGATAAACGTTCGTCTAATGATCCAAATTTTACTTATGAATCGATGGCAACCCTTGGAGCCCAGATTGGTTTGCAAAAACAGTTTAGCTTTGGATTAGAAAGTAAACTTTCTCTGAACTCGACCCAAACTGAAATTTCAATCGGCAACGCGGGTGCCGGAAATTTCAATTCCAAAATTTGGGAATCCCAGCCAGTTTTAGATTTAAAAATGCCACTTTTGTCTGGCGGATTCGGGCGACAGATTCAAGCTGATTACCAATTTAGTTTTTTGCGCAAACGAATCGAGGCACTTGAGGCCGAGACCGCTTACGATTTGAGACTCAACGAAGCTAAAACACTATTGTGGTCTACAATTTTGCAAAAAGAACTTGTTGCTTCGCAATCTGAAACTTTGAATCGGATTCAAAAAATTTACGATATCGTACGCAGGAAAGCAGCGCAAAATTTAGAGGCTTCATCAAATTTTTTGCAAACTCGATCTGCCCTTGAATCAGCCGAGCTAGACTTAATGAACGCACAGCTCAAGTTTGCTCAGTTCGAACGTTTATTGAATTTGGTTTTAA
>JAYVHE010000007.1:0-16059 GCA_043771495.1 Bdellovibrio sp. | reverse complement strand
TAGCGGCAAGTGTTGTTAATATGAAGAATGCTAATTTGTTCGATCGGCAAGCCACCTTTGGCCATTATCCAAGCCTGAAGGCCAACGTCGTCTAGTTGTTCATCTTTAACTTTGGTGGAAGACTTAACTTCAAATATTTTCCAGCGCTGAGTTTCTTTTGAATACAGAATTATATCGGCTCTAGCATAACAGCCATTGTATTCAAATGCGGCTTCGTAAATGACTTCAGTCTTTTGAGCTAACAATTCACGAGTTCGTTTTAGCGAACCGAAAAAATCCCAAGGCTTGTTATCAACCAAAGTGCCACCCGGAAATCTTTTTCTAGCTTCTTCACCGACTGCATTGCCTTGATCGAATAGTGCTTGCTGGTCTGGTGATATTGGGGATTCTAACTCAGGGTGATGTATCGTGAGGTAAATGCTCTTGAGGCAGCGATAGCCTCGCATGATTTTTGTCTTACTAAGAAGCTTGGGTCGTTGTTTCGACATACTTACTCCAAATACTTTCCTAGTATTTCCGAAAAGTATGAGGGATAAGGCGCTAGAGTTTGTTTCAAATTTTCCTCATTTTCCCGAATTCGCTCAATTAGCATATAATTATTAGGTACGTTTCTATTAGCAAAAAATACTGCTAACTCTTGGGCGATTACTCGATCAGAAAAACCAAGTTCATAAAGACGTACAGAAAGACTGTTAGGCAATGCCTCCAAAAATTAACTTGTGTGATTTACGATAAAATTAGACCAATCGAGACGCTTTTTGACAAGCTAATACAATTAGGTGCTATGAAAGATGGATGATCGGAATAGGAACCGCTGTGGTAAATGATCTAAGCATATTGCTATACGGCGCCACGCATCTAAATATTTGTACATTTATAAATTTTTAACACCAGTTTTTGTGCAAGTATTTCGAGAACTTAATGAAATTTGAGACTTGAGTCTCATAAGTTATATTTAAAAATCCATTAATTTCGATAAGTTGACGAAGGTTGAGCCGTGGTGAAAAGTGGTGTGAGGAAATGAACCCCGGGTATTTTATAAACTCGTACTATAAGCGTAAAATTTTTGCTGACTGGTATAGAAAGAAAAGTTACATGGATCTTATGCAAAAGCTTTTAAGCGATCGAGTTGAATCTATCACTACATTTATTTTAGCAAACTTTGGTCCCTTGATCGGTTTTTACCTAGCGAATTACTTTTGGGGCCTTAAAGCTGCCGTTTCTGTTTCAATGGTATTAGCTATTGCAGAGTTCTTTTTACTCAGGTCAAAAAATAAAAAAATAAGCGTATTTTTTTATTTTTCGAGTGCAATTGTTGTTTTATTCGGGCTAGCAAATTTAATTATTGAAGAGCCTTTCTTTATTAAATTTGAAGCCACATTGACTAACTTATTTTTTGCAATTTTTTTCGGAATGTCGCTGTTTAAAGAAAAATCCATTGTTCAAGAGTTTGCCGAAGCCAAAAATAGAACGTCAGAAGAGCAATCTGAAGATAAATCATATTTTTTTAGACTTTTTACAGCTGTGTGGTGTCTTTATTTTGTTATAAAAGCTGTATTTTATCTTTGGCTCAATTTCAATATGTCTTTAAATGAAGGTTTAATATTGCGAATGATTATTGGAAAAATGAGTTTTTGGGTCATGATGTTCATTTCGATTGGCTTACCTGCGCAGGTCTGGAAAATTTTAGAAAAATTTAAACTATTTCCTTCACAAAAAGCTAAGATGCAGATTTCTTTTCTTTTACAGTGATCTCAAGCCCAATGGCATTCAGAATTTTATTTATATTTTGCAAAGTAGGATTTCCTTTTTTAGAGGTCATTGCATAAATAGCCTGTCGTGCAATTCCAGTTTCTTCAGACAAGTCTGCGATACCATGAGCTTTTACAACGTCTACAAGGGCTTGATTTAAAAAATCAGGATCATTTTCCTCAAGAGCTGCTACGATATATTCAGCAGCAAATTTCGGATCAATAAGTTTGTGATTGAGATATTTTTTAAATTCATTTCCTTTAGCCATTTTTTTTCTCCTTTTTATATGCAGTCCAAAATTTTTGACCGAAGTTTCCTTCTTCTGATCTAGCGATTCGGACCAGATTCGCGCTTGTGCGGCTCTATCTTTTAAGCCCTCCAACCCAATCTACAAAAGGTTCTTTTCCTATTTCTGAGTCTTTATAGAAAATGGATTTAAAAGCATTCGTCACATAGTGAATGTCTCATATAAATGACAACATGTCAATTATAAATTACAGTTGTAAAATTGATGGAATTAAGGTGGCAATTCGAACTTAACTGAGTGTCAGTAGTTCAAACATAATTTCACATAACGAAAAATAACCCAGTTTGGTGGCTTCATGGTGGCGCGTAGGTGGCACTTTAAAGTCGGCTTTCAAGGGGTTTTTTACAAATTGTGGTGGACTTAACACTCAGCTAGTTCGATTCGTTAACAAAACTTACAGAGAATATTCGGTTGGATTTGAACCCTTAGCACTTTCAAAAAAGGAAAGAATTTCGTTGCACACAACAACTATAAATTTTGTTATTGTGCACCATGTTTGGGAGACGGCTTTGCACATACTTTTTTTGTTCTTCCGTAGTGAACACATTAACGACTAAAACATTTTTTCGGGCTTTTGCTTCTTACAGACATTTTAGAATTGAGCCACATTTATCTTGAATGGACCGATCTAAGCCGAGGACTCGGATGTCATCTGAAGATTTTAATAATTGCTTTCCTTCTGGAGACAATTGGATAAAAGCACACTTTGGTTAATCATTAAGGACAAATTTACAGATGGCCCGGACCGCGTGGTTAATTGCAATAACAAGGGCCTTTTTTAAAATTCTACTTTTAGTAATGGTGAACGCACTTTCTTAGCAAAGGCAGGATCGTCGTCAAATCAGCAGGAAAGGTCAAATACCTGAATTCGACAAAGTTTGAGCGATGCTGCTAATCGGTGAATTGTACAGAGCAGACGCCAATCCGTTTTGTAGTATTGAAAATGAGCTCTCACGATCGTTTATGACCATCGTTTTTAATAAATCGTCAGTGGTAAGAATTCCAACGGCTCGCGACTTATTTGTGACGATAAGTGCCGAAAACTTTCCGTCGAGCATTTTCTTGGCAGCCGCGGAAATTGAGCTATTTTCATCGATGTGCTCTACAGGTTGAGTCATGTAATCTTTGACCACCGATTCAGAGTTGCGGACTATTACATGGTTTAGGTCGCGATCTGAAAGCATGCCGACAATCGCACCATTATCATCAACTACGGGCAGATGCCGAGCCGGAATACTTGCCATTAGAGCCTTCGCGGAATTTAAACTTTCACTCCAACCAACGACTTGGAAAGGAAAGGTAGAATAAGTTCGAACTGAATTTTTCATAAGTGATCTCCTCGTAATTTAATCGTTGTGATGATGTTATAACTTGTTAAAAACTAAAATTGGAAGTTTGGTCTCGCTTAATATATGTCGGGTTACGCTGCCAAGGAGTAAAGTCTCCCAGGGACCAGTGCGCTCTGTAAGAACCATGAGGTCTGCGTGTTGATTTGCGGCCGACTCTAAAAGTGTTTCGGCAATAGCGTAACTCGAGTGAAGTAAATTGAACTCCGCTTGAACACCTTTTTTTTCGGCTTGCTCAAGTAAAAACTGCCCTTTGGCTTTCAATAATTCTTCATGGTTAAAAAGAAAGTCTCCAGCAGTGGCAATTCCCGCGGCCATCGCTGATGAAGCCAAAAGGGTTTCACGCGGAATCGTCGGGAGAACATGCACAATGATAAGCTTAGCTTTTAGTTTTAACGTAAGGTTTATGGCTTCTTTAGCTGTGTTTTCCGATTCATCAGAAAAGTCAGTCGCCAGTAAAATAGTTTTAATCAGTGGAGTTACTTTGGATTCAGAATTAATAACCAAAACGGGTATTGATGATTGCGAAATGAGCGTACTGATAAAGCTGCCGGGCGTGGTAAATGCATGACCCGAACGAGCATTTGTAAACACGGCAATGGCCGATGCGTTTTTTTCTTTTGCTAAATCTAAAAGGGAAATAATACTTTCACTTTGGGAAGACTGTTCTTGATAGACGACATCGGTATAAAAGGAAGCGTTACTTTCCTTAAATAAGCCATCCAGCGAATCTTCACCGAAATTAATAAATGCTGCTTTAAAGCCATTGTCAAAATCAAACGGCCAATTAAAAAGTTTAGGACTAATTATTGTAACGGCTCTTGGCAGTAAGCCCATTTGGGTAGATAGAGCTGTGGCAACCGAAACTGCGTTTTTTATTTTTGTATGATCAGACTTAACGCAATCCACAGCCATTAGTAAAGACCCATTTTCTTGATCCATTTGTACCCTCGATTCATTTGTCTTATTAATTAGAAAGCTCTTCGAGTCGAAAATCCATTTCCGACTCGAAGTCCTTTTTTTCTAACATTTTTGTCTTTTCTTCGTGATGATGATTCAAAACAAGTACGGGGCATTTTGCACGAACTAAAACATCTTTAGCTACGCTTCCTAAAATGGATTGGTAAAGGGGGCCTGTCGTATTCGTGATGACGATCAGCTCAACTTTATTTTTTCGCGCGACTTCAATAATTTGTGCGCCCAGATAATTATGACTCCGAGCCACGATAACACTGGATTTGATTTGATCTTTCGAAAGGTCATGAGAAATGTTTTCTAAGCTTTCTCGACGAAGGGCTTCTGTTTCTTTAAGGATATTATGAATTTTAGATGTAACAGTGTCATAAGTATAGTATTCGGGGAATTGAATCTGATTGAATAAAATGACTTTTGAGTTCAGCTCAGTGACCCACGGCTTGATTTCTACAAGAGATTGTTGGGACTCCGGAGTAAAATTTGTTGGAAATAGTATTGTCTTTTTGTTGGCTTTAGACTCAACAGATGGATTCATTAACATCACCGGAACGCTCGACAATGTAATCAGCGATTCAGCAAAGCCGCCCAAGCGAATTGGATTCTTAGTTTCTTTAACTCGTGTACATGCAAATATCATTGCGGCATTTACTTTTTTTGCGAAACTAGACAAATCCGCGGCCATACTTCGATTTGATAAAGAATTCGAATATAAAATTTGGGGCTTTAAAAAAGATTTCGTCGGTAGTTTTTTCAGATAGTTGTCAAAAGTTGATTTTGCAAACTCTTCAAAATTATTACCCCACAGCAAATTCAATTGTGCCGGAAATCCAGTTTTCAATTTTGAAAAAACCGCTACAGGTTGAACGTCGAAATTTAGTTTTTTCGACCAAACCTTCATTTCTTTGATGAGTTCCTTTGCGTCTTTAGGATTTTTAGTTGGATTGACGGCCCAGATGATCGTTTGCTTTTTAGATGATTGCATGAATGTCCCTCTTTTAGTGTTTATATTCATTTAGAAAAGCAAGCGTTAGGCCAGCACAAATGGCATTATGTTTGGCTTGGTGAAAAGAATGAGACTTTCTGTTGAGCGACGTTGTCTCGGTTTTTGACTTTTTGTCCCATTTGCAGTTGTGCATAAGTTACTAGTTGGCGTGGTAGATGCAATTCTGAAAAAGTCAGACGACTAACGATCGCTACTAAAATGGTCTAGTAAGGGGCTTGCCCTGCCGTGCATTTTCGACATAATCTAGGTCAATGATTTGTCATTTTATTTTTTATGTTTCCGACCAACAAAAAAGCACTCATTTTTTCTCTGAAGTTTTACAGCAACCGCCAATGTTAAATGTTCCAGGAATGACTGAGTTTAAGTTGACTGATGGTTGTATCTTGGGATTGATGCCTTCAAAAGGGATTGTGAAACTTCTTGGCGACTCTATACATGATCCCGAAAGTGCAGCGGGCATTCCAAGAGCTGAATTGTATTTGCGGGTATCTGATCCCGAGAGTTCCTTTCGACAAGCCTTGAAATCTGGTGCAAAAATGCTTTCTCCAGTTCAGGTCAGAAATTGGGGCGCAAGGGCGGGGTATTTTGCTGATCCCGATGGGCATGTAATCGCATTCTCGAATTGAATTGAAGAATAGCGCCTCCAATATCTTTTAGTTGGAATATTCACTTTGCCTTTAAAGTGGCAACGAAAAACTAAAAGTTGAACCGACTCCGACCTTACTGGAAACTTGAATTTTTCCATGATGGTTTTCAACAATGCGTTTAGCGATTGCTAGCCCTAGTCCTGTACTACTTTCATTTTCCGTAGGTCGAACGCTTGTTTTACCAAACTCATGAAATAGCTTGGTGTGTTCGTTTTCAGGAATTCCTAAGCCTTCATCTCGAACAAAAAAATGCAGTTGATCTTCAATCGTGCTGACCGCGAAAAAAATACGACATCCACGAGGCGTATATTTTACGGCATTTGAAAGCAAATTTTCCAGCACTCGTCGAATTTGAGCGGAATCGAATTTTGCCGCCAATGGAACGGCAGAAGTCGTTTCGTTGATGAACGCAATCTCTTTAGGTGTCGAGAGATTTCGTCCGAGTGTTTCAATTTCTTCCAGAAACGGCCTTAGGAAAACATCAGCCATTTTTGGGGAATCTGCTTTTTGATCTAACTGAGTAACTTCCAGAAGCTGATTTAGAAGTTCAAACATATTCTTTGAGTTACGCAAAAAGATTTTGAAAACGTCCTGCCCTTGGCTTCCAAGTTCTTGATACCACGGCTCCTCGATTGACATCTCGGCAAAGCCCTGAATTATACTTAGGGGCGATTTGAGATCATGCAAAATCGTACAGAGGTTCTTTGTTTGTCTCATATACGCATCAAACTCATGACGAAGTTGTCCATTTTCAATTATGACAGAAATTTCATCTGCGATTTCTAGAAATATTTTGACATGTTGTCGTGAATAAATATCTGTCTGCATACTCGAAAAAAAGATGACTCCAACTGGCTGATTCCTTGAAATCAGCGGACAGGTAAGGCTTGACCGCATTTCATCATGAAGAATTAGTTTCGTGGATCGTGAGTTGGGATGTGTCTGTAAATAAACATTTAAATCGTTGATAATTCTTGGCTGGGCTGATTCTAAAACCTTTTGAAGGCTGCTTCCCTTAACCGGGGCTGAATATCCGATTTTAATTTCGGTAACTGGCGCCCTCGCTTTTACCCATTTGGAAACAAGGCGATCCTGCCCTTCGACATTCTCTATAAGTGCAATCCCTATTCGATCAAATGGAATAAGCGAAGACAAAGAATCGAAAATAAAATCAAGAATCGACAGATAATTAATTCCTGACCGTAGCTTTTGATTTATTTCGACAATCAAATTGGCCAGGCGGACTCTTTGATGAGAGTCTGGGCTTGTTATGTCAGGTTTCGTTTCATCAATTAAATCGTTCATACTACCTTCCTTTGTAAAATGAAATTCTAGCAGCTGCGCTGGTCATTTCCTTTCAAGATCATTCGTTTAACAAAAACAACTCCCCAAACAGCAATTGCAGCAATCCAAACAAGCGCAGCATACGCGAGTTGCATAACATAACTTGATCCAACGAAAGGCGCCGCCACTCGGGTCGCGGCAGCAGTTAAAATCAGAGCGCCACAGACCCAGAGCGAACCTGATTGTGACTCATAGGCGAGGTTATAGGAACCATGAGCAAGAGTAACGCGAGTTGCAACAGTTAAAGTCATAAGCCCGAATCCAGCGATATAAGTTAGATGCATCCAATGCACAGCAAATGCTGGATGAAACACGCCCATATAGATTCCAAATAAAACCATTAGACCCGAAATTCGCATCCCAAACGCTAGCCGAGACCTGGTTTGTGATTTTGCAAGAATATTCCAACTAAAGAAAGCAACCCAAGTACAAACAAGGGCTTTAAGCAGTCCTCCAGCGATTGCCAATCCAAATCCCTCAAGGCCAAAAGCAAGAAACAACGACAGGCCTAAAAAAATATTCCGCGCAATAATCATTCCACCAGTTTTTTCATTAGCAATCCCACGTCCAGAAATCACGGGAATCAAGCGCGAACCAATCCCTAACACTAAAAATAAAATCATCCCTTCAAAATAAATTTTCTTACCAAACAGAAAAAGCTCGGATGGTATTTTAACGAAATCGTTTGCACTCATAATCAGCGCGCCAGTGAATCCCGACAGCAAACCCATAAGAACAAATGGAAAAAACGGCGGAGGAGATTTTGTTCGAGCGCGAAATCGTCGAATAAAAAAGAGGATAAGACTAAAAATTGAAATAGCGCTTACTAAATAAAAAACTTCAGCTCCAGCTAAGTAAGCGCAGGCCGCATTCAAAAGTACCAGTACGAATGCAATTAAAAGTTCGAAGGGCTCGGCTGGAAAACTTGCGGTCATTTTTGGAATGGCGGTCATCAAAAACCCAGCCGCAAAAGAAAACAGAAAGGTTCCTAGCATTAATTTTGAATGCAGTTGTGCCGGAAACTCGGTGCCCGGAAAAAAAGCGTACGCTATCCAAACATAGACGCCCAGTGATCCAAAGAGGACACCCAAAGGAAATAGAAGACGATAGGGCTCAACTGATTTAAATAGATTCATCTTCTCCTCCTTGTCTAAAGTGCGTTCTCGATCTTTTTGATAAATTCGCTGACATCACGTCCAAGCCCTTCGTGCTTTGCAATCACCTCTCCGTTTTCATTAATAAAAAAGACGACATTTGAATGTATGTATTCGCCCGAGGGTAATTTTTTATACTGAATTCCAAGGGCTGCGGCGAGTTCAGAGACACTTCCTTTTGGTCCAAAATAAGTCGACCAACTTTCGGTTAACTTATATTTTTCTTTGAATGATTGAAGCGATTTGGAATTTTCAGAATCAGAATCAAATGAAAATAGATCAACAGTCAATTTATCGAAAAGCACCTTTGGAATTTTTGAGGTCATCGACTTAATATCCCGAACTAACAACGGGCAGGCCGTACTGCATTTTGTATAGACCATCGCGATCAGGCGCGGCCTTCCAGCGAATTCACTAAGAAGGACTGTGCCGTTATCTTGGTTGGTCCATTTTGAATTCATGTGATACAGCGAATTGCTCGGAAGTGAAGTGGACTCGGCGTTTTGACTGTTATGCTTTTCGCAGGCGTCAGAAGGGGCTGATAATCCGAAAATTAAAAAAACTGTAAAAATGATTTGATTTGTATTTAAATATTTCATTTGCTTGTCCTATTCAGCGCTTGTGGCGCATCGAAATCCAAGATTTCTCCCGGTTGAATTTGCTTTTAAACTGCTTCTGTGAGCAAAACGCATAAAGGTTGCGTACTGCGATGGATCTTTAACATTTAAAGAACCGCTTCCACAAAACATCGCGCCGTTCGTTTCATTCGAAGAACGGGAATCGCCCGCAACAATGGCCGTCGAGAAGTCTTCGACCCATTCCCAGATCAGACCATGCATTCCAACAAGACCAAAGGAATTGATTGAGCCCTTATGAACCGCGGACAGCTTTTCGTTTGTTTTTCCGTACCAACCAAGAATTAAACCTAACACGGCAGGATCTTGCGCGTTGGAAACAAATTCCCATTCTGCGATGGTCATCAGGCGCTTTTTTTGACTCTCACAATATTTGCGGGCCGCAAACCAAGATACGTTCGTCACTGGAAGCCACGTTTTCTCTTTTGAAAAAAACATTTCCGATTCCCAATGTTCCAAGTAACTCGCTCCAGCGAAGATTTCTTTTCGGGAAGATTTGCGCCACTCAGGATGAGTTTTTAGATAGTTCTGAAAATCGTGATTGGTCACTGGGAATTTATCAACGTTTAATGCACCAATTTGCTGATCGGGTTCATTCTTGTCTCGAAAGAACGGAGTATAAATTCCGCTTTTTATAAAAATGTCGGTAGGTTTCGCTTCAGAAAAACCTGCCGACAATAGAGTCAATAAAATGATGACTCCTAAGTTTCTCATTATTTTTCTTTCCTCACTTCGTCAGGAGTTACAGCGTCGCCTTTGTTCCCCCAAGAATTGCGGATATAAGTCAGAACATTAGCGATCTCTTCATCAGTTAAGCTCATGGCAGGCATGACGTTATTATATTTTTTACCGTTAACCATAATCTCGCCTTGCAGGCCTTGTTTGACCACTCGAATTGAGCGTGCTTTATCGGCCATTAGAAAGTCTGACTGAGCCAGTGGAGGAAATACATCTGGAATGCCAAGGCCTGTTGGTTGATGGCAAGCTGCGCAGTTCTGTTGATAAACGTTTTGTCCGAGTTTTAAACGTTCTTCAAGGGTCTTAGCTATCTCTATAGGGGCTGATTTGTCATCTGGCATTTTCTGAATGGCTCCACCCTCTGGAAGGTAAACGGAATCCACCGTTTTACCGGTGTAAATTGAAGCATCGTGCTCGCCAGGAATTTTTAACATTCCCAAAGCGCCTTTGTTGAACGCACGAAAGATGGAGTGATCGACCAAAATGAGGGTAGCTGGGCCGTCCGCTACGAAATCAACCATGGCTGATCCGCCGGCAGGCACCAAAGTTGTCTGAACATTTTTTTGCGACACCACAGTTCCGCCTTCGCCATAAACATGATCAAAGATTTCGCCGATCACGTGAAATGACGAGACTAAGTTTGGTCCACCATTTCCCACGAAGAGTCGGATTTTTTCTCCGGGTTTTGCTTGAAGAGCTTTGTCATTGGCAAGTGCTCCTACAGAACCGTTAAACACAACATAGTCAGGTTGTTCGCGGACGGCTTTTTCCATATCAAAGGGCTGAAGACCGCGCTCTCCATATTTTCCCTTAGTATAGAACTCGCTTTGAACGACATAAAATTCTTTATCTACTTTTGGCAGACCGTCTTCAGGCTCGACAAGAATGAGACCGTACATTCCGTTCGCGATATGCATTCCGACCGGAGCTGTTGCACAATGGTAAATGTAAAGTCCTGGATTTAATGCTCTGAAAGAGAATGTCGAGCTGTGGCCTGGGGCTGTAAAAGAACCTTCGGCGCCGCCGCCTTGTCCGGTGACTGCATGCAGATCAATATTGTGCGGCATTTTACTCGAAGGATGATTGCTTAACGTGAAGTCGACATAATCGCCTTCGCGAATTCGAATAAATGGACCCGGCACTCGTCCACCGAAGGTCCAAAAAGTGTAATCTACGCCGTCCGCCAACGGCATTGTTAATTCTTTGGTTTCTAAATCAATCTTAACTCGTGCTGGTTTTTTTCGAGTGATTGGTGGCGGGACTTCTGGCGCATGGGTAAGAACCGCCGTTTCTTTGGGAAGTTTATCGATATCAATCTTCGCCGGTTTCTTGTTGGCTTCTTTGTTTGCCCAGCATCCTCCAAGAACAATGAGCAAAATAAAAATAATGGAATATTTAAATTTCATAAATATCTAACCTTTCACTTTCGGATTTTGAGTCCATGAATTGCACCAGCCTTTTGCGGCCACGGTTTTTCCAGGAAATAGAGGGCACGGAGCTGCTTTTGAGCTCTTTGGATCAGCGGCATTTGTTTGATAGAGCGGGCAGTTATAGCAAAACTGTTTTGCGCCCTCTGGACCTGCTCTTTTGGTCCATTTCTTAACATCAACATTGCTTACGTCGGTTTTGTAACCAACAGCTCTCGCCTGCGGATCGCTATCAGAGATCAAAGCTGGCTCTGCACCTTTTGCTGTTCCTCTACGCGATTCTGCAAAAGCTTGTGAACAAGAAACCACCGGTAGTAAAAGCAGAGTGACTACGCCAGCGTTCCTAAAAAATTCACGACGATTCAATTTAATAGTGTTCATATTTTCCCTTTTTAAATGGCTGAAAGATATTCTTTGAGTTCTTCTTCATAAAATAGTCTCTAAAATTTATTCATAGTTTTGAAAAGCAGCCGTTATGCCAATCCGAATAACGATTGTGTTTCGCCTGACAAAATAATTGAGTCAAAGCTGCTCAATTATAAAAATACTTTGGGGTAATTTGTCTCAGGCAAATGAGCGTCTCAAAACGGCGAGACTGTCTCATTCTAAATGACGATTTGTCACAGTTCTATTTGGGCATTTGAGACAATTCGGCTCAATTTCAAAGATTTGAACGCTGTAGTGTTGGTCCCCAGCTTGCTTTGTTAGATGGTAACGAAACAAAACAGGAGATAACAATGTCTAAAGTAATGCCTAAAATTAGTAAATATATGACGACTACACCAGACGCGATCAACTTTGATTCCACAATCGTTGAAGCGATGAACGTTATGGAAAAACATAAAATTCGCCATTTACCAGTTATTAAAGATAAGGCCTTGTATGGGATACTGAGTGACCGAGACGTTAAAAGTATTTTGGCTTTTGCTGGAACAAACCCCCGTACGATTAAAGTCGGAGAAATTTGTTCAGATATGCCCTATTTAACTAAGCCTGATGCTTTACTTCATGAAGTTGCAGCGGAAATGGCCGAAAAAAAATTCGGCAGCGCGCTTGTGGTTGATAACGGAAAACTGGTTGGGATTTTTACTACAACCAATGCGTGCATGGCCTTAGCCGATATCTGCGAACAGCGTTTTCACACTTAATTAAGTAATATCGAGGGTGTTCTTTGAAAAACATTATTTTAAATCTTTTTTTGGTTTTAAGTTTTGGCGCCTGTCAGACTCGACCGACCGTCGTCAGAAACGATGGCGTATCCGAAGCCCACCGGTTTGATTATGCCGCGCCTCCCGTTTGGAATGCCAGCATGCAAACTATAAAACAGCATCTTGTTAATTTAGAACCTTATATATTTGATAATACGCAGTTTGCGGCAAAAGAAAAACGCAAGTACATTGCTAAAGAAATTCATGGCATGGCGGCGGCCTCAAAAAATATTAAACATGATCCAGCAATTGAAAGTAAAGACCCCACGGTTAAGTTTGTGGCCGAACAATTTTCGGAAGAGATGCAAGACGCCGACGAAAATTTTACTGCAGGCCGCATCGAATTTACCCGTTGGCAATTGATGAAGGCAACAAGGTACTGCTTGGAATGCCATACGCGCACGCGTGATGGTTCGGAAATCCGCTCGGCCAGTAATAACCCTCCGTATATTAAAACCTTACCGCCACCTGATCAAATGGAGGTATTGATTGCCTTTCGTCAATTTGAACCGGCATTTGATCTGGCTATTGAATCCTTGAGTAAATATAAATCGTCAGACAAAACAACTTTTAGCGTTGAACGACTTTCTCGAATGGGATTATTGGTTGCGGTTCAGTACATGCAAAATCGCGATAAAGCGTTGCAATTAGTCGAAGTCATCGAACGAAATAAAGAATTGCCAAGTTATTTAAATGATTCGACACGACTTTGGAAAAAATCAATCGACAAATGGAATCCAAACGAACGCTTGGAAACTCTGGTGTCCTTTCGAGAAATCACCAAATTGGACCTTAGTGAAATCGAATCTATGCGTTTAATCCCTGCGCTATTGCGGCATATGAAAAATCCACTTTCATCCGAAGAATTGGGTGAAACACTTTATCTAACTGGCAACAGTTACGATAACCTGGCAAAAGTTTCGATGTTATCAATTCCCGAAAAATATTTTGAACTTTGTATTACCAAAGCGCCCCAATCGACCTGGGCAAAAAAATGTTATGATCGCTATGAAGAACTCACCGAACTTGGCTATACGGGCTCTAGCGGTGTACACGTGCCAAAAAAAGTAAGAGATCACCTGAGCGAGCTAAAACGACTGATGTTATAGGAGTTGTGCAATGAAAAATAATGGGACCTACGATACGATTCCTGCGGAAGTTATGGCGAGTACGGATATTCTTGAAATTATTTTTAAAGACCGTTTAAACTATTCGACTTTAGTTTCGGCCGCCGTTGATCACGGCTTGCATACACCGATTGTCATTATCAAAGGGCTCGCTGAAATACTTTTGAGAGATCCCGATCAAGATCCCCGAGAAAATTTGAAAAAAATTTCTCGTGAGGCTGATCATATTCTTAAATTACTTACGGCAATGACTTTTGTTGCGCCGATCGAGCCTGTGCAAATGCAAAACTTGAGCTTGCGTGAAATGGTAGACCGCGTTGTGATCTATTTTGAAAAACGTTGTTTGGAAAACGGTATTTCACTCACGGTGAATATCAGTCAGAATATCCGGGTCGAGGCCGATCCAAATCGTTTGAAGAGTATTCTGATTTCTCTTTTGCAAAACGCGGTTGATTCTTTTGATAATGTACCGGCCGCGGCCCCTCGTAGTATTTTAATTCATACCCAAAGCCATGACGAGCGTTTGGACTTAGTCATTTCAGACACGGGTTCTGGCATGACTTCGCAAGTACAGGACAACGTCGTCAATAAAATCTTTTTAGATAAAGCTGAAAAACATCACTTGGAATCTCATTTAGGTTTAGCCTTAGCGCAAAAAATGTCGAACGACTTAGGGATTAAATTAGGTCTTGTCTCCGAAAATGAAAAAGGCACAAGTTTTACTTTAAGTTTCCCCAAACCTTAAAAACTAACTTTCTGCGTCTGTTGGTTCATCATTCTCAGTGGCAATACCAAACTCTTTTTCTTTACGGTAAAGCGTGCGACGATTAATTCCAAGAATCTGCGCTGCTTTTTCTTTTTTATGTGCGGTCTTGTTTAAAATCATTTGAATGTAACGTTTTTCCAATTGTTCTAACGTCGGTGAATCTTCAGTGGCTTTTCCATAAAAAGATTCATGATTGTTTTCGTCAGTTGACGGTATTTCATTGACCTGAATAACCGAATTTGGAGTTAGTACAACTAAGCGCTCAATTAAGTTTTCAAGTTCGCGCACGTTACCTGGCCATTGCATCGAAATTAATTTTTGGATTGTTTCAAAACTAAACCCAGTGACTAATTTGTTATTGATAACGGTGTACTTATTTAAAAAATGTTGGGCCAAAATAGGAATGTCTTCTTGACGGTGGCGAAGCGGCGGAACAAAAAGCGGAATGACAGACAACCGATAATAAAGGTCTTCTCGGAAATTTTTTTCAATGATGGCTTGTTTTAGGTCTTTATGAGTAGCGCAAACGATACGGACATTGATATCTTTCATTTGGGTATCACCGACGGGCTTTATTTTTCGTTCTTGAATGACACGCAATAACTTGGCTTGCAGGGAAATTTCTAAATCGCCTATTTCATCTAAGAATAAAGTTCCGCCTTCGGCTTCTTCAAACAAACCCTTTTTTCGTTCAGTCGCACCGGTAAAGGCTCCCTTTGCATGACCAAAAAGTTCAGACTCTAATAACGTAATCGGTATCGCCGTGCAGTTGATGGCGACAAATGGTTTTTTTGCGCGCGGACTTTGGCTATGTATTGCTTTGGCGACGACTTCTTTGCCGGAGCCACTTTCGCCGGTAATTAAAATGTTCGACTGCGCAGGGGCGACTCGCTCAATCAGGTCAAAAATTTCCTGCATCGCGGGGCTTTTCCCCAAAATTTCGTTGCGGTTCCAAGTCTTTTTAACTTCGGCGGCCAAAGATTTATTTTGTCTTTGCAGACGACCATAGCTGATGGCTTTTTCGACGGCGTGAGAAATCTCAGTCAGTTTAAAGGGTTTTGTTAAATAATCAAAAGCGCCTTTGCGCAAACCTTCGATGGCTGATTCAACACTGGCGTGGGCTGTCATGATAATAATTGGTAATGTGGGGCGCAAGGGTTTGAGCTGGCGTAAAACCGATAAGCCATCCATCTCGGGCATTCGCAAATCCGTTAAAACTAATTCGACTTGGCCCGCTTCGGGGTTAGACCCCATTAAAAACCGCATGGCTTCTAATCCATCACTAAATGACTTTACGAAGTAATCTGTTAATTGCAAATGATCGACTAACAATGATCGCATTTGAGGATCATCATCGATAACAACGACAAAACCTTGACTATTTTTTTCCATAGTTGGTATAAATAGCATGCCTTGTTTTCAGTACGCCAACTGTATTTTTAAAGTGAGACTTTATGTCCCATCAGTTTCCTAATTCCTCAGAAAGCATGTTAAAACGCTTAGAAGAACAGAAATTTGCTTTGGATCAATCGGCGATCGTGGTCCAAACCGATGCCGACGGAACGATCACCTATATTAACGATAAATTTTGTGAAATTTCAGAGTACAGCCGCGATGAGCTGATTGGTCA
>JAYVHE010000006.1:0-10914 GCA_043771495.1 Bdellovibrio sp. | reverse complement strand
TCTAAAGAATTACGCGAACACAAAATTTTAAAACTTACATCCAATAGAGTTGATCTTGATTCTAAGACCATTCAGCAGCTTGTTCTGTTTTCTGAAAAGTATCCAACGAGCCGAGCCAATTTTTTTAAGCAGCTAACGCTCGCTCGAAATATTGAAGTCAAAAATGAATTGCGCCAACCAATTAACGTCATTCAATCTGAAAAAGATCGCCTTGTAGATCCAGATTGCTCTTTAAGATTATCACTCTATCTTGAGTCCAGTTTAATAACTCATCCAACAGCGGGTCATGATATTCCACTCGATGACCCGAATTGGTTGGCTGCGCTAATAACTAAAAATTAAAACAAACCTTCACATGTCACCATCGGTTGGTGTTTAGAAACTCGTTGAATAAAGCGACCAGCGACTCCATTAGAATTTTTTGCTTTTTCCCATCGTGAAAAATAAAAATCCCAAGCTTTTTTTGATAGAGCCGCGTAAGAAACAGCGTACATTCCTGTCGAGTACAGCAACCAATACTTAAATAAACTTGCGTCCATAAGTAAGTTTGGATCCATTAGAATCACAGACAATGGGATTGCTAAAGCTGTGGAGCCGACGGCGGCGGTCCATACAGTAACCCAAGACAGAAGGGGATTTGCTTTGTTATAGACTGGTGGATTAAGTATTGTTATGTCGAGTAAATCTTGTTTTGAAAACGCCGCCAGATTAACTGTTTTAGAGACATTTTTATTTTCTAAACCATACAGAGCAATAATTTCTTTTCGACCTTCAGCCTCATCACCATTCATTAAATTGAATCGAGCTTTATTCAATCTTTTATTCATCTCTTCAATTCGCTCGCCTTCCATTTGATTGCCGCGTTGAACAGGGTCCCAGATCCAGCCAAAAAACCAATAGGCGGCAACAAAGTTAAAGGCCCAGGCTACGATAGCGTGCTCAAAGGGCATTTGAAATACTCCCCAGCGCAGAATTATTAGTAAAGTTAATCCTGCCGTTAACGTTGTAAAGCGCTTGAAGAAACGTTTGATCATCAATCCACCAAGGTCGGCTTTCCAAGGCGTCAAAACATCTTTGGCCCATTGATAGGCCGCAGATTTGAAATCTTGCGTTCGCTCGGCCGATTCATAAATATAATTTTCGACTGGCCCATAATTTTTTGCAGTTTGAGGTTTAACTTTTTGAAATAATAACGCTGTTTGCGATCCTGCAATAAAAAAGTGAATAAAAGTATTATAAAATATATCAAACCAATGAGCCTTCGAGGTCCATAACAATCCGTCGGCTTCAGCTGACAAGTATTGTGGTTTTTCCATATCTGCTCTCTCGCCGTAAAGACCAACAACAGCAACAACCATCATATGGTCTACGGTAAATTCCTGTTTGACCTGCCCTGAAACAAATTTATCTGTAAAAACTTTTTTCAAAAATTCATGATCAGCAACAGCAAAGTTCGATGCCGAAATTAAAATTCGCCTCGCCATTTTGGCAAACTTGGTTTTTAAGTCCGCTAATTTTTTTCGTGGTGGCGACATGCGATTAAGCTCTTCAAGAAGATCACGCCCTGAAACATAATATTTTTCAATCAATTGAGACATTTTATCATCGATAACAACTTCTCCATTTTTCAAATCGTTCATCGATCTCAAAAGTGATTCAGTTAAACGAGTCCATTCTTTCTGTTTTTCCGGTGAATCGAGCCATTCCAAATTGAGCTGTTCTGAATTTTCGACGATCTGTCCTATCGTTACCGGGTCAATTCCATATTTTTCTCCAAGTAAAACGGCTGAAATGACCATGGCCATTGATTCAGTTTTGCGGTTCTGATCAACCAAAGCACTTTGTATTTGTTGATTTGCCAAAATATCTTTTTGCATTTGTGAATTGCTGAAAACGGCATTTAATCCTAAACGTTGATTTTCAGTTAATCCAAGTTTACGACCCATTTCTGAACTTGCCAAAATTTTTTGAAACGGATTTAACCCATTATTAATTGCAGAGAAAAAGGTTTTTTGTCGTAGAATATATTCAATAGATACACGCCAGTAAGGTAAGATCAGCCAACAATACAATCGCATGCCAAATGTGGTAATCCTTTGCCAGACATCAAGCGGCGCCCAATTTTTAGCTAAGTCTTTAATATAAATGGCTTGTCGAGTTGTTTGGTCTTTTACTTTATCGGCCATACTTCTTAACGTGGCCCCGACCAAACACGAAACAGCTTGGGCTTCGACCGCAATAGCAGCAAGACTTGCCATCGAAAGCAATAGTGGAACCCGGTAAACAGCGTCTTTCAAAACCGGCGGATATAGATTTTCATAGGCCCAATTTAATACTTTAATTTGTTCATGAATGATGTAGGCATCGTGAACAAAAGGATAGGCTAAGTAAGCGATTGAAGAGGCACCCAAAAAGCTAGCCAGAATTTTCATACTATTTTTGGCGGAAAATTTTTGACGGAGGCGCGCAAGAGTTGTTGCGCGTGGTTCACTTTTTACTGCTTCTTCAGGTTTATATTTACTAATCAATTTATTCCAATCACGTTCTAATTCGTCAGAACTTTTACTTGGATTTGCTTGAAGCAATTCCGCCGCCGTTGCATGCCATTCTTGCTGGCTGAAGTGATCGCGTTGATTTTCAGATAATTTACCAACAGCCGTTCCGCTCGATGTTAAATGGGCGCGAAACTGGTCGTTAAATGTACTTAGAATCCTTTTAACTAATGGGTTCTCTGTTCCGTTATTAACTCGAGCCTGTTCAATGAGAATTTTTTGATCCAAGTCTTGAATGGCTTTTTCAATATTTAATCGTGTTTGAATTTCGGGACTAACCAGCGCAGACTGAAACGAAAGCATTCTGTAACCACGTATGATAGCTTCGTAAGTCACGTCACGAGACAATACCGCAATGACTCGATCATTTAAACCCGGCACGAGAGACTTTTCTGCGATGTACAAGTCACCAGCCGTTAAGCGAACGCCTCCAGATTGGTCTTTTGGGACTAACGAGCTTTCGTCAATAATTAATCCTTGGCTTCCGCGTGTAATAAAGCCGGTACGAATATTTAGTCCGGACGTAGCGCCATGCCATAAATTTTTAAAAACTGGTATCGGACTTTTGAATGCATTTGTAGCCACAAAACCCATGTCAATTGCATGCACGCGACCCGCTTTATCAACGATTTGAATAAGCTCTGCATCTTTAGCAAAAGACTGTATATCAATGTTATTAATAATTTGCCGAGCGACCACAACGCCTGAGCTTCCATCATTTCCCGTGCCGCGTAGACCTTCTAAAACAAGTTGTTTTTTTTGATCATCATACTTAACAGTAAGGCTTGTAAATGGAACTTGAGGGATATCTACTTGAGTATGATTCATATCAAAAACGATGAATCCATCGCGACCAAGTATTTCGATCTTTTGATCAGCCAAGTTAAAAATATCAAAGGCTTGGTTGGGCATTTCAGACACTCGGCCGTTTTCGAGATCACTCAAAAAAGTTTGAATGTGTTGCTCTGGTTGAAGTACGGCAGCAGCGTCAATCCCGTTTGGGGTTTGTCTATCAGAGTTTGCATAGACAAAGGTTTTCGGTAAAGCCATTTCAAAAACCAAAAAAAACAATATTATTTTATTCATCACATTCCGATTCGTTATACTCATAAATTAACTCCGCTAGTCTTATGAAAAGCAAAATCGTGCTCAGAAAATGAAGTGGATGAGTGAATGTCTTGAACGATTCAAGAAATCTTAATTGAAAATAAAACATCTTCACGGCAAATTTCGTCACAAGATCGATTGAGTGGGGAATTACACACCGTGAATATTTTATGTGTCAAAGATTCGCAAAATAGCCTGAGCTTATATGTACTATAAGCGTTTGGTCGTGTGCAAATTGACTTTTGTTAAAGGCCTCCTTAAGCTTTTTGTAGGCTAATTATGTGTTCAAACTATACTTTAAAAGTTAAAGCGATCGAATTACAAAAGTTTTTACCTTTGCAGGAACCTGTTGTTGAAGACATTAATCAACGATTCTTACCTTATCAGGCCGCTCCTGTTGTTGTGCGCCTAAAGGATTCAAAATTAAAACTTGCAGCGATGAATTTTTCTTTGGTGCCCTCATGGTCCAAAGAACGCAAGGTCAAATTTGCCACCCACAACGCACGAATAGAGACCATTACCGAAAAACCAACATGGCGAGTTCCATTTCAGCGCCAGCATTGTATCGTGCCCATGACCGGATTTTATGAAGCCGTCTATGAAGGCCCAAAAGCCGGAAACATCATTGAATTTTCAGAAACTGGCGATCACTTGATGTTAGCCGCTGGCATTTACGATCAGTGGATCGATCCTGAAACTAAAAAGTCCCTGCACTCGTTTTCAATTTTAACCACTACTCCAACAGAGTATATTCAACAAAACGGCCATGACCGATCACCCATTTTTTTAAGCGCGGAGGCGGCAAAGCGTTGGCTAGAAACAGAAGATCAAAGCGAACGCTATTGGTTGGATTTTATTAATAAAGAACATATTCGGCCACCATTAAAAATTGCCATCGATAGACCGTTAAAAGCAGGCTGGGAAAAAAGAAAATAAACTATTTCGTCAGCCAGGTTTGAATGTAATGTTGACTGGCTAAAGTGCGCTGATGAATTTTTTGTAAATACGGACTTTTTGTCGCAAGGCGCGCTAGTAAGGCTAAAAATTGCGGTGAACGAATCAAGTAAAACAAAACGAAGGCCACCGCAAGTGGTCTTAGGCTCATCCAAAAAATTCTAACATAACTTGATTCGGTTAGAAAAAAATAAGAAATCACTAAAACCATCGACAGTAAAAACAATGGTTGCGATAAATCTTTGACAGCGCCTTTAATCGGTGAAAGCTTGCGATCCATTTTTTTAATTCGAAGATATTGTTTTTCCATTAAAATCTTGTTTTCAAAATCGGTAATTTTTTGCGAACCAATGTGTTTCATAATAATGGGAATGAGCATTGCTATAAACATTTTCAAAGCGACGAAAAAAACTAAAATTAAAACAATAGATTCTGAAATTTCGGGAAGGTCTTCGCTCATGCGGCGCCAATAAAAATTGATTACGTCCTCTAAATTTGTTCCATGAATAATGAACAAAGTAATTAACGGCTGCAGAAAAGCCCATAACGACAGTAGCACCATGGCTAACATTTGCCCGACGAGGCGCCGCCCCAATAATAAAATGCCTAGGGCGTAAAGTACGCCTTGCGATCCAATACTGAGCATCGGCCCGATTTTATTACCAGCCGGTGACAAACTTTTTAAAACACTTGTCACACTCGAAATTTCGATACTTTGTTTCGCGGCTTGAATTCGCGAATCAGCTAATCGCAGCGCATGAGTTAAAAAAACCCCTTGATTGAGTGACAACGTGTGCCCAGCGAATGGCAACTTAAAGCCATGAACAATGGATCCAATTGCAATTTCGATCAACGATAAATGGGCCGCCGTGCGTGTGACGTTATCTGTCGTGGTTAAATCGGGCGGGGTGGGCGCAGCCTGTTGCATGTAGACCTAATTCAGCAGCATCGTTTTATGAAAGGTTTTTTCGGTGGATTTTTTCTCGCTATCAGAAAGTTTTGCGTAAACCAAATCGAGCAGCTGTTGGTATTTTTTAACTTCAACGGCGTTTTTTAATAGGGAATGGCAAAGCACCATCATTTCCAATCCATAAAATTCATAATAGGGAGTTAGTTTGTGCTCTAAACTTCCAAAATAACATTTCTTAGCGTTTTCTAAGGCTAATTCTAAACGTCCAGCTTGGATGTAGGTGTTTGTTAAACGATACACACCTTGGTTCACGTCGTCGTCGTTGCCGGCCAGACTCCAGTATTTTAAATTAGTTAGTGATGTCTGGATCATAAATTGCGTTTGAGCCTCGGTGCGATCCGTTTTTTCCTCTAACGTACAAGTTACATTGTTTGTTGAAATGCCGATGGCTTTAAAGGCCGGTTCATCTTTTTTAGTTTCATCGAGCTTTTGTGCCAACTGAATCGATTGATTAAATAATTTTTCACCGAGATCATAGTTTTTATGCTCAATCAAAATACCGGACGCTTGAGCATAAACTCGAACCTGATCAGACAGCGCAAGTCCGCTGACATCAGCATTTTGTCCTGCAGAAATTTTTAAAATAGCCATAGATCGAGAGAGTGCAATCTCTGAATCGGTTCCCACCTTGTAATAGGGATTCGATTTCAATTGAGTTAAAAGCTCGATACCTTTTTGCCAGTTTTGTAAATAGTGATCGCCGCACATGTGGGTAATCAAGCGCGCCAAAATCGCAATGTCTTCATTGCTAGTGATCTTTTCATGGGCCGATGGCAAAGAATTATAAACAGTATCCGTTTCTTTAGCGTGAATTTTCCATGAATGACTAATAAAATCTTGAAAGTTCATTGTAACTCCGTCAAGCGACAAAAAAAGTAAAGCTCTAAACTCTAACACAGGTGTCCCGATTTGAGAATTTATTTTTGAAACCCAAGCGGGTCTCTTGCGTTTTCTCCACAGGAGAATCAAATTTTTCCGAACAAGTTAACTGGGCGCAATTTTTACTTCAGTCGAGCCAGTATCCGCTTCAGTAATATCTACAATTAAGGGTAAATAACAGGATTAGTATTTGCCCTCCCACTCTTAAACGAATAAAACTCCACCATCGTTTAAGAGTGGGGTTTTATATGTTTCAAGCAGTGTCTTTTTTGGTGGGTCTTTCATTAATTCTTACATTCACTGGCTGTACAAATAGCAAAGAAGTTAAAGTTAAATCTTTAACTGAAATTCAGCGTGAAATCCTTCGCGGCCAAGCCCAAGTTGGTAAGTTCTTAAATCCTGATGAACAAGTGCCAACAGCACCACCGACTAAAGAAGAACGCTGCCAAGAGCGCATTGCTCAACTGCCATCAGACTATATTCATGGTTGGCTCGAAGTTTCAGAGAATCCATCGGATGATTCAAGCCCTAAAATTAATATTTTTTACTACGGCCGCGTAAAAGCCGACAAAAATAGTCCGCAAGACGTGACCATTTTTTACAATGGTGGTCCTGGTGGCGATAGCGAAAGTTCTTTTAGCCGATTAAATTCAATCCAGTTGAAAGATGCCGAAAAAAATAAGGCTAATTTTTTATTTATAGACCAGCGCGGAAATGGCTGTTCAGATTTTTATCCGCAAGGCCAAACCGAAGACGTATTACAACGTTTAGCAAATTACGGTACACGCGGAATTGTTGCTGATTCCGAGGCATTACGAAAACATTTATTAGGAAATCAAAAATGGCGTATCTTTGGCCAGAGCTACGGCGCGTACGTTGTTCATAAATACGCGATCATTAATCCAGAATCTGTGTCGAAAGCCTACGCTCACGCCAACGCGATTACGGAAAGCGCTGTGATGAGACATGCAGAACGAATCGCCTCTCAAGACCGAGTCCTTAAAGAATATTTCAAAGTTTTCCCAGAAGACAAAGCCAAGTTTGAGCGCTTGAATGAAGTTTTATTCGATAAACCGTGTGTCGTCGATCAGACTGACAAAAAATATTGCGGCTATTTATTAGCGACGCCATTTACAATGATGTTAGGATTTAAAACCGCTTGGACTAATCTACACAATTGGCTGAATGCCATTGTGACAGAAGAAAGTAAAGTGCAACTAGAGAGCCTCGGTCAATTAGCCCTTCTTTATTTAGTCGATGACGATTTATTGTGGAACAACAAACTAACGATGCATAACGTTCTAGCTTACGTTGATCGTAATTATACGGACTTAGAAGGTAAACTTTGTGAAAAAGTTCATGCTGAGTTGCGTGGTCGAGGTTTAAAGCCTGAAAATTTTATTTTAGACGAGTGTAAAGACGAAACCACAACCTATGCCGACGGTTCACGAGGTGAACTTGATTCAACTGATTATTCGCTCTTATCAAAATTAAAAACCGATTGGATGACGACAGAGCAGCTGAAAAGCTCTTTACAGGCTAACCCTGATCTAGAATTCAATTTGTATTCGGGTGAATACGACTGTTTTGTTCCAGTAGCAAACTTTGCGGCAGAAGTGGAAATCCTAAAACCATTTATTAATTATACTCATTTCACGACATCGGGCCACGATGGCTTTTACTCAGAGAGTAAAGTTTGGCAAGACCTCATAAAGTAACCTATACTTAGGGAATGAAACAGCTGATTGTTCTTTCCCTAATGTGTTTAATCTTAAGTTCGTGTGGAAAAAATTTAACAGTTAATCTGGCTGAAACAGCACTGCTTTGGCGCGTCGATGACTACTTTGACATAGATAAAAATCAACGCAAAGATTTAAAATCCAATTTTCGTCAAGCTTTGAAACAGGTCAATGACGAAATCATTCCAGAATTTGAAAAAGTCATTTTTTCTGAAGCCTTAATCACTAAAGAATGCGTGCAAGTTGAAAAATCTTACTATGAATTAAAACCACAATTCGAACAACTTCGAATTCGTTTTTTAAAACGTAGCTTTTCATTTATCGATTCCGTGAACCCCAAACAAGTTGAGTATTTCATCGAGCAAACCAACAAGGAAATTGCCAAAGACGAAAAAAAATCTAATTCAGATCGCGTGAATGCATCTGAAAAAAGGCTAAAAAGAACACAAAGCACATTGCAGGAATTATTTGGTGATTTAACGGCGCCCCAGCAGCAGTCGGTTCAAACCCATGTCTTAGAACAAAAAAGTTATGAGAATTTTTTAATTGAGTCTCGAAAAAAAAATATAAACGTTTTACAAAATAAATCGGTACCAGAAGCCAAACAGTACTTAAAAAACTACGTTATTCAGTGGCGTGATTTCCATACTGCAGAGCTTAAGGCCGCCGTTCTTGAGCGGGAAGTTAGAAATGAGAAATTCTTTTTAGATTTTTTCTGTACTGCTTCAGTTAAGCAAAAGAAGCATTTTCAAACCACAGTGGCAGATTACTTGAACCTATTCCGAAAAGTCTATTTAGCGCAAAAATAGAGTGACAGTTTTTGAATGGTCGGTTGAATTTCCTACACGGTTCCGATCCCCAATCAAACAGAATTAATCCTATTCAGGGCAGCGCTTTGCATAACCCCTTAGTTGAACGCTGAAACAACAACACGCATTTAAACCGAGGAGTCCCTATGAAAGCCCAATTATTCGTCATCGCAACGCTAATGACATTATCAACAGTTTCACAAGCTATGATGGCGCCGTGGTACCGTCAAATTCGTCAAATAGATACAGCCGTTGAAGCCATGCAAGAAAAATTAGAAAAAAGCTCAACAGCTCACGTTGACGATAAAGTTGAAGAAGCTGAAGAATTAAAGTTACAAGTGATTCAAGAACAAGAAGAAGGTGTTTTCTTTATCGCGACTAAATATACCAGCTGCATCGTTACTTTGACTCAAAAAGATTTACAAAAAGGACCAGGCGGAATGATTATTGCTGGAGCGCCTTCTTACACAACTAAAGTAACTGGTTGCCAGGAAATCAACGAAGAAGCTCAAGGTCGTACATTAACCTACGAAAAAATCTCTGCAAAATTAGATAAAGCCGCTTCGTTAGGTAAAATGGTAACTTCAGTTATGATCTCTTCAACTGGCAAAGCTAAAATCACTTATTCTAAGTAATTTTTTAGTATTTAATTTTTTCTTGGCGCGTTTTTTTAACAACGGAGTTCCGCTGTTTGGATTCGCGCCTTTTTATTTTTGCGCCGAACGGAATCTTAGTTTTATAACGCTTCTTTGGGTCCTTTAGATTGTTTATAATTAAATCCGCCAGTTTCTCGACAGCTTTTTTCTTATTGCTGTTTTGATCACGCTCTTCTTCAGAACGCATCATCAAAAATTCATCTTGAACTATACGGTGGGCCAGACGCTGTAAGAGTTTTTGTTTTTGGTCGTCGTTAAAAAAAACAGAGGCTAAAATTGAAAACTTAACTTGAATAGCTGACGATGTTTTATTGACGTGTTGACCGCCAGGCCCCGAGGAACGGGTGCTTTTTATTTCTGCTTCAAAAAAAATAGTCTGTATTAGTTCAGTGCGCATGTTGGTGACCTGACTCAATCATATAGATCACCACGGCAAAAATCATCAAGACAATACCAATAATTAATTTTTCTTTTCGTTCTAGCCAATTTAGATTGATTTGGCGAAACCCAAAAAACGCTAGCGTCGTAAATAAAATCATGGCGGTTAAAGTTCCAATTGTTAAAACTAGTGTTAATCCAAAAAAGCCAACCCAACCTAATGACCACGCTGACACATAAACAGGAATAAATGATTCACACGGTGAAAACGTCAGTAACATCAGTAAACTTAGAATGGCCCAGCCATCTTTGGAATTTTCTTTATAATCATGGGTATGGGGATGATTATGCGAACAATGCGCGTGAGTATGACCACGCTGAGATTGCACGATGTAGTACAAGCCAAATAAAAATAAACTCAAAGACGCGGCCAAAACCAAAAGACTTTGCATCGTGTCGCTGATCGTAAGACCGAACCAAACTAGCGCTGCGCCAATCAATGACGTTGTTAGAATGTGGCCGAAGCCTGCTATCAGTAAAATGGCGATGGTTTTGGAGTAAGTCCATTTTTGTGACCGAGCTGCTAAAACAAATGGCAGCCAATGAGTCGGTAGGGCCGCATGAATCGTAGAAACGATAAGACCTGTGATCAAAAATGGAAAGAATACCGCCATGTCGAGGGAATGCATCCCAACGATGTACATAAACTCGATTCTAGGGTCAAACAAAGGCTGAATTCGCAGATATATTAAGTGATTAATGCAAAAAACAGATAAACTTTTACAAAAATAATTGATAGTTTACTGATTCAGTTTATCGGTAGAGAGTTCTTTTATAAATTATTTTCAAGGCGCAGACTTAGCTCAGTTG
>JAYVHE010000005.1:0-17365 GCA_043771495.1 Bdellovibrio sp. | reverse complement strand
TTAAGTGCACTGGAAATTGGTAGATAATAACAGAAAGGGAGTTTAGCCATGGATGGTTTGACAATCTCGGGAGCGCGTCAGTTTTTAGAAAGTGGCGGGCTAAAAAATGCAAAAGATTCTGAATTCGTCGTTAACGATGCCCAGTCCACATCGGGAACAGCTTCAACGTCGTTTGCCGATACGCTGACACAAGCCATTGGCAGTGTTAATGAGGCGCAAAAAACCTCGGACAAAAAAATTCAAGAACTATCAACAGGTCGAACAGACGACATTGCATCAGTGATGATTGCGACAGAAAAAGCAGACATCGCATTACGTACTATGATGCAAGTTCGTAATAAGATTATCGACGCTTATCAAGAAATTATGAGAATGCAGGTGTGATGTGGGTAAGTTAATAGCGGGTTTACTAGCACAGTTCAGAGAATTTTACAAATCGTTGGGGCCAACAAAACGTTTAGCATTTGTGGCATCAACATTGATTATTATGGGAGCTGTCGGCGCCGTTACATTTATGGCCTCTGGTAAAGATTATGCCGTGTTGCTAACAAATGTTCCTTCGGATCAAGTTACAAATATTATTTCGAAACTGAATTCTAAAACTATTCCATACCAGCTTAAAGACGGTGGTAAAACAATTACAGTTCCACAAGAGTATTTGCATGCAACGCAAATGCAGCTGATGGCTGAAATTGGCTCGTCGGGTATGGGCACAATTGGGTTAGAGATTTTTGAAAAACAGGATTTCGGAGTTAATTCTTATACGCAAAAAATTAATTTCCAGCGCGCCCTTCAGGGTGAGTTAATGCGCGCGATTAATACCTTAAGCGCCGTAAAAAATTCTAAAATTATTTTAGCCTTACCAAAAAAATCAGCCATCATGGAGGAGAGTTCTCCAGCTTCGGCGTCGATTGTGATTTCGCTTCATCCAGGCAAACAGTTAACGCCAGAACAAGTTCGCGGTATTCGTTATTTAGTTTCCAATGCTGTTGAAGGCATGGATGCAGATCGCGTAACAGTTTTGGATGATAGTGGTAAAATGTTATCGCAAAAATCTGATAGCAGTTTAGGTGCAACCAGCGAAATATTACAGCTCAAACAGCAAATCGAAAGCGAACTTGAAAATCGTATTGATTCGATTTTATCTAAAGTTGTCGGTCAAGGCAAAATTGTTACTAAAGTTGATGCTACAATTAATAACCGAGTCATCACCTCAGTTGAAGAAATGGTTGATGCCGAAAAAATCGCAACACGTAGTATTACGACAAACGAAGAATCTTTAGATGGATCTCGTATGAATCCTACTGGAGTTCCGGGCTCTCGGTCCAATATCCCTGGCGCCGAAGACACGAACGGCCAAGTTGGATTCAAGCAAGGTGTCCGTAAAGAATTAAAAACAATTAATTATGATGTTCCAAAGACAATTCGTAATATTAAAGAAGCTGCAGGCAATACGGAAAAAGTCAGTGTCGCTGTTTTGGTAGATGGTGTAATTACAACGACGACTGGTCCTGACGGGCAACCAAAATCTGAGTGGAAAGCGCGTTCCTTAGAAGAAATCGCCAAATATGAAAGTCTGGTTAAATCTGCGATTGGCTTTAATGCATCTCGTGGCGATTCAGTAAAAATTGAATCGATTCAATTCCAGTTGGAAGATTTTTCTGAAAGCGAAAAATTGTTAACTAACTTAGAAAAAAAGAAATTAGTTCAGTCACTATTTAAATGGGGTCTTTTAGGTTTTGCATTAATGTTATTTTTCTTTATGGTGGTTCGTCCATTTATGCAATGGATCACGGATTCATTCACAGATTCAGTCGAGGAAATGCTTCCAAGAACGTTGGAAGAGCTGGAAGAACTTCAATCGGTTGATAACAGCCTTCCAGGTTTGGGTAATGTGTTACCGATCCTGCAAGAGTCAGTAGATCCAGATAAAGCTGAGAGTGAACTTCTAAAAGATCGAATTATGTTCTTAGTAAATAAAGATGAAGAAAAAGCGGCGAACGCGATCAATATGTGGGTCGCTCGTAAGGAGTAGCAGTGTCTAGTAAAGCGTTAAGCAAATATAGTAATTTTGATTACGATTCCCTGCGAGGAATTGATAAAGCCGCTATTCTTGTGAACTACCTTGGACAAGAAGCGATTAAAATTCTATTTATTAAAATGGAAGACGCAGATATTCGTAAATTAATTCATTTAATGACGAAGTATAAAGTTGTTCCAGTACAAATTACCAAACGCGTGCTTGAAGAGTTCTACGAAACTTTAAGTGAGTCGGAAGAATTTATTTTCTCAGACAGAAATTCGAGTAAAGAGTCTATTATTGCAGCGCTTGGTGAAGAGCGTGCGCGCGCGATTTTGGGTGGTTTGAATATTAGTTCAGGTGGCGGTCGTACATTAGAATCTTTAGAGATGGTAGACGCCAAAGCGTTATCAACATTTTTAGTCAATGAACACCCACAAACTGTAGCCGTAATTTTAGCGCATCTAGAATCCGAAAAGAAAGGCGAAGTATTACGTCGCCTGCCAGAAACACTGCAAGCCGAAGTGGTTATGCGTATGGCCAACTTAGATCACGTAGATACGGAATTGATTGCTGATATTGATCGGGTATTAAAAAACCAATTGTCGAATACGCACTCAGTTGAAGCCGCTTCACTTGGTGGAGTTCAACCCGTGGCTGAAATGCTTAACGTTATGGATAAAAATACTGAGCAGTCAATTATGTCGCGCTTAGAAGAAAAAGATCCATTGTTAGCAGAAGAGATTCGTAAGTTGATGTTTGTTTTCGAAGATATTACTAAAATTGACGATCGTGGAATTCAGCTATTACTTAAGGAAGTTGCAAACGATAAATTATTGTTAGCTTTAAAAACCGCGAATGAAGACATTAAATCTAAAGTCTTCAAAAATATTTCGGCGCGAGCGGCCGAAATGCTGCGCGAAGATCTATCAAATTTGGGACCTGCGCGCTTAACAGACGTCGAAGGCGCTCAACAAGAGATCGTCAACGTAGCCCGCCGTTTAGAAGCAGAAGGCAAAATCATCATAGCAAGAGGCGGTACGGAAGATGCGATGGTCTAAGGTTTTACGAACAACATCGTCGCAGGAGCAAAAGGATCAATCCACGGTTTTGGATTTTAAACCGCGTGAATTTAATTTTGGAACTCCACAAATGGCTTTGGACTATTTGGAACAAAAAAAACATGGCTCTGATTTCGTCATGAGTGATGTTTTACGTAAAACCACGGGTGTCGAAAAGATCGAAAAAAATACCGAAGAGCAGAAAATCGAAGCCGCTGTCTTATCGAAAATTTCCGAGATTCAAAAGCAAGCTTACGATGAAGGTTTTAAACTCGGTCACGAAGAAGGTAATAAAGAGGCCTTCGAAAAAAAATCGGCTGAACTACAAGCCGGAGTCGACGAGATCAAGAGATTATTAGAAAGTTTGAATGAACTTAAAAAAGATTTAGTTCATCAAAATGAACGTCATATAATTACGCTCATTTACAACTTGGCTGAAAAAATTGCGTTTGATCAAATTGAAAAAAAGCCAGAAGTAATTATGAACATCATCACTAAAGCGATCGAACAAGCTCAATTAGAGGAAGACATTCACGTTTCAGTAAGTTCCGAGCAGCTCAAATTTATTGAACAGCTTAGAGCTTCTCAGCAAGAAAAATTTGAAGTACTAAAAAACGTTAAGATCTCTGGTTCGGATGAAATTAAGCCAGGCGGCTGCGTCATCGAGACTAATTACGGGATCATCGATGCTCAAGTTCACGAGCGCACCGAAAAATTGTGGCAGGAGCTATATACATTAATGCCTAAGAACACAGATTTAAAAAAGGCCTAAATGAATTTTGAAAAATACGAAGATTTACTAAAATCTATCCGCCTAACGAAAGATAGCGGAAAAGTGACTGAAGTTTCTGGCTTAGTCATTAAAGGATTTTTGCCCGGAGCTTCGGTAGGAAGTATTTGTCAGATTGAAACAATCAATCAAGGCAAAACTATTTTAGCTGAAGTCGTTGGATTTAAAGATCGCGAAGTTTTTATGATGGTCCTTGGTGAAATGCGTGGCGTTTCGCTCGGCTGTAAAGTGACGTTAACTAAAAACGTGGCTACGGTTCGAGTTTCCGAAGATTTGTTAGGTCGGGTCGTTAATGGATTAGGTGATCCGATCGATGGCAAAGAAACCCTGGATTCATATAAGGAAATTTCGATCTACGGGGAAATCGTTAATCCACTTGATCGTGAACCCATCCGAAAAATCCTAGACGTTGGCGTTCGAGCGATTAATTCAACTTTAACTGTCGGCCGCGGTCAGCGTATTAGTATCATGGCGGGTTCTGGTGTCGGTAAATCCGTACTAATGGGAATGATGGCTAAACAAACCGAAGCCGACGTCAATGTTATTGCGCTGATCGGTGAGCGTGGTCGTGAGGTTCGTGAATTTATCGAAAACGAATTAGGACCCGAAGGTATGAAAAAGTCTGTCGTTGTCTGTGTGACAAGCGATCAAAGCCCGCTACTACGGATGCGTGGAGCTTATGTTGCAACGGCGGTTGCAGAATTTTTTGCAACTCAAAATAAAAATGTCTTGTTAGTTATGGACTCAGTGACTCGTTTTGCAATGGCCAGCCGAGAAATTGGTTTATCTATTGGTGAACCACCGACAACTCGTGGATTTACGCCAAGTGTATTTTCGCAACTGCCAAAATTATTAGAGCGCGCTGGAAATTTTGCCGGTGGTGGTTCAATCACAGGGTTTTACACCACACTCGTTGACGGTGATGATATGAATGATCCAATCGGGGATGCCGTGCGATCGATAGTGGATGGCCACATTGTTTTATCTCGACAGCTAGCGCATCGCTCACATTATCCGGCGATCGATGTTTTGCAAAGCGCAAGCCGGGTGATGAAGGCTGTTGTGTCACCGGAACATATGAAGATGGCGCTAAAAATTCGTGAAACAATTGCCGTTTATCGTGATGCCGAAGATCTAATTAATATTGGCGCATACAAGGCTGGAGCAAATCCAAAAATTGATAAGGCCATTAAGTACATTGAGCCGATCAATGAATTACTCAAACAAAGCACTTCAGATATTTCGACAATGGCGCAATGTCTAAAAATCATGAACTCAATCGCTGTAAACTTATAGTATGAAATTTAATTTTAGATTAGAAAAAGTTTTAAGAGCACGCAAAATCGCTGTCGATCTTGCCCAGAAAGATTTTAATGAAGCGATGTCGTATTATAATCAGCAAGAAAAAGGTTTAGTTGATATGCGTGACTCAAAACAGCAAAACGAGATGTCACGCGCAGTGATTGTTTCTGGCGGAACGGAGTGGTCTAGGGAAGTTTTGCAGATCAATGAGTTCCTGGAAGGCCAAGACTATCGCATAGCAGACCAAATCAAACGTCTTAAAGAAATCGACAAATTAGTCCAGAATCGTCGTGAAATTTTGCTGAAAGCCTTAACAGAGGCTAAAATGATAGAGAAGATCAAAGAGAAGAAATTGAAAGAGTTTATGCAAGAAAGTTTTCAAAAAGAACAAAAAGAAATTGATGAGATCGTTTCAGCAAAAGGTAATAAACAAGTTGGAAACGATGTTGATAATGTTGGGGAAAAATAGATGAAGTCAGGTTACGATCAATTTTTTAAAACTGCGAAAAATCAAACGGCTGTTCGTGGCCGTGAAGATTCGCCCGTGCACAATGCTTCGACAATGTCGGCAAAACGCAAACGGAAACTAGCTGCACTTAGCAAAAGACAATTTCCCATGAAATCTTTTTTTATGTTTTTTGTGTTGCTTGTTGGCGTAGCCGGATCAATTCAGTATTTGGATCAAATCGATGAATTTTTATCGAATTTAGAAATCAGCATGTCGTCTGCTTTAGCCAATACCGAAGCTCCTGCCGATAAAGCTAAAGGCACTACGCCGGCTGCGCCAGCTACAGTTGCTGCAGATCCCAAAGTAGCGACTGATAAAGCAGCTGAGGAAAAATTGGCTATTGCTACCAGCGATGACCCTACAGATTATTTATTCAAATTAGCGGATCGCAAAAAGCAACTCGACAAACGCGAAGCCGAATTAGTTCGCCGCGAAGATGAAGTCGCTAAGCTAAAATCTGAAATTGAAGCTAAGCTCAACGAAATGATAAATTATCGCAGTAGCATCAGTACATTATTGCAAGATCGCGTCGCTTCCGATTCAGCAAAAGTGGAAACACTTGTGCAAGTTTACTCAACGATGAAGCCGTCACAAGCCGCTAAAGTTTTCGAAACTATGGACGAAGATTTAGTGATCGAAATTCTGAGCAAAATGAAAAAGAAAAGTGCTGCAGACATTTTAAATTTAGTGAAATCAGACAAGGCACAAATCTTAGCCGAAAAATATGCTGGTTACAGACTGCCGGATCGCAAAGTTTCGAGCCAAAATCAATCTTCAATACCAAACGAAGGACAACAAGAACAACAACAACCAACCAAGGAGGACAGTGATCAGTGACAAATTGAGTGTCGGCCCCCCACAATTGCACGGGGTAATCGATAGTCTCAAAGTCCAAAACAAAGACATCTTCAAAGACAAAAAAGAATTTGAAGGCGTACTTAAAAATAAGGACAAAGAGTTTCGCGAAACATCTGGGGGAACTAATCGGAAGATGTCAGAGCGAAAAATCGATAACAACCCGAAGCGTTTGTCGGAAGAAACTGAAAAAGACGAGAAAGAACTTCAACCAACTTCAAACCCTATGGCCTTTCAACAGAGTAGAGTAGAAGTTGTGGATCTCGATAAAGATCCAAACAGTGAAGACGTTGTAATCTCTGAAATTTCAGTAGAATCCGCAAATCAAAAGTTAGAGTTAATTGGACAAGAAGCACAAGGCGAAGTGCACGGTGCAGAAATGACTGGTGCAGAAATAATTCCTCTTCAGGATGAAGGCGAAGCATTACTGCAACAGGTTGCAAAAAGTTCAGCATTAACTACAGAAGCTGCGTTAGCTGCCAACGTTGATGCGTCGACGTTAGTCGGTGAAGAAGTTACTAATCCATTTCAAGCTAATGTGTTTCAAGCACTGCAACAATCGCAGTCTGAGCTTGCAGCTTTAGCTAAAGACAGTGCTTTAACGACAAAGGATTTGTCGGAAGCTCTAGAAACTGGAATGGCTGAGGTAAAGTCCGAAGGACTCGGACAAAAACTGAACGCAGAGCAAATTCATGCGCAGCTTACAAAATCGGTTGAACATGTCGGACAAAATCCGCAGAACCAACAATTTGCTGAGCAGCAATTCGGACAAAATTTTGCGACGAATCAATCGCAGGAACAAACCGAAAGCGTGAGCACTGATGCGCACGAAGAATTCCGGCTTGATGATCAATCAATCCTCAAAGATTCGGCTGTGATCCAGGATGGATCGCCTACGAATGTATTGGCACCGTCATCGCATACTTTCCAAGCGGCGAGCCCAATGGGAGTGACTGGTATTGATAAGCCGACCAATCCGGTGAATTTAGAAAACACTGCCGAGATTGTGAAGCAAGCGGAGTTCTTGGTGAAAGATGGCGGCGGAACAGCAACAATTCGAATGACCCCTGAAGGCATGGGCACCGTAGATTTACGAGTGACCATGAATGATGGAAAAGTTCAGGTCGAATTAAACACCGCCGATCCGCAGACGAAAAAATTATTGCAAGAATCAATATCTGACCTTAGGTCAAGTCTAGCTTCGCACAATTTTAATCTAGATCATGTTAAGATTAATAATATGTCGGCGATGGCAGATTTGAGTCAGCAGAATTCAAATTCTCAGTCTTTTCTGAATCAACAAAATTCAGGACAGAATCAGAATTGGAATCAGTTTGAAGGACAAATGCAACAGCAACATCAACGTCAAGGGAATCAAGCTCATGACATTGACTCGCGTTCATCTTCATTCAAACCTGACAGTACTCTTCAAGCCGATAATCGAAGTCAAACTTCTGTAGCTCCGAAAATCACGCGTGGTTACGGAATGGCTACAAAAACTTTGAGTTCAGTGAATATGGTCGCTTAAAACTTTAGAAAGTAGTCGCCTCTTGGAGGCGGCTGCAAACCAGTAAGGAGGAAATTATGTCTGTAATGGGAGTTGGCCGAGGAACAGTAACTTGGAATGACAAGGCTGAGAAACCGGACATGCAAGATGTAAATAGCGGATCCAATCAGTTAACGGCCGAGCAAAAACAAATGCTTGGTGCGAATGACGTTGGGCAAGTGTTAAACGGATTAAGCGATCCTAATTACGTAGACCCAAACCAAAAAGTTCGAGGCACGGGTAGTAATTCGATGGATAAGGATGCTTTTTTTAAATTAATGCTGACTCAACTAAAATATCAAGATCCCACAAATCCAATGAAGAATCATGAAATGGCGGCACAGCTTGCGCAATTTTCTGGATTAGAGCAAATGTCGAATATCAATTCGACATTATCAGAAATGAAAACAGCAGCAAAACCGGCAGAACAATTTCAGGCTTTAAATCTTATTGGTAAAATGGTTTCTGGTGATTCCGCACGAATCGCAAGAACAGATTTTGATAAGTCGCACGATTTAAAATTTGCATTACCTAACGATGCAAAATCAGCCGAAGTAAAAGTGTTCAACCAAAAAGGCGACATCGTTCGTAATTTTAAATTTGCCGAATTAAAAACTGGCGAAAATAAAATTGTTTGGAATGGTCAAAATGATGTTGGACAAAAAGCGGCTGCTGGTGATTACCGATTTCAAGTTGAAGCGGTCGATAAAAACGGACAGAAGTTAATGCCAAAAACAGATTTTCAGGGAACTGTTACTGGGCTTAGCTTTGGTAACGATGGAGCTATCCTTCAGGTGGGGAATCAGTCTGTTCGTCTGAAAGACGTTCGTCAGTTTACTGACCCAAGTCTTATGAGTAACGACCAGAACTCAAAAAATATTACTGATCTCGACTTGAAGAAAGACGACGTTAAGAGTCAAAATAGTATGAAGGAAGAAGAGAAGTCAGAAGCTGCGAAAAAGGCTCTGAAGGCGGACGTTGGGGATCTGATGTCGCAAGTAGGAATGGACGCTGGCCTTTTAGATCAGGTGAAGAAAGAATTTGATAAAAATTCTTCATCCGGAACGGCGAAGTAGATATGGATAAGACAAAGCTGATGAACGGCTTAAGCCGTATAGATAGTCTGATTCCAAAACCGAAAGAAGCATTAGGTAAAACTGAAGCGGACGACGGTGGATTCTTAAAGACTCTTGAAGAGAGTTTGCAGGCCAACAAAGATGCGGAAGCAAAAACTCCTGCAGCGATTGTCAGCCAGAACGGAAAGCTCGCAGAGCTCAACGGCTCTGATAAGAAGTTAGAAAATCAATTGCGATTTTCTAATCATGCGATCGAACGAATGCAAAGTCGGGGGATTTCTTACACCCCAGAGAGCTTAGGACGAATCGAAGACGCCATAAAAAAAGCGGCTTCTAAGGGTTCTAAAGATACGTTGGTGCTAATGGATGAGTCTGCGCTGATCGTGAGTGTTAAGAATAATACTGTGGTAACAGTGATGGATAAAAACGCTTTGAAAGAAAATGTTTTTACCAACATCGATAGTACGGTTGTGATTTAAGGGTCTTAAATAAGCGGGTGAAAACCTGCACGGTTTTATAAACAGATTATTTTTGTCGAATACAAAAATAGTCAAATACAAGGGCTGGTCCTCCTCGAGGGGGCCCTTCAAAAAAGAAAAGTGGAGGTTCCAATGGGAATTCTTTCATCAATGTGGACTGGTGTATCTGGTTTACAAGCTCAAGGTGAAGGTCTTGGTGTTACAGCGGACAATATCGCAAATGCAAATACAACGGGATTCAAACAATCTCGTGCAGAATTCGCTGACTTAATGGCGCGAAATATTAAAGGGATCGACGGCGGAAATCAAATGGGCCGCGGGGTTCGCGTCTCTGCAATTAATCCATTGTTATTACAAGGTAATATTGACCACACGGATCGTGCGACCGACTTGGCGATCAACGGTGACGGTTTTTTCCAAGTTAAAGGAACTGAAGGCGTCAGTTATACGCGCGATGGTTCATTCCACTTCGATAAAGACGGTTTTCTTGTGAATAATCAAAAGCAACGCGTACAAGGTTATCAAGCTGATGATCGCGGAAAAATCGAAACTCGCATCAGCGATATGAGATTCCCACGAGCAATTGTTAATGCAACTCAAACTAAAGAAATAAAAATGGATCTAAATTTAGATTCACGTCAAATCGCAGATTCAAAAACTTTCGACGTTAAAGATCCATATAAAACTTCACACTACGCAACAGCCGTTGAAGTTTATGACTCTCAAGGTACTAAACACATGGTGAATATGTTTTTCAATCGCGGAGCTGACCGTACATGGACGTTCAGAGGCTTAGTTGATGGAAAAGAAGTTGAAGGCGGTACTCCAGAAGGACAAGAACTTGGTCAAATCCTTCAAGGAACTTTAAAATTTACCGAAGACGGTAAATTAGAATCGCAAGAAGTGACTGAATCTTCTTTGAACTTTTCTGGTGGTGCGAAACAAGATATGCAAGTGAAGTTCAATTTCGGAGATGATATCGCATCAGGCGGTAAAGGAACTGAAGGAACTAAACAGTTCGGTAAAGACTCTGACATCGTCACTTGGAAACAAGACGGTTACTCAGCAGGTATGGTGAATAGTCTTTCATTCAATGATGAAGGTGTTCTAACAGTTTCATACTCGAACGGACAAGTCATGGATTTAGGGCAGATTTCTCTCGGTAAATTTGAAAACGCAGAAGCGCTATTTAAAACCGGTGGAAATATGTTCAAAGAATCTCGTGATTCAGGAACTGCATCTATGGGTTCGCCACGAGGGTCAGGTCGCGGTTCATTAGTTTCGAAATCTTTAGAAAGATCGACTGTGGATTTAGCATCTGAATTCGTAAATATGATCACAGGTCAGCGCGGGTTCCAAGCCAACTCAAAAACGATCACGACAACCGATGAGTTACTTGGCGAAGTTATCAATCTTAAACGATAATCATAAATAATTAGGGACCGATTTTAAGATCGGCCCTCATTTTATTGGGACTACCATGGCAAAAGTCTACCAGTTCAATAATTTTAAATATATGGATATTTTGCAAAAGGAAATTAGTTATTTTCTTTTACTCGCAGAGTATTTAAATATTTCTAAAGCCGCAGAAATTCAGGGGATTCAACAATCTGGATTATCACGCGCCTTGAACCGATTAGAAAGCGATGTTGGTCAAAAGCTTTTCATTCGTAAAAATAGTGGTTTAGTTCTAACTGGATCAGGAATGCAATTTTTAGAAGCGGTTCGCAGCACAAAGAACAGCTGGGAAAACAACTTTAAAAAAATAATTCAGAATACAGATGAACCGACCGGATTAATCAAGATCGGGTTTCACTCATCATTCGGACAAAACTATTTTCCACAAATTGTTAAAAATATTTCGGCGTCTTTTCCACAGGTTGAACTTGAAGCCCATACTTTAAGTTCTAACCAGGTGTTACGCATGACCAACGAGCAAGAGTTTGATTTTGGAATTGTTATTTCAGACATTAAGAACCCGAATTTGATTCAAAAGAAGATCGGTTATGATTTTATTGCGGCTTTCCAATCCAAAGACACCGGCGTGAATAAAAAATTAGAAAAAATTCTTTTTAATCCAGAAATGCGCAATTATCTGCCTGTAATTAAGAAATATTCAAAAAGTAAAAAAATTTACATCAAAGATTACGAAATCATGGCTAAAACAGCCCAGAATGGTCCCTTCATTGCTCTTTTGCCGCAATCCGTAGCGCAAAATTATAAAAATCTTGTCCAAATTGGGAACGCTTATTTACGAGCTGATATCTCATTAGTTACACATATTGAAAAAATGCAGGCCAAATCTTTTAAAATGGTTTTCGATCAAATTCTTTCTGCTTGTACGATCTAGTTTCTTAAATTGACGCTTTGTTTTCTAACTTGTAGCACAATTGACGTGTTTGACCTGCGGGCTATAATTTTTGGATGATTAACGAAAAGTCTTACTCGAGCTTTCCTGGTTTATATTTAACACAAATTCAAAATAATTGGTTGTGGGTGCAGTTCGATCATGTAAAAGAGACCAATCCATTTTCGCGTAAACTAACTTTAGCGATAACTCAGCTTAATAAAAAAATAAATCACGATGATAAAATTCATGGAGTCGTATTTTACGGCGGACCGAATCGTTCGTTTTCAGCGGGTGGAGACTTTAATGATGTCAGCCAATTAAAAACAGCCGACGAGACAGATCTTTATATTTCTGAAATTATTAATCTGTATCAATCCGTTTTAAAAATTAATAAGCCCGTCATTTCTGTTTTGGATCAGTACGTGATCGGCCAAGGTTTACAAGTCGCTTTGATGTCCGACTGGCGCATAGCTAGCGAAACTGTAAAAGTGTCCATGCCTGAATTAAAAAATGGTGTAGCTTGTCCGCTGGGCGCAACCATTTTAAAAGAACTTTTTGGTCAAGCTAGAATGCTCGACGATGTTATTGGTTGCGATATGATGAACGCCGAGACTGCATTCAAAAAAGGTTATTTCAACTCATTAGTTAAACCAGAAAATTTAATGCCGGCCGTTCAGGCCATGATCGAACGCTTTCAGAAATATCCAATGACACCATTTAAAGAAACTAAAAAGATCTACACAAAAGCAATGATTGAAGCGTTGGAAAATGTTCGTAATGCCGCAGCAAATGCTCATATCCAAACTATGTTTGCAGGGTCAGCGCAAAAGCATTTTGAACGAATTTTAAACCGTGATGGGCGTCTGGAAGCCGGGACCAAAGAATTATGAAAGAACAATTGATCGACCTCATACAAAAATTGTCTACGCAAAAGATCATGAATCTTGAGCAAAGCCTAACTCGCGACCTGCGCTTAGATTCCGTGGCGCTGGTCCAGGTGGCTGTTGGAGTTCACGAAACATTCGGAGTCGACATCGGGGAAAAAGTTGATCAAGGTTACAAAATCGAAACCGTGGGAGATATTTTACATTGCCTAAGCAATTGATATATTTAGTTGAAGATCACGACATGTTGGAAAATTTTTCTGGCTTGCGTAGTCATATCGTTTTTGGCCGCGAAAATTTAAATGAACGATTGCATCGACAGTTAACAAAACTGCAAAAAAAATACGGTCTAGAAATAATTAAAATTAAACAAGCCCATATGGGTGATGAAGCCCAAATTCAAATTTTTGATACTTCATTGGTCTTTTTTGACTGCGTTGCCTATAGCGATTCACTCGTTGAATTTTTGATTGAGAATCGTTTTTATTATAATTCAAACAGCTTAAACACGATTGCCGGGCATAGCAATCATACCATCTCATCAGAGTCGGACTTACATGGCCGGATGCTTTTTCCCTATGACCACGAAGACGGATTAAAAGTTTCTAACCATAAGTTTTTTGCTGTTCCTTTAAGGCTACCGATCGGAATCTATCCGGATAAAAATTACGAAGTTGCTTTGACTGAATTTTTTTACCAGCCCCTAGCGACTGCAAAAGACATTTTAAAGATTCAAAGTTGTATTGCACGCGAAACCACGGCGCAAACAGTTGGAGTGTTGTCCGATATTTTTAATATGAAATGGCTCACAAAAATTGTGAACAACTCATTTTTAGCGCGCTTTTCAAATAAAATTGGTAAGAACTGTAAAATTCATTCAACGGCAGTTCTGGAATCTTGTGTGATTGGCGATAACGTCGAAATCGGTCCGCATTGTTATTTGCGCGGAGTCGTCATCGGCGATGACGTTATTATTCGTGAAGGGGCTTCCATCAAAGTCGCCGTAATTGGTCACGGCAGTTACATTGTTCCTTCAGACATTTTTAATTGTTTTATCGGCGAAAACTGTAACGTCGTGACACATATTTTGTATCATACAGTCATTGGTGCAAATACCTTTATCGGAGGTGGAGTTGGGTTTGCTGATTTTAAATTTAATGCTGAGCCGATTTTTGAAGACGATCAAATTTTTTTTGGTGCCGTCGTTGGTGAAAACTGTTTTATCGGTGCCGGATTATTGTTTCAAGCTGGAATGGAAATTCCGCGAAACACTAAATTAATCAACTATAATCAAATTAGCTTTTCACAATTCAAACCTGACCAAATTTATGTGGCCAAAGGCGCCCAGATCACTCATATTCCCAAAAGCTTTTTTAGTCCCAAACAAAATGCTAAGGACTTAGAACAATGAAATTACTAAAAACAATTATCGCGTCAACGAATATCGCCGTCATTACGCCTCAGTCGTCGGTCACTTACGAAGAACTCCACCAGTTAGTTCTTAACAAAATGGTCGAATACCGCGAATTAAAATTAGGTTCCGTTGTTTGGCTAACCGTTTACAACAATATTCAAACCCTGACTACTTTATTGGCGTTGTGGGAACTTGGTCATTGCGTGTTTACGGTTGATCCCCAAACCAAATCCAACGAACTACTAGCAGTTCACAAAAAATTAATTTGTAACATAAAAATTGATGTAACCCCTAGCCAGCTTTTAAAAGAAATCTTAATCACAACAGAAATTGAATCAGAATTACAAGAAACAGCGTTGTTGCAGCTGACATCAGGAAGCACTGGCGAGCCCAAATTATTAAAGATTTCACTGGATGCTTTAATCTACCGATCACGTGTCAACGCTGAACACTTGGGATTAAACTCAAGCGATCGCACCCTATGTACGATGCCTTTAAGTCACTCGCACGGTTTAGATTGTTTAACGCTCCCAACGCTGATGAAGAATGGTCAGGTGATCCTGTTCGAACCGACGACGGCTTTCCCATTTAGAATTTTAGAATGGATTAAGAAATACCAAGTTACCTTTTTTAGTTCTCTTCCGCAAATGTATGATCTATTCAATCAACTCGACGTTTTAAATCCAAAAGAATACAGTTCGCTCCGCTACGCCTTTTGTGGAAGTGCTGCTTTATCGCAAGCCACCGCTGAACGGTTCAAGGAAAAATTCGGCCTGCGACTTTATCAAGGTTACGGTTTAGCTGAAATCGGCGTGATCAGTGTTAACTTAGATAAAAACAATGCGCACGCCGCTTCTATTGGACAACCTTTGGTCGGCATAGACTGGCAGGTCGATGGCGACGGAGAGCTTTTAGTAAATTCACCGGCCCTTTTTCAAGGATATTTTAAGAATCCAGAATTAACCGCTGAACGTATACAAAATGGATATTTAAAAACTCAAGATCTAGTTTCCGTCGGCGAAAAAGGGTTTTTGTATATTACTGGTCGCAAGAATGACTTCATCAATGTTATGGGTAAAAAAGTTTATCCCCGCGAGATCGAAGACCAAATGCAAGCATTTCCAGAAATCAAAGAATCGTGTGTTTTAGCCATGCCAGACGCAACTCGTGGGCAGATTCCAGTATTGTTTCTTGTTCCAAATGGAATAATCACAGACAAAAATTCTGTTGAAAATAATATTATTGCCGAGCTCTCACTAAAATTAGAGGAATTTAAAGTTCCTCGGCAATTTGTTTGGTTGGACAAATTTCCGAAAAGCCCAATTGGTAAAATTTTAAGATCACAAGTGGCAACATCGGTATGAGTTTTTTAATTGTTGTTGATAAAATTGCAGCTCAGAATTCAGTCAATGTAGAGGTTTTAAAATCTAGACTCTGTCCTTACAATTCACCAATCGCATTTGAAAAAATCACGGATCGCACCACATTGTTTTCGACAAACTTGGTGTCCAAGCAAAATTTAAACTCAAGCCAGCCCACACCACTGGGTCTTAGTGTAGAATTCAGAGTTCCGTTTAATCACTTGAAGGAAGCCGGCACAGCGTGGGCGGTCATCGATGTTCAGCACGAGCAATTAACTGTTCAAACCGATCCACTAGGTCAATTGCCATTGTATATTTACGAAGACGATAAACGATTAGCTATTACGTGCGAACAAAAATCATTTTTTGCAATTAAGGACTTAACGGTCGGATTTAATTTTAATAATACAGATTTTAGACAGTACCAAGCGGCGGATATTCAAGTTGCGCAAAGATTGCAGCCGGGCAGCAGTATAAAGTTAGATTTAAAGAACACAAACTATCAAATTTTAAAGGTTACCCCGGTCTGGAAACGCGTAAAGCCGAATTTAAAACTGACGATCCCGCACGCTGAACGCCTCATAATCGATGCGTTTAAAACGGCCCAACAAAGTTATTCGCCGCGAATTACAGCCAGCTTACTTTCGGGTGGAATTGACTCGTCGTTAGCCACGGCCTTAGTGCCATCTGTAACAGACACCTATAATTTAAAAACTAAACTTGGTGACGAGGAAGCTCAATCACAATTCACGGCGCAGTTTTTGAAGCGACGTTCGAAGTCCATTGAGTTTGACGAATCCCAGCTCGAACAACTTTTTAAACAGGTCACATACGCCAACGAACTTTCAGAAGGACTCAGTGCTGAAATTTTTATTCAGTTATTTAGTTTAATTAAAGCTGTTGGTCGTGATCATAAATATGTATTAACCGGCTATGGTGCCGATTATTTATTTGGCGGAATGCTCAAACATAAATTATTTATGCAGCTCACAGGCTGTACAGATACCGAAACTCTGATTGACCGCGCAGTCTGGGCCAAAGAGTTTTCGCCGTTTTATGCCTGGCAAATCGGTGTGGTGCCGGTGCATTTTTATTGGAACGAAGAATTCATCGAAAGTGTTTTGCAAATTCCTTTGGAATTCCAGTTTTCCGGAGACATCGACAAATATTTAGTACGTTCCATCGCGGTTCAAGAAAAATGGCTGAGTCGCGAAATTGCATTTCGTCCAAAACTGACTCTAACAAACGGTACGCAAATGAATAAAATTTTTTCTGAACATTTGAGGTTACCAGATGAATATTCTTACGCCGAGAAAACCCGTAAATCACAGCAGTTCTTTTCTGAGCTCTTGAGAGCTTCTTGGTCATCAGACATCAATAACTAAAAATTTCTATTAATGAGACTAGCTTATTGTTTAATTTTCTAGTCCTTTGTTCGTTTTTCAGTTAAGAACCGAACAATTATTCAGATATTTTTAATTTGAAAGATCATTTTAAAAATAATTATTTAGTAAAATAAATTAAGCACCGAAAAGCAATTATCTAAAAAATGCTAAACAGAAAAAATAAGGACATGAATAATGGAAAGTAAAACAGAACTCTCAAGTGCGGGCCGCTACCTTTGCTTCTCGCTAGGAAACGAAAAATTCGCGATGACACTTTTACAAGTCAAAGAAGTTATTGCTAATGTTCCAACGACGAGCATTCCCCAGGCGCCAG
>JAYVHE010000004.1:0-46833 GCA_043771495.1 Bdellovibrio sp. | reverse complement strand
ATCTTTTTTTTGCAAACCATCTAGAACCAAAGAGAGCGCTTTTTCGACATAACCACCCATCTCTAACATCAATTTTTTTAGTTCACCTAATTTTTGGTCAAGCTCCATGGGTTCCTCTATGCCAATCTATGACAGTTGCTAATTAGAAATTCATCTTATAACATACAAAAGATGCGCCTGAGTTCAATCGATATCGGTTCAAACGCAATTCGTCAAATCATCGTGGAAGTTGATGATCACTATCAATGGGAAGTTCTTAAAAAAGAACGTTTTCCCATACGGTTAGGTCACGACGTTTTTAACTCCAAAAGAATCCAAGAACCCACACTCCAGCTTATGATTGGCGCATTTCAGGAATTCGCTCGTAACAATAGAAATTTTCGTGTGCAAAAAGTTAAAGCGGTCGCAACCAGCGCTATGCGCGACGCCTTAAATGCCAGCGAAGTTATCAGAAGAATTCTACAGACATCTAAGATTAAAATTGAAGTTATACGTGGCCAAGAAGAAGCCAATTATATTCAGAAAGCGATTTTTAAAACCCAGATTATGTCGTCTTTGGATACGGTTTTATTAGATATCGGTGGCGGCAGCGCCGAATACACATTTGTACATTCAACATCAGCCTATGAGCAAAATTTTAAAAAAGTTTGGGCCGCTAGTTTTCCGTTGGGTGTTGTGCGATTAATGAAGCAGCTTGGAGCTGATAGTAAAAAAATTCCGGAATTAGCTAACAAATACTTAAGCCGCATTCCACGCAAAGTTAGAACCACAACCTGGCCATTGATGATTGGCACTGGTGGTAATTTCGATGCCTTGGCCAGATTAAAGATGCAACTCTTGCAACTGCCGATTCAAACGAATTTAACTTACGACGAACTCATGTTGATTAAAAAACGTTGGGCTAAATTGAGTTTTGAACAAAAATTAAGTTTAGACATTCGCAAAGATCGCATTGATGTTCTGGAACACGCTATAGATTTAATTCTGCACTCTATGCGCTTTTTAGGAACTAAAAAAATTAAAATACCATTTGTTGGATTAAAAGAAGGCGTTATTCATTATCTACTGGAATAAAATCGTCTTCAGTCAGATGTAATTTTAATTTAGCTTTATCCATTAACTCTTGCTGAACACCATTAGATTCCAATACTTTAGTTTCGGTTGCGCCGACAGCGTTCTGCGGATCGTTAATTTTAGATTTACGAACATATGAACCGTCGGACTGCATCAACCAACTTTGTTTTTGATCTTTTAAATAAAGTTGCAATAACTCCCACACTTTTTCTTTGATCGTGCGATCCAAAAGAGGAGTAATAACTTCAACGCGATTGTGCAAGTTACGATACATTAAATCAGCCGAGCCAATATAAAAATCACCATCGACAGGATCAGCTTGGCCGTTTCTAAAATAAAAAATTCGTGAATGTTCTAAAAATCGTCCGAGCGTGCTTTGCACCTGAATGTTTGCACTCAAACCTTTGATACCGGGTTTTAAACAGCAGAATCCACGCACAATCATTGTTATATGCGTTCCCGCATTTGAGGCTTCATACAAAGCCCGGGAAATATCAACTTCTTCCATATTGTTGAACTTAAAAATAATTTGCGAAGGTCTTTTATTTTTTGCATGGTCGGCTTCACGCATAATAAGTTCTTTAAATTTAGTAAACATATTAATGGGAGCAATTAACAAGTGCTGATAATCAGTTTTTAATGATTTCCCCGTTAGGTAATTAAAAAATTCTAAAACTTCATTAGTGATTTTTTCGTTGGCAGTTAACAGACCAACGTCGGTATAAAACCGCGAGGTTGAAACGTTATAGTTCCCCGTTCCTAAATGCACAAATGTTTTAACTTTATTATTTTCACGACGCACAACCAGCGCCGCTTTAGCATGAGTTTTAAATCCAACGATTCCATACACAACATGCACGCCGGCATTTTCTAATTCTTGAGCCCAGAAAATATTTCGCTCTTCATCAAAACGCGCTTTAAGCTCGATCAGACAAACTACTTGCTTGCCTTGCTCGGCGGCGCGAATCAGCGCTTTAATAAAAGGCGAGTTGTCGCCCGTACGATACAGCGTCATTTTAATCGCCAGCACGGCGGGATCGTTCGACGCTTCAGAAATAAATCGTTCGACGCTTTCCGAAAAACTTTCGAACGGATGATGTAAAAAAATGTCATGCGCACTAATCTGCTCAAAGATCGAAACTGTTTGGGTAATTTGGTGTGGCACCACCGGCGACCAAGGTTGATATTTTAATTTTGGCCAATCCAGTAAACCAACCAACGGATGAAAATCCGCTAAGTCAAAATCACAAGATAACTGACTTAGGTCTTCTTCTTTTAAATCGAGTTCGCGAATTAAAAATTCACGAAGCCAGACGTCGGTGCATTGGCCAAATTCAACACGAACAATTTCGGCAAAACGACGCTGACGAAGTTCTTCTTCAATGGTGGCTAATAAATCTTCCGCGTCATCGTCTTCACGATCAGAATCCGCATTTCTGGTCACTTTAAAAAGGACAGTTCCTAAGACTCTCATTGAAGGAAATAAATCTTCAATATACGCACGCACAATTTCATTAATATGAATTATTCGCGGTGTATTTTCAATTCGCACCCATTGGTCAATCAGTTTTGGAATTTTAACTCGCGCAAAAACTTTTTCATCTGGATTTTGGGGATAGACTAACGACACCCCAAAACTGGTTGATAAATTTGAAATAAATGGAAACGGATGTCCCGGGTCCACCGATAACGGCGTTAAAATTGGAAAAACTTGCGAAGCAAAATAATTTTTCAAAAACTTTTTATCTGCTGGTGTTGCTTGAGCGAAAGAAATAACTTGGCATCCGTGAACTTGCATTTCGAAGCGAATTTTTTGAAAAATTTCGACCTGTAAAGCCAACATTGGTGCCAATGATTTTGCAATCATCGACAATTGTTTTTTTGGAGTTTGTCCATCAGACGATTTTGGGCTTAATCCATAGGCGATCTGACGTTTTAATCCACCCACTCGTCGCATAAAAAATTCATCTAAATTTGTACTCGAGATCGCTAAAAATTTAGCGCGCTCAAGCAAAGGATTTTGTAAATCCTGGGCTTCACTCAAAACACGAAAATTAAAATTTAGCCAACCGACTTCACGATTTGTAAATAAATCTTCAGACGTAAAAGAGTGTTCAAAGTTTTTACTCTTACGTTTGCGCTGTTTGGCTTTTTTAAATACGGGCTTTTTTGGATCCTTTTTTTTCGATTTAGTTTTTAAACTAATCTTGGATCCAGACTGTACAGCTGCGCCATTATTGGGGTTATTTGAGTCGGTGGACATATGGTTCTTTATCGGAATATTTTGATCCATTTTATACAGTTATTAGTAAAACTATGTTAGGTTTCAGTCAAGAAGTGTGTCTCATTCCGAGATGCGCACTAAAACTTTGGTCAAGTATCCTCTGAAAAGTCCGATAAGAATAGGATATGACAGGTTCACTCGCACGTTATCATTCCAGAAGCCCCAGATACATTTTGGACACCTATGATAACAATCTGATCCGACTGTCTGGAGCAGAAAAGCTCAGCTGGGAAGAAAAAACCACGTTAAAGAATATTTCGTTAACAGGTTTGTCTTTCACAGCTCCGCGTGATCTTTCACCACAGCTGGGCGAAATCATCAAAATTCAATTTCAAGTTCCTGGCAGCGAAATGATGGCGTGTTATGCTTTGATTATTCGCATTGAAGTCTTCAATGAATTTGATAATGATGTTGCCGTCCACTTTTATAAATTGGATCGCGTCCAAAGAATTAACTTAGTTCAAGGGTTAGCTGAAAAAATGACGGCCGATAAAAAAGCGGCCGGCAAAACTGACGAGCACGATTTTTTAAGAAAAAAACAACAGCAGCAGAGTCCTTTTCGTCAGCCTTTATCTTTGTTTCAAAAATTTTTTATGGTGATTACGATGATCACGTGTTTGTTGTCTTGGGTAACTGTTCTAAAAGTTTTTTGGTTTTAATCAACTAGTCTTCAATTGTGGCGTCAGGCCAAATCTCTAAAATTTTTCGTTTGGTTTCAGCTTTGTATTCGGCAGTAGGCTGTTTGCCTTGGTTCTGTTCGGGGTATTTTTCTAAGGTGCGATAATACACGGAAGCACCGGCATCATACATCATGGCACTTCGTAGAGATTTTAAAGAGATCGCTTGCTCGACGGCTTGTCCAATGTTTTCAGCGTGCTGATTGAGATATGCCTTATAGGTCATTCCGCCAGCAACTATGACTGCCAAACCAAGTCCCGTAGATACAACAGCGATAATTGTCTTCGGACTCACATCACTCCACCAGGCCCACAGTTTCATAAATGCATTCTGCTTATAAGCATTGTTCCAAATAATCGAGGACGGTGAATACACTCCATTCCATAATATATCCATCGCTTCGGTCTCACTAAAAACGGATCTATATGGAATAGAAAACGTCAGAAACAATTTAACAGCGGGCTTTAAAATGTCGTGCCATAACGTCATCCGCGCGGCGGCAAAATTTCTGAAGGAAAAATGTTTTTCTACGATGAGTCCATTCATTTCTGCGTAGCGCTTCATACCTATAACAACAAGACTTACTCGCGCTTTGAAAATAACGTCTCGGATTTCCTTATTTCGAATACCATATTTGTCTGGATTGAACATGACATCTAATTTTTGCACCAGGATTTTAGCTCGTTTTTCTATAAGGCCTTCATGAACATGTTTACTGCTCCATCGTCCTTGAAAAGCCGCCGAAATCATAGCTTTTGCAGCGTCAGAAGTATCTTGGCCGTCACCCTTAAGAGCTTGAGCCATATCAAAATTTTGAAATTGTTGCTCGAAAACTCTCATGTCGTTCTCAGAATTTACTAAACTTAATTCGTACTTAAGAGATTCTGAACGCGTCGGAAACAAATGAATACACATTTCAGAGGCCGATGAAATGGTCGCACTTAGAATAATGACTAAGTAAATCAAGCATTTCATTTTTTAAGCCTCCCGAAATTTTTAAAAACTATGGATCGCTCAAGCAAGCCTTAACTATTTTTTAAGTGCTGCTTGTAATTGCTCAATCGTAATTTGAATATCTGCGATGGCTCCGCGGTAATCTTCAACAATACCTTTGGCGATTTTTACGCCTTTATCATCCGTTAACGTCATCATAACTCCCGCACCGTCCGTCAAATAATGGGCCTTTGAAGAACGTCCCATACCCTTTGCGGATCCCATTGAAGTTTTGAGGGCGTCAGGTAAAGTTTTTAAATACTGACCGGCTTGCCTAGTCGTTGTAGAAACTTTGTCGTAAGATTTAACCAGGGTATCTTTGTTCTTGGCTAAAACTTCGATAACTGCTTTACCTTGGTCGGCCATAATAGCCCATTTTCCACCAAACGCCTGCAGTACGGCATATAATACGCTTCCAAGCATGATCGCGTTACCAACACTGACATTACTGCCATGACCAACTACCAAAGTTTTAAGACCTTCTTCAAGTTGTGAATAATTTTGACCTGCGATTCGAACTTGATCACCAGTAATCCGAGTAATTTCAGAAATTTGCTTTTGGAAATCGCCAGTAGAACCTGGAAGGCTTTGCAACTTAGTCATCTCTAAATCGATGTCAGCATGAATCTTATCTATATTTACTGCTGCTGTTGGGTCCATTGCACGAATGATTGCCGCACCGATAAGTGGTAATGCTGTCATCCAAGCCCGCATCGTTTCGCGATGCTGTGGATTGTTTTTGAATAAAATCGGCGTACCTTTTTGATCATTTGAAGCCATGAACGCAGGAATTGCGTTAGTCAATAAAACCCCAAAGTAAAGATATCGCACATATGGATTTTCGATCGGATTATTGATCAAAACACTCAATGCAGCACGATTAGTTTCCATAACTGTTTTTAAATTCTGAAAATGCTCTAGCTTTTCCGCTATGACTAATTTCATTGGATCAACGATATCTTTTTTCATTGCCATGGTCTGGACAACAAGTCCTTTTGCGGTTGAATTAACTTCAAGGACCGCTTCTAACATTTTCTTTGCGTCACTTAAACCAAGACCACGTTTTGAACCTTTAACTGTTTTTTCGGCTTCAGCGATTACAGTCATCGGATCAATCCGACGAACTTCGGGGGCAACTTGACCAATCGCCAAAGACTGAAATCCCATGATTCCAGCGACCACGATTGACATATATGGGGATAAATTTTTAATAGATGACATACGTACAGCTCCTTGAGTTTATAGGGTATCTCTGTTTAAGAGCAAAGACCTGACCTATAATAACTTCAGCCTGCTCGATGGTATTGTTTGTAAGAACTCGAACACCGTCAAAAAACTAGACAGGTAACAGACTTTGGCACCCACTTATATTGGATTTTACCCCCTCAACATGATGCGCTTTTTTTAAAAATTTAATTTTAGAGTGGCTTTGCAAAACCATGATATGAAAACCTCACTTTCGTGGGGGAAGTTAATGTCGCGGTGGTTGGGGTTCATGAAAATTAATTTAAGTCGGTTTGTTCTGATAGGCTCTATAGGGATTAGCTTAACGGCTTGTGGGCCTAAAGAATTTCATGAGCAGCAAGATTTTTCAAATGGCTCGACCGAGGCACTACCTGGAACTGAATCTAAGATTACCAATCCGGTTGGTTCAATGCCTGGAAGTTTTATTTCCAATAATTCAGTCGCTATTGTTTCAAATTTTAACGAAAAAACATCTGAATACTTCGGATTTTGCTCGGGCGTGCGCTTAACTCCTTACGTGGTTTTAACTGCGGCACACTGTATAACCAACAAAGAAAAAATGCGAATTGTTTTTGGGACAAATATTCAACATTCGATCCGATCACGCGAGGCGATTTTTGAAATTGCCGACATTAAAGTCCATGACAATTTTAACAATGTCGAGCAAAGCTCAGAACGTCGGTATTATGATATTGCTTTGATCAAATTAAAAAATCCATTGCCAAATATCACTGACGATTACAGCTTGGTAACACAGTTCGACCTGCCGACGACAACGTCGCAGTACCTTCATCAAGTCCACAACAGCGAAATAGTCGCCCCGGTAAATCTTCAGCCGCTTATTGCTGGTTTTGGTGTTTCGTTCCATAAGAATACAACCACGGACTCAACACGCTTTATCGGAGCCCTTAATGAAGCATCTGTTAATTTGCGACCTTACGATTACTCACAGCGAATAGTAACGCTAACGTCCAAGAGTCTTTCGCAAGCGTGCCTGGGCGATTCCGGTGGGCCATTATTTATCTGGCGTGAAAACCGCTATTATGTGCAAGCGATTGTGATTTCGATCAAAGACAAAGAAAGTTCTGATCCCTTCGCAAAAACATTTTGCGAAAAAGAAAGCTCCTATTTAAATCTAGATTATTTTAAATCTTGGATTGCAGATACGATACACCAGCTGTGAAGTCCTTAAGAACCTACAAGCCAATACGTTTTAAAAATTTTTTCTTTGAAATGTATTTTCCACCGAATTGTCCACTGACATCGGTCACCATTTGGATATCTAACCAAGTATGGCCTTCTAACTGAAGTCTCTGAATGAGTTTGTACAAAGCCAACTTAGACGCGTTCGGCTCGTTAAAAAACATGCTTTCACAGCTGTAGTATTTTGGGCTTTTTACGCCGTAAATTCCGCCAATCAGCTCATCACCGCGGTAACATTCCAAACTATATGCTCCACCGGCTTTAAATAATTCAAGGTATGAGCGTTTTATTCCGGCCGTGATCCATGTGCCCTTTTGACCAGGACGTTTTTTCTCGGCGCAGAGGGAAATAACTTTTTTAAAATCATGATTAAATTTAATTTCAATTTGGCCTTCATTTTTTTTGAGCCATTTTTGAAAACTGCGTGGCAAATGCAGATCAGCAAAGTCCAAAACACCACGTTCCTCAGGGCAAAACCACAACAGCGGAAGTTCATCATGGGGCCACGGAAAAATTCCCCACTTGTAGGCTTCTTCAAGTAATTCGGCATTAAGATCGCCACCCACACACAGAATGTCTTGTTCCGTTGGAGTCACTCGCGGATCAGGAAAAAAATACTTCATCGAATCTCCAGAGGTAACAGTTCCCTTTTTGTAAAGTACCGCGTCACAAACAAGCTGATTGTGACGCGGTACTTTACAAAAAGGGAACTGTTACCCGCGACAGATATCACATAATCCACATGATTCTGATTTTTCAATTCCAAAATATGAATAAATTAAATTCAGTCGGCACTTTTCCTCATTCTTAGCATAGCGTAAAATCTCTAACAGTTTTTTTTGCTGTTCTTTTTTTAACAAATTTTGATTTTCCACAGCGAAAAATTCCGCCTTGGGTTCTTCGATCGCTTTAAATCCAAATGGAGTATCAACGTCGTCTAGACAGCCCCAGCGCTTTAAAATTGAGACCGCCGAATGCACCCGAAAGTCTTTTTTATTTTTGAAAACCATTTGTTCGCGTAAATAATCAAAGCCCTGTTGGCTCACGATTGTAAAATTTTTGTCGATCAACAAATAAACTTTGCGAATAAAAGATTCCTCGGGATAAGCCCAATCTAAAAACTGCATCTGAATCGTAACGTCGTCTTCGTCAAAAAATAAATGACATTCCGACAATTCACCATCACGGCCAGCACGCCCGATTTCTTGATAGTAAGACTCAATTGTCGATGGAATTTCGACGTGAAGAACAAACCGAACATTGGCTTTGTTAATTCCTAATCCAAATGCCGGAGTGGCCAATATCCAAGTTTTTGAATCTTTTAAAAATTCATTTTGATTTTGTTTGCGTTCTCGGGCATTCAAATCGCCATGGTATTTAGTCCACGGCACATCGATCTTATGTTTGACCAGATAGCGCTGAAATTCTTCCAGGGTGTAGATCAAGGAAAAATAGACAATCCCCGACTTGGTTTTATTCGCGGCCATCAAACTTGCGATCTTTTCAAATTTTTCTTCAGAACCATAGACATCGTCGACAAAAAGTTTTAAATTAGTCCGCTCCAAGCCGCTTGAAACAATCGATTGCTCGAATGAAATTCCTAACTCCTGGCAAATATCTTTTTGAACGCCAGTGGTTGCTGTCGCAGTCAGTGCCATAACTGGCATTTTGGGATTTGTCGTTCTTAGGTTACTAATAAATTGGTTAAGACGCTTGTAGTCCGGCCGAAAATCATGGCCCCATAACGACACGCAATGGGCTTCATCGACAACAAATAATTTAACTTTTATTTTGGCTAACATTTCCAAAAAATCAGGTTTAGAAAATCGTTCGGGCGTCACCAACATCAATTGTATTTGGCCCTCTTCCATTAGTTTGAGCCGATTCTTTTTCTCGGCGGCATCAATTGTGGAGTTAATGGTTGAAGCGGCGATCTGAAATTGGCGCGCTTGAACGACCTGATCATGCATCAATGCAATCAGCGGACTGACAACCAGCACAACACCGTCCTGAGGTCCACCGGTCGCAAAAAATTGGTAACAAAGGCTCTTCCCGGACCCCGTCGGCATCAGCGCCAGTACCGATTCACCCAGACTGACACGCTCAATAATTTCCTTTTGCGTCAAACGGAAATGGTCAAAACCAAAATGTTGTTTTAATTTTTGTTCAAGATTCATAAAAAATCGCTTTCAGTCTATGGTTAACAGCCCTAATTGTATACATCTGATTTCAGGCCCAATTCTTTTCTGCCCAGGAATTGGTCGAACTAAAAAAACTGAACTCCCTCGGCTACAGTCGAGTTTCCCCTCTGTAGAACTCTTTGACGATTTCAGATTGTGGGTTGCGTCGCCCTTAGAAAAATGTTACAAATTCTCTTTCCTTTTAAAGACAAAAAAAACTTAAATTCATGAACTGACTAACGGTTTCTGAAAAGATTTAGCAAGCAAGAGGTAATTATGGCAGGCAAATGGGATATTCAAAAAGTTCGAAATATTGGTATTTCGGCTCACATCGATTCTGGAAAGACGACTCTTTCTGAACGTATTTTATTTTACGGCGGTCGTATTCATGAAATTCATGAAGTAAAAGGAAAAGACGGCGTTGGTGCGACAATGGATTCGATGGATCTTGAGCGCGAAAAAGGGATCACCATCCAATCAGCAGCCACGCAAGTAAATTGGAAAGATTATACAATAAACTTAATCGATACACCGGGGCACGTGGATTTTACTGTTGAAGTTGAACGTTCACTTCGCGTTCTTGATGGTGCCATTCTAGTTCTTTGCGGAGTATCTGGAGTTCAATCTCAATCAATCACGGTTGATCGCCAGATGAAACGTTACAGTGTTCCGCGTTTAGCCTTTGTAAACAAATTAGATCGTCAAGGTGCAAACCCATTCCGAGTTAAAGATGCTTTAATTGAAAAATTACGTCTGAACGCAGTTATGGCTAATATTCCAATTGGCCTGGAAGACCAACATAAAGGTATCGTTGATCTTATCACGATGAAAGCCTACATCAACGAAGGTGAAGACGGCGAAAATATCACAGAAATCCCAGTTCCGGCTGAGATGGTTGAAGACGCAAAAAATTATCGTACAGAGTTAATTGGAAAATTAGCAGACGTTGATGACTTGATTGCAGAAAAGTTTTTAAATGAACAGGAACCAACTGTTGATGAGATGAAGGCAGCCTTACGCAAAGGTGTTATCGCATTAAAGATAGTTCCAGTATTTTGCGGATCTGCTTTTAAAAATAAAAACGTTCAACATTTATTAGATGCGGTTACATACTACTTACCAAACCCGTCTGAAAAAATTGAACACGCATTAGATTTAACTAAGAACGAAGAAAAGTTTCCATTGAAAACGTCTGACTCTGATCCTTTGGTGGCATTAGCCTTCAAACTTCAAGAAACTCAGTTTGGTCAATTAACTTACATGCGTATTTACCAAGGAACTTTGAAAAAAGGTGATTTCATTATCAACCAGTCGAACAAAAAATCGGTTAAGGTTCCTCGCGTTGTTCGTATGCACTCAGCTAAAATGGAAGAAATCGAAATAGCCTACGCTGGTGACATCGTTGCGATGTTCGGTATTGATTGTGCGTCGGGCGATACATTCTGTGATGATCGTATCCAAGCATCTATGCAATCTATGCATATCGCCGATTCCGTTATCAGCTTAGCGATTGCTCCAAAATCGAAAGAGGCATCGAACAACTTTGGTAAAGCGTTACAAAAATTTAGAAAAGAAGATCCAACATTCCGCGTTCATCGTGATGAAGAATCAAATGAAACAATTATTTCGGGAATGGGCGAGCTTCACTTAGAAATTTATATTGAACGTATGAAGCGTGAATTCGCTTGCGAAGTCATCGTTGGTCAACCACAGGTGGCTTACCGCGAAACGATTGGTCAAGAAGCCGCTTATGATTATACTCATAAAAAGCAAACTGGTGGCTCGGGTCAGTTCGCTAAAACAGTTGGTGCGATTCGTCCATTAGGTCCACAAGAAGATGGCGCCGTATTTAAATTTAACAACAAAGTTGTCGGCGGTCGTATTCCTAAGGAATTCATCCCAGCCGTTGAAGAAGGTTTCCATGACCAATGTAAAAAGGGTCCATTGATTGGATTCCCGATTGTTGGTGTTGAAGTTGATTTAACAGATGGTACTTACCATGATGTCGATTCATCTTACATGGCCTTCAAAATTTGTGCTATGGCCGCGATGCGTGAAGTTTATCAAAAAGCGAAACCAACGGTTCTTGAACCGATCATGAAATTAGAAACAGTTGTGCCTGAAGAATATCAAGGACCTACTTCTGGTCAGATCAATCAACGCCGTGGCGTTATCATGGGTACTACAACAATCGAAGGTAACGTAACTATCGAAGCAGAAGTTCCGCTAAGTGAAATGTTCGGTTACTCAACTGAATTACGATCTGCAACGAAGGGTAAAGGCGAATTTTCGATGGAATTTGCAAAGTACTCTCCGGCACCTCGTAACGTTCAAGATGACCTTGCTAAGAAGTACGCGGCTAAGCGTGCGGCTGAAAACAAATAACTCATAAGTAAAAATTTAAATTTTAAAAGGCTCTGATTTTATCCTTAAATATTCCCCACATCTTTTTAACGAGGTGTGGGTTTTGTTTTTTAAGAAGCCTTCGCAAGAGTTTTAAACACCTGGTTAATTAAAGTTCGTATTTGACAGCTGGCTTACGATCACTGGACTGCTTACTGTTGGGGTTGAACCAACTTATTGATTCAACTTCTTTGCGAGTTTTTCGATAAGTAATCGAGATACCTTTTTCGCGATCAACATAGAATCTTTCATCAGGAGCTGCATGTGGATTTTCCCACGGAGCATCTTGAGCAACAAATTTTGCACTCGGAAACCGTTTTTGACTATTTTCCAAATTAACTTCCGGTTCGTCAGCGCTGACCATCCAAACGGCAGATTGCAACTTCTTTTGATCATTAAAAACCAAAGCCAATCTTTGGTAGCCAGTTTTTAAATCCTTAAAAATCCAAGCCACATCCTTTGAATCATCAATTTGCATGACTATGTCCGGGCGCCCGAAACTCGATTGTACGCTATCCTGATCACTTTTTTCAGGCATCAATTTCAAGACACTTTCTAATGATAAAAAGCGAGCAGAATCTTTTTCTTCAATTGAAGTGCAAGAGTTTAAAATAATTAAAAAACAGGCCAGGACTAACGACGTCATTTTTCACATTTCCTTAGTCTAAGCTTATCATTAAAATATCGTTCAAACCAACGATAAGCGTGGGGTGTTTTAGATTTTAAATTTTTATCTTCAAAAAGAAAAAATTCGAGGTTATTGGCAAAATCCTCTTCAGGCGAGACTCGACCATCGTCGGTAACAAAACCGTCTTTACGAGAAATCAAACGACGCAAACCATCTTTATTAAACTCATACCAGTTAGTAACGAAGCGATAGTCCTTAGCATCAGACTCATTTAGCCTATTATAAATTTCATGGGCGAACTCATGGGCTAAAATCCTTGAAAGAATAGTCTTTTGACTAAAGGCGGAATCATAAAGCACTAAGATTCCTTCAGCAGATGTGGCAGGATTTAGTCCGTCTTTAGACTTTGCCATGCGAAAAATTTTTAATTGGGATTTTTTCCAAATTTCTTCAGGGAGTTCGCAAATGGCATCAAGAACTCGCTCGATCTCTTCGAATTCCCAGGTTTTAGATTTTTCGTCTTTGTGTGGCCATTCATTTGGTCCAATGTTTTCAAACTTGTTTTGCCAATAAGTGTCCGACGTACGATTATTTCGACAGTGCGCTATGACCTTCGTAGCTTTAACAAAATCACCCGTTGCTCTGAAGTAAGCTCTTCTTTTGTGAGTTTTTACCCAATGTTGACCAATAGGGCATTCTGAAGATAGAGAAACTGTTGGTATTAAATAGAAAAACAACAAAAATAATCGAATTGATAAACTCACACTTCAACATAATATATGTCTGAAAGAAAAGTAAAACAGATTTTAGATAAAAATGAGACTACTTGTGAAGACCACTTATCTCAGATATTCTAGATAAGATGGGCCCTCCTTCTTTCGTTTTTTTTCATATCTTATTTTTCTTGACGCTAGCTGAAGCGACCATGGCGCCACGTTCGCGGTCGTACATGACACAATTTTCTGCTACCGCAAATAATTTTACAACGGACTCACCTACTGAACAATTTCACGTCAGCGGAAGCTTTGATTTAATTTATTTAGTTCGCACCGGGCCTTCTTTTGGGTTTCGCTATTTTGCAGAGACTCGCAATGAAACTGGTGGAGTCGAAGGCGGACAATCGTTTGGCGTGGTGGTCGGTTATTATCACCATACTGGAGTGAATTTATTAGCCACATACGACTTCGAAGCCAAGCTGGGGTCTTGGAGCAAGGGCTCTGGATTTCAAGCAGACCTGGGGTATTTAGAGCACATAGGTAGTCAATATCACCTGGGCCTAAAGGTTTCGCACCGTTCAACTAAATACATCACTGATCGTCGCGACAACTTAGCACAGGAGCGAACAGTCGCCGATACTTATCCCAGTTTTGTTTTCATGCATTTATTCTAAGGTTATCCATACTGTTAACATATAAAATCTGACCGCACAGATAAATTCTATCTGTTCAACTTAAAACACTGTGGCTTCCTTGGACAGTAGAGTACTTTGTAAAAAAAAATAATACTCTTAAGGATTTTAAAATGAAAAATATTTTGTTACTTACTTTAATATTAGCTTCTCAAATGACGACCGCTGCCGAAATTAAAATTACTCCAGAAACTCCGCTAAAAACTCCAACTGAAAAGATTTTTACATTTCCAACCGTTGATTGGACGGCCGTTGAAAAACGGCAAGACGCTGGAAAAGACAATCGTGACAGCATGGTTATGCTTTGTGATGACGCGGACTATTCGACTGTTGAAATCAAACTCGATTTTGACTATGACGAAGAAAAATCGGGATTAGAAGGAATTACTATTGAAACCGACGACTGTGAATTTGACGGCGCTCATACTGATAAATTTGCACCAGCATGGTTGCATTTTTCGGGTCCTAAAAAATCAACTTCTTGTGAAGTCATTCTTCAAAAAGAACGCTCAGGTGGAAAAGCACCTTTGAAAATGGTGTTTGAACTCCATGATGCTTGCTAATTTTACATGTCAAAACATGATACAGGGTTTATAAAAATTTTAGTTTTACTATTCTGTTTAGGACTCATTCAGCTTACAAATACTGCTTGCACTAAACTTCAATCAGCCAATTCAAAAAATCAAATCGACGCCCAAAATTTGAGTGGAATTATGGGCGGCACAAAAGTTTTTGAAACTGATCTTCTTGCTAAAAAAGTTTTCTATTTAGCCATTAATTCAAGTCTTATAAAAACACCTTCGGGACTTGCCGCCCGCCAAGATTCATTTTGTTCGGCAATTGTATTGAGTCCACAAGTGGTGCTAACAGCAGCTCACTGCGTAGAAAATGTTTTACCGGAAAATATTAATTTAATCGAAGGCGTAAGCCCATGGCTTTCACCCTTAAATCCTGAACGCTGGCATCAGTCGACGGATATTTTAATTCATCCTAAATTTAAAAAAAACTCACCCGATTATGACCTGGCGCTCTTAAAACTGAATAGACCACTTTCTGGGGGTTCGGTAGTCACTATTTACGACCAAGACCCAAACCAACTATTTATCGCACTAGCGGGATATGGATTTCGTATAAACTCGATTCGCTCTGGGGCAGACGACTCGAGCCAAAGCAATGATGTATTAAAAAATAATTCTGGTGAGTTATTTTATATAACTCAGCTTTTGCAAAACTATTCAGTAAATAATCTGACATTCTTTTTTGAAAAATCCAGCGCGGAAACAGTATGCATCGGTGACTCCGGTGGACCCGCATTAATCTATAATGAACAAACGCAAAATTTTGCAGCACTTGGACTTTTGTCGGGATCCGTGCAATTTGTTAGTTCGCAACAAAATGCGCAATTCATGGATCAGGACTTTTGTAGTGAAACTCCGGTCTATAGTAATTTAAGGCACCCAGAGATTCGTCATTGGATTGACCGGTCGTTGAATCAATTGCTCGACATCAAATAGCTTTGATATACTAGCGTCTAATTAAATGTCCTAAGAATTTACGTATGGATTTAGGCGAATGTTAGAAATAATAATAAGTTACATTTTAGTTATCGTCGTTTCTTTTATCTGTTCGCTTTGTGAAGCCGTTTTACTGACTTTGTCCCCAGCTTTTATTGCTGTTGAAATCGATGAATACACCAAACACAAAAAACCTCACGGGCGAATTTTAAAAAGCGTGACCGATCATATGAATCGGTCGCTGTCTGCAATATTAACGCTAAATACAATTTCTCATACGTTTGGATCAGCCTGGATTGCATTTTTAATTCATGATATATACGGCGACTATTGGGTGACGATTTCATCCGTAGTTTTGACTATTTTAATTTTATTTGTTTCAGAAATTATTCCCAAAACGGTCGGTAAAAATAATGCTAAGCGGCTGGCGATGTTTGCTTCGATTTCGACGCAGGTTATGATTGTGCTTTTGTACCCGATAGTTCGAATTTCTGAATCAATTTCTAAACGCCTTACGCACATTTCAGAAGAACCCGATGTGACTCGTGACGAAATCGTTAAAAATGCAGAAATCGGCGTCGAAGAAGGCACCATCAAGTCAAAAGAATCTGTGATCATCAAAAATCTGATGAAACTCGATAAAATTTTTGTCTCAGATATTATGACCCCACGATCTGTTATTACTGCATTGCCAGCAAGTTTAACGGTTCAAGAAGTTTACGATAAATTTAAACCGATTCGCTTTTCTAGAATTCCAGTTTTTGAAGAATCTTACGATCAGATTATTGGGTTAACTCATCGCTATAAAATTTTGGAAGCCATGTCGCAAGATCAACATAATAAACTTGTTCGTGAACTTGTCATTCCGATCGCGCAACTTTCAGAGCGAATTACAGTTTCGCAAGCACTGGATTTTTTCGTTAAAGAAAAAAGTCACCTTGCCATCGTTAATGACGAGTACGGCGTTATGACTGGACTCGTTACACTCGAAGACGCCGTAGAAACGCTTCTGGGCGTAGAGATCGTCGATGAGTTTGATACGATCGAAGATATGCGTAAGCTTGCGCTTGATCAGTGGCAACAGCGCAAACGCACACTAAGATATTAATGCTGAATTATTTTGTAGGCTCGATAATAGAACGGTTTAAATGATTCTGTGTTTTAGCTGGCGTGAATTCCAATAACGTCTCTAGTGAAGCAGGCCCGAAGTACGCTTCAGCAGGTTTTATTTTGTCACTAGTAACAGAGGTCTGCTGCACAAAACGTAAAACTAAAACAAAGATGATTGTCAAAATCGCTAAGGTTGTGAAAAAACGAAGAATTTGCAGTTCTAACAAAGACTCTTGTAGACCTTTCATAAAATTTCTTTGCTCAATATTTTTGCTCATAGTTCCGCTTTTCCTAGCAAAAGAATTAAATAAGCATGAATTAAGCCAATGAAATGACTACTCAAATAGGGCCACTTATTCACTAGTGGTTCACAGCAGAAAAAGCTGAATTTCAAAGCTCTTTTTCAGCTAAAAAGGCGTTTCAAATCTGCATTAAATACGTTTTAATAACGCCATCAACGGAGATTTCTATGATGAGCAAAACTGAATTGGCGCAAAAAATTTATGATCGCTGTCATCTGACGGGCCACTTCAAATTGCGAAGCGGTAAGGAGTCCACCGAGTATTTTGATAAGTATCGACTAGAATCTGATCCGCAAATATTAAAATTAATTACCGCTCATTTTAAAAACGTAATTCCACAAGGCTCTGCGATTCTTGCGGGGCTTGAATTAGGTGGGGTTCCATTAGCCACGGCGCTTTCGTTAGAAACTGGCCTTCCCGTGTGCTTCGTTCGTAAGGAAGCTAAGACTTACGGTACTTGTCAATTGGCTGAAGGCGTGGAAATTAAGAATAAAAAGTTGTGCTTAGTTGAAGACGTCATTACGTCCGGAGGCCAAGTCTTAGAGAGTGCCGCTGAACTTCGTAAACTTGGCGCTATTGTCGAACATGTGATTTGTGTGATTAATCGTGGCGGCGCAGATGCCGTTGGTAAACTTGAACAGGGCGGCTTAAAACTAACAAGCCTATTTGTTCGCGAAGACTTTCCGAGCTAATTTTAAACTATGTTTTTAAGTCATGGTCTCGTAAAACTTGGCCGACTAAATAAAGCGAACCGGTCACGATAATTCGATCGTTCGAACCTAGATTTTGTTCTTTTAAAAAAGAGAAGATCTTTTCAATATTTGAGTTTGAACAATGAGACAGTTCCCTGAACTCCGGCGGGTAATCCGCGACGGCAGTTCCTTTGAAGGGTGTTTCGGTTAAATAAATTTTTGCATCAGGAACCGCAGTGATTTTTTTTAACATATCATTCGTTTTTTTATCTTTACCAATACCTAAAATAAAATGATTTGTCTTTAAAGGCATCGCCCGAATGATTTCTAATAGTGAATCAACGCCTTGCGGGTTATGGTCCCCCGATAAATAAATCTCTAAATCGTATTTTTTTAGAAAGACTTTTTGCATTCGTCCGGACCACCGAACTTCACTTAAAGACTCAAGGTGTTTTGCGGGGGAAAATCCCATTTTTTCAAAAAGTGTTAACGCCGTCATGGCATTCAACTGAGCGCGTGGGCCGATGAGATTCAGTGGCAGATTCGAAACCGGATTTTTGACTTCGACCCACAGTGATTTCGTTTTGTCCTGCACATTATTCTTAAGGTCGTTAAGTTCAGAAGCGAGCTTTTGATGAACTACAATATTGTCACTTTTAATAATTCCAAATTTATTCTGCGCAACCTCAACTAGAGTGTTTCCCAAAATATCGACATGGTCTAATCCCAGAGCTGTAATAACCGAATAGTGATTCGGGAAAACATTAGTCGCATCGAAAGTTCCGCCAAGGCCGACTTCAAAAATGATATAATCCAAGTTTTGCGCGAATCGCTCGGAAAAAAAATAGTCTGCAGCCATCAATGTTAAACTTTCAAAATGCGATAAATGCTCCGATTCAATAATTGCTAAATTTTCTTGGTACAGGTCGCAAAATCTTTCTTCGGTAATATCTAACCGCTGAACTCGGATTCGCTCAGTTGTTTGAATCAAATGTGGCGAGGTGTATAAACCAACTCGTTTTCCGGCGCCAATCAGTAACGATTCTAGACAGGCACAGGTCGTACCTTTGCCATTAGTCCCAGCCACCGTAATAATTTTTTTAGGATCTAAATTTTTAAACCAGCTTTTTTGCGTAACGGCGCCACTGATTTTTTCAAGCCCAGGTTTGGTTTTGGGCATGATTCCTTTGGCTTCTAATGCTTGTACAACTTCCGTAAATTTCAACGACATCCCTACTGACTAGATGGTTAATGCACTTTTAGTGGAATCAATATCATGAACTCGTAAGTAATTGTAATAAGCTTTATTTAATGATGCAGTTACCAATGCAGTTTCAGGGTCCCGTTCGGCAGCAGGTTTTTGGCTCAATGTCTGTAAAAATGACTTTCGTGAATGGCCGATTAAAACTTCACAGCCTCGAGAGTCCAATAAATGCAAATGCTCTAAGATGTAACGGTTTTGCTCTGCTGATTTACCAAAACCAATTCCCGGGTCAAAAACAATTCGGTCGGGACTAATTCCAGATCGCGTCAGTTCGTCATATTTTACCGTCCACCAGCTATTCAGGACCTGAATCGGATTCAACTTTTTATCTATGGTCTCATTCTTAACAACAGGCACGCTCAATGAATGCATGGCAATGATACGTCCCTCAGATTCGGCAGCAATGCTGCGCATCTGAGGATCTCTAAATCCGGTAACGTCATTTATAAAATCTATTTTAAAGTGAGAAAGCAAAGTTTTAATCACCTCGGCATGACGAGTATCGATTGAAACTTTCATGTCTGGAAAATCCGGCTGCAGTTCACTGAGCCAAATGAGTGCGGACCGCAAAGTTTCAGATTCCATAACTGAATTCTCTTGCCGAATTTCACCCGCAATGAGAGGACGAGTCGACTCTGCGCCTAAATCCAAGATCGTCGCACCACTGCTTAAAAGCTTTCGCGCGTTGCTTTTAAATTTCTGTTCAGTGTTATTTTGCTGCCCATCCGAAAAAGAATCGGTTGTTAAATTTAAAATTCCCATGATTTCACACCAAAAGTATTTAGTTGAGACCTTGGTATTAAATGGTTTTTCGCTCAGCCATTTTTGCTGACTCCAACTTGGCAAATCTAAATTTAATTTTTCTTGGGGAAAAATTTCCAATAGTGGCAATAGCGCAAATGGTCGCGATGTTAATCGCTCATGGGGAATTATCAAATTATCCAAATTAGCTATTAAGCCGTCGACATACAAAATATCTAAATCAATTTCACGAGGCGCCCAGCGGGGTGCTTCAGATTTTGGTTTGCGACCAAGTATAGTCTCGATAGATTTCAATGATTTAAGAAACTGCTGGGGTTCAAAGTTTTTAACTTCTAATAATACGGCAGAATTTAAGTACTGATGATTCCAAATTTCTGCAGAATAAACAGCCCGCTGCATCGGTAATTCAGGGTCAGATTCATAAATTCGTGCCACGTTCAGGACCCGGCAGTCGGGAAGCGCCTTCAACGCGTGGAGTGCCTTTCGCAAATGCTCATGGGGTTTAATATTAGAGCCTAAGCCAACGACTAAAACTGAGTGTGACATGTCCAATGAACTCCGCCCTGCAATTGCTTTACAGGAACTCTAATTTTTTGTACGGTCACCGAAAGACTTCCAGAGAAATGAACGAGCAATGGTCGAAGTGATTCCATACAAGCGAAAGCCATATGCTCAATCAAATGATAACTCTTGCTTGTTGCCGTTTGATTGATTTTTTCACAAATGGCTACGTAATCGATAGCATCTTCTAGCTGATCTGTTTGCTCTGCCGAAACTTTTTTAGCAAATAAAATCTTAACGCTAATATGCACCGGCTGATTTAAAGACTGTTCTTCTTTAGAACATCCTAACCTAACAAGGGCCTCAAAATTATCGACAAACATTTCCGAATTCAAATTAAACGTCCGTTATTTCTCTGCAACGATGTAAGCAATCCAACTTAAGCACGGCTCGCCGTGTTCTTCCTGAGCAAATATGCCATTTCCGCCACCGCTGCGAGTTGTTCCTTCCCAAAACACATGAGTTTTAGAAAATCCAGAATCCATAAGGAGGTCTCGCAGTTCGGGGATACTCCACATGCGCCAGTCGTAAGTAAAAACATTTTCATACTTTTGACCTTGATAGCGAAAATTAATCGCAAACTGGGCTTCGTTAGAGATTGGATCAAAAGACTTTTGCTCCCAGTAATAAGTAAAACCTTTTTTCTTGGTACGGTCTTCAATGATATCGGTACACTGTGTACCACCGAATACATCCATAATAAAAATTCCGTCTTTTTTCAAAGACCGCTGTACACTTCGATAGTAACGACTCAACAAGTCTCTGGACTTAAAAATGTAATAACTAAAATTGACGGCAACAATGATATTCGCTTTTGGCAAATTACGATCCAATACATTTTTCTTGATCAGAATTACCCGCGATTTTTGGTCAGGCGTTAAATTTTTAAGGTACTTTTCACGACCATACTGCATCGGCTCTTCATCAAGATCCAACCCAACGGCCTTTTGATTTTTTCCGCGCATGATCCACTCTTTGCAAAGCAGCCCAGCAGCACAAAAATCTTCGCGCAAAGTCGCAGGTTTTTTTTTGGCACCGCGAAATTCCCGGTAAGCCTGCAAATAAAAATCAACGTCGGTGGCAACGGACTGTACGGCTTCGCTATACAATTCGTACTTATCAAATGGATAGTGCGCTGAACTTCTCCGTGTTTTTTTACGGGATTTCATTGCATATCTCAATAATTCTTTCGCGGATGTCATGCTTTTGCGGAACGCTGGCATCCTCTAAATTTGCGTGCAGCCCAATTCCTGGAACATTTTTTCCAGCCAGTACACTTGGACGTGCCATCAAGTCATAAAATAATTCTTGAGTGACCCGATAAACTAAGTGTTCTGCAAAGTTTGTGACTTCAGTTTCTTCGTTCACAAATAATACTCGGCCTGTTTTTTTCACAGAATTTTTTATCATCGTCCAATCGTAAGGATAAATTGATCGGAGGTCGATAACTTCAACATCAAATCCTTGCGATGATAATTCCTGAGCCACTTCTAAACACATCGTTACATGGCGCCCATATGAAATAACTGAAATCTGCTGACCTTGGCGAACTATTTTTCCTTTTCCAAAAGGCACCAAGTATTCTTGCACTTTGGGCCAATCAGCTTTCCAATGCGTGCGATCACCAAGCGGAGCATCAATACGAGTTTTTAATTCTTTTTCATCTGTCGGTTCGCCGGGAATAAGTTCATCACCACGAACACGCATAAGTGCTTTTGGTTTTAAAAACAAACAGGGATTGGGATCTTGAATGCACGAAAGCAACAACCCGTAGGCATCTAATGGATTCGAAGGCATCACAACTTTCCAACCCGCTAAACGCGATGCCCAGGCATCAAAAGAATGCGAATGATAGACGCTACCGCGAATGCCGGCACCAACTGGAGTCATTACGGTCATTGGCAAATTGTAATTTCCATTGGTCGACCAATAGGTGTTCCCAGCAATCTTTAGAAGATCAATTGTATTAAAAATATAATCAGCAAACTGAATTTCAGCCACACAGCGATCACCGGCCATAGCAATTCCCATCGCCATTCCTATAATTCCACGTTCATCTAACGTTGAATTCCACGTCGTTTCTAAACCTTGTGTTGCTGTGAATACTCCACCAAGTGGTGCCCCCACGTCTTGTCCGAAAATATCTTTTAATTGATAGTTTTTTTCCGCGTAATGTAAAGCCATTCGAATGGCTTGAGCCATGCTTGCCATTAGAATTTTCTCCAGTCCGCATTTTCGTTATCGACAAAAACATTATTCCAAATTGAATCCGCCTGTGGAACTGGCTCAGTGCGAGCTTGCGCTGTAGCACGGATGCCTTCTTGTTCAAATTCCTGCCACAGGTTTTGAACTGCAGCTGTTGTCATAATACCTTGATCAATAATTTTTTTCTCAAAAATTTTAACGGGGTCAACTTCGCCGGCAATTGGGTTTGCGCCGGTAGCTGAAGAGTGACCGTTTAATCGTGATACCATGGCTTCGATAAAAGCCGGTTTCCCTGTTTTACGGATATATGCCATGTCTTCTTCTAAAGTGCGATAAACCTCGATGGCATCATTGCCATCAATCACGCGTGATTTTATATTAAAAGCCTTCGCGCGATCCGCAATAAAAGTTTCACCATGTTGGCCATCGTACTGGGTTGAAATACCCCACTTGTTATTTTGAACGGTCATTAAAATTGGAAGTTCCGCACCTTTACGTGAGGCTAAAATTAAACTGGATGCGAAGTCACCTTCTGCAGTTCCTGCATCGCCGCCAGTCACGATACTAATTGCGCTTGAATTCATTTTAGATTTATTTTTTTCGAAGTATCTTTTTTGGACATGAGCCGTACCGCAAGCAATTGGGTACTGCACTTCTAATGGCGAAGTCACCGGGGCAACATTCATTTTTGGAAAACAAAAGTGATTCGAAAAATTACGACCACCCGTAGATGGATCTGTTGCGCGATTCATCGTTAATCGTATTCCTTCGATCATGGGCATTCCCATCGCAATTAATGTTGGTGAACAGCGATAGTGTAAATGCAAATAATCATGAGCAGGGCCTTGGCCTTTATTCGCTAGCATTCCCAATGGAACACCCCAGGCTTCTTCACCCGGCCCACCGATCCAAAAATAGGATTCACCGGCCCGATAAATTTTAATAAGTCGATCTTCAAAAACACGGGCTTTAACCATGTTTGAAAAAATATTTTTAACAATTGCTGAGTCCAAATTTCCAAATTGATTTTTACCACCGTTTGATTTTGTGGTGTCAGATCCTTTGGTTTTTTGATTAGACTTAGCAGCTACCTTTTGCGAATTTTTCGCAGTGCTTTTTTGAGTGTTTTTCATCATGCGGTTGCCATCTTAACCTATCTGGTCGTCCTAAATAAATCTTAAAAATCAGTAAGATAAGGCCTCTTTTGCAATAATAAACAATTTATTGATTAAAATCTAACGTATTATTGCTTTAACCTATGGATCAAATGGCGAATATCTATTTCTTTGATACAAGGTTTTCAACTATAATTTAAGACACATATTAAGTTCATCTAAGTTCATCAATAGAACTTAAAGGAGTTAGCAGCTATGAATTTTATTAAACGATACGGAATTCTCATCGGCCTCAACTTATTAATCATGACGACGATCTCGATCATCTTGAGCTTTTTTAATATTCGCCCTTACTTAGCAAATAACGGAATCGATTATTCTGCGCTGATGATTTTCTGTCTGATGTGGGGTTTTGGTGGCGCTTTTATTTCACTTTTACTTTCTAAAAAGATGGCGAAATGGATGATGGGCGTCCAGATATTAAAAGAGACTGATCTACGCGATGCTGAAGGCCAATGGCTTTATCAAACAATCAGTCGCCTGTCGAATCACGCAGGTCTTAAGAAAATGCCCGAAGTCGGAATTTATCAAAGTGATGAAATGAATGCATTTGCAACAGGACCAACACGCTCGAATTCATTAGTCGCCGTTTCAACAGGTTTATTACGCCGTATGAACCGTAACGAAGTCGAAGGCGTTCTTGCGCACGAAATTGCTCACATCGCCAACGGAGACATGGTGACGATGACTTTAGTGCAAGGGACGGTCAATGCGTTCGGTATGTTCTTAGCTCGTGTTGTGGGTCATTTACTTTCAACAATGGTTGATGAAGAAAAAGCACCAATGGTGCGAATGATCGCAACGCTCATTTTAGATATCGTATTTAATATTATGGGAATGTTCTTGGTAGCTTGGGTTTCACGCCGTCGTGAATACCGCGCCGACGCCGGAAGTGCTGCTATCGGTGGGCGCGACAAAATGATTCAAGCTTTGCAGCGATTGCAAAGCGAGATGGCGCCTGTTCCCGTTGAGCAAAGTCCAGTTGCTACAATGCAAATTTCGAATCGTCGCGGTGGATTTTTAAGTCTTTTATCGACTCACCCGGCGCTTGAAGACCGAATCGCGCGATTAAAACAAATATCTTAGTCCTGCAGAAACTTAAACTCGATCTGACAGATCCTGAAAGTAATTTCGATCTCGTCAGACAAGCAAAAATATTGGCCATTATATCACTTCGAATTCTGCGGAAAAAATTGGAATTATTTCTGAAAAAGTCATATCATGAAAGCTGAGCGACCCTGAGACTTAAGCGTCAACGAAAGTAGGGGTTTCTGAAGCTCAACCACTACAAAATATGCTAAGGCACCTATCGTAGACTGGCAAACCCAAGCTGAGTCTATAATCCGAAACTTTATTTGAGACTTTTGAACTATCACTATGGGAATTCGGTATAAGGCATTCGTGCGTTAGGACAATTATGGGCTCTTTGAGAAAAAACTGTCATTTGAAGAGAAACCCAATTGCATCGGAAAAATTCAATTTTGATAGCCATATCCGCTCAGCAAGTGATGGCGGCCCCTGGCGCTATCAAGCATGGTTTAAGGGACTAATATTAATTTTAGTGTGATATAGTACTCGAGTCAGTCGTCGGAGAATGAATTTAGAATGAACTACGCCGTTCTTCGAATTGATTGCGTAGGAGCATTATGAATTCTTCTCAGTCAACCCCGTTTTTAGAAGATGAGCGAAAGAATACTGACGACAGTCTGGTTGCGGAGCGTGATAAGACAAATGAATCTCTGAAGAAATCAAAATCTAGTACCGAACTTCAAACTGACAAGCAGGTTCAAGGCGAACGAAATGAGGCAGATCAAGCCACATCAGAATTGCGCGATATAGCCGACTCCGATTCCAATAAAAAAAGAAAGGAGTCAGAATATGTCACGAAAGATGAGAAACAAATTGGAAATGATCAGTTGCTCACCGAAAGAGATCAAACAGATAAAGCGGTTGAGTTAGAGCGGTCCCGAGTTGATCTCGCAATTGATAAAGAACGTGAATTAAAAAATGCACTAGCAAGTCAGTTGCTCGAACAAGAGCGAAAGTTGACGGACAAAAATCTTTCTGCCGAGCGAACTAGAACTGATTCAGAATTGCAACATACAACTGGCTTACTTTCGGATGAAGTATCAGAGCACACTAAGACCAAGATTTCATTGACCACTAGAGATGAGTTTCTAGCAATCGTCAGTCACGATCTCAAGAATCCAATTGGTACGGCTTCCATGTGTGCAGAAATGCTTTTAGAAGATCCTGCGTTTTTAATTTTAGGAACTGAAGCGCGCAAATCTGTTGAGCTAATAAAAAGAAATATTGATACGTCTTTGCGGTTAATCGCTGATTTACTGGATATGGAACGCATTGAGGGTGGAAAGCTTCAACTCAAACTGGAAAAGTATAGCTTAAGCCAAATAATACATGAGGCCATTGACAGCTTTGCACAAGCTGCGCTCGCAAAAAATTTTCTGCTTAAGTCCGTACAAACTGATATTCCTAGTGAAGTTTTTTGTGATAAAGATCGCATTATGCAGGTGCTTTCTAACCTGATCGGGAACGCTCTTAAATTTACACCTGGAAGCGGCACCATCACTGTCGAGATAGCTTTTAATGAAACTGAGTTTCAAGTTTCTGTTTGTGATTCTGGACCAGGTATTCCTGAAGAAAAAAGACTTCAAGTTTTTGAGCGGTACGCACAGCTGGGTGTAAATAATCGAGTCGGACTAGGTTTGGGTCTTTATATATCTAAAATGCTTGTCGAAGCCCATCAAGGGCGCCTGTGGGTTAGCTCAAAGTTCGGTGAAGGAAGTACTTTTAATTTTACGATTCCTCAATTGTCAGGTTTAAAGGATTAGTTTAGAAATCAAAAGTTTGCAGTGCAACTTAACGATCTCAAGGGTTCTTCAAAACTGACCAGACGCTATACGAAATAATCGCAATTCTTCTGAACCAGCCTATCTATTATTTAAGTGCCATTATTTCCGCATATTAAAATTAAGTCGAACCTTTTTTCGAAAGTATCAAATCGAATTTAAATTTTTACACTTAATCAAACATCTTTGGAGTTTTCGCTTTGGCTTTAACCATTACGGCGAACAATTCACTTTGAAGTTTCAACGCTAAATTTCCAGCCTCTGACTCAACAACGTAGGCCGGATTTTCTTTTGAGCCGTTTCGTTTAATTGATTTTTCTTTAATTACTTTTGTGATTGGCTCAAGGTGAACTGAAACGACGTGACCATGAATTTCACGTCCCAGCCATTTCCAAAAGACTTTTTGCTTAATTTTAAAAGTCTTTGATGTACTCACTTTATTTTTTTCGAGCAATGATGTTTACTACCGTTGGGGTCACGCAAAAGGCCCCTTTGGTTTTTTTAACACGTTCCCAGGTTTGAAAGAATTTTTTCTGGTCTGCGGCGGTTATATGTTTTGATTTTACTAAGCGAGGTAGAAAAGATTTAAAAAATGTTTCAGGCCATTGCCATAAATCGTCTTCAGGACGACAAACACGCGCAATTGGTTCAATTTCTATAACTTGAAATCCATTTTTCTCTAAGACCATGGGCAGGCGCCTACCCTGATTTGGATATCCACCCTGGTCCATCCAACTTTTAAAAATCGCATCCACAATTTTTTTCATAATCGGCTCATCAGGCGCCAAAGAAAAACTGTCGTATGAGATGTATTCTTGCATGGTAAAAATAGCATTCGGCTTTAAATGGGCATGAATTCGTTGAATGGCTTTTTCAAAATCAGGAATAAAAATCATTAACCATCGGCAAAAAGCCGCATCGTAATTTTTTTCTGGCAGATCTAACTTTTCAATAAAAGAATTAACCGTTTTAACGCGAGGAATTTTTAAACTCTTTAAATGATCTAAAAAGTGATCCGCAATATCTACTGCGGTAATTGAAGCGTTTCCCTTAAGAAAATGACTTAAGTCTTGAGTTGTGAAACCAGGCCCACAACCCAACTCTAAAAATTTTTGTCCTGGCGAGAACAGAGACTTTTCCCAGACACGTATGAGGTGATCGCGCCAAAGATCATGTTGGAGCTTCAGACGCTTAATCTCAATATCATCAGCTCCTAGGACATAATCTTTTTTGGCCACCACTAATTACTCATAGTAATTTGCGGTAGAGTTTTAGTTTTACCTTCTTCAAGTAAAATTAAGTCTGTTAACACGTTGCTCGCCTCTTGGATTTCCGGGCGACTTAAATAGTCTTTATCACGTTCTTTTTTATCAGCATAACGAGACTTTTTGATTTTTTTCTCTTTTTCGCCCTTGTCAGACAAGATATCAGAAATTTTGATTTGTTTGCCTTCTTTTTTATTTTTTTCAAACTCTGTTACGATTTTTTTAAATTCTTCACTTTTTCCAACACGTTCGCTAGAACGAGTTTTCATCGTTTTCAACCAATCTTCTTTTATCGGCAACCATTTTGTTTTTTCGGTTTCAACGTTAGCTTCTGGCGATAAGAACGCCTTCAACTGTTTGGGCGGTAAAGAGTAATCCATACTTTTTTCACCGATTTCATCTGTATTAAACGGACTCGGGAAAATAATATCTGATTCTACACCACGATGCTGAGTCGAAAATCCACCCGGAGTATAGAACATACCAATCGTTACTTTCAAGGCGCCCAAACCAAATGGCAATTGCGGAACTTGTTGAATACTTCCTTTACCGTATGTGTGATCTGCACCAACAATGACGGCACGATTATAATCCTTCATAGCGCCCGATAAAATTTCGCTGGCCGAAGCACTTAAGCGAGACGTCAAAATAACCAATGGGCCATTCCAGGTAATATCTTTATCGCTATCAGCTAACGGTGCTTCGAAACCATTACGTCCAGTTTGTTTAACAATATTACCAGACTGAATAAATAATCCACCGATTCTGACAGCGTCATCCAATGATCCACCACCGTTTGTCGACAAATCGATAACTAGGCCGTCGGCTTTGTTTTTCTTTGCGTCCATAACAACTTTTTTCATATCGTCGGCCGATGAACGTCCGCCAACTTTTGAATCCGCATAAAACGAAGGAAAATTAATTACGCCAATTTTTTTCTTTTCGTTATTAATAGTTTTATCAATGTAATGAATAGAAATGGCGTTATCTTCTAAATTAATTTTTTCGCGAGTTAAATCGACTTCAAATTTTTTGCTTTGATCTTTGTCTAAGCGCAAAATTGAAAGCTTAACTTTAGTGCCCTTAGGACCACGGATCATTTTAACAACGTCTTTAAGATCCATATCTACGACATTAACTAACTTGCCGTTTTTATCACTCACAGAAACGATTTTATCTTTTGGCTCTAAAGCGCCCGATTTAGCTGCGGCTCCGCCAGTTACAAGAGCTTCAATAACCGTGAATCCATCTTCTTGAGAAAGCGTGGCCCCAATACCCTCTAAGTTTAAAGCCATGTCGATTTTGAAATCTTCGTAATTATCTGGAGCTAAAAAATTAGAATGAGGATCCAATGATAATGCAAACGCATTTAAATAATTTGCAACTAAGTCGTCTTCTTTTTCTTCCTTCAATTTTTTAAGTACGCGATCGTAATTTTTAATTAAGCGCGTTTTAGCATCTTCTAACTTAATGTCAGCAGCTGTGTATTTGGCGATTTGAAACTGAATATATTTTCCTAAGAAATCTTCGACTTCTTTTTTCTCTTTCGGCCACTTTCGATTTTCTGGATCATAATCAAATGTTAAACTGCGATCTAATTTAAAGTCTTTGCCTAACGAGTTCTTTACAAATTCTGTGCGTTCAGAAATACGTTTTTCAATCAACGTTTGTATTTCATTCATGAACTTGCAATCTTCCTTAGCTAGTTTTCCGAATAGGTCTTTCATCCAACTGCGAATAGTTGCTACATCTGATTCAAGGAAATAAATTTTTCCGGGATCATTACGCTTAATATACTGTTCGATAACGCGTTTTTCTAGTTCGTCGTCTTTTTTATTAAATACTAAGTGTGTCGACAAATAAGCTGACTGAATTTGATCAACCAAATCACAGCTTAGTGTTTTTTTCATCAGTTGAGCTTCTGAATTTTTTGAGTAAACCGAAAGTAAAACCGTGATAGACACGACCGCAATAAGTACTTTCGACGCAATTGAATAACCCTTAGTTTGAGCTTTTTTCATTATGAGTGATCCTTTATTTTTTCACCGAAATTAAAACTAAAATAGTTCTAATTCATACACTAGAACTAACAAACTCAGTATAGGAGATAACCTGAATCCTGGGGAGCAAATCTTTCGAATCAGTCTTTTGTCGAGTAGGGGCGTGTTAAAAAGCTAAACAAATCTAATTGTTCACTCCCATCATGTACATAGGGAGTTTTTAAGCCATGTTGCGTAACTTCATGTTTAATAAAATCACCATTATGCGTTTCGATCATGAAAAATGACATTTCCGGATATTTCGACTTCAGTCGAGCCATTTCTTCCACAATCAATTGAATATTTTTAGGGTCATCGTCACTCATACCAAAACGATGATGCGGACTGTAACCATAGACTTCGATCGCTTTTTCGACGGAAGCTCTAATTGCCTTTTGTTTGAGTTGAGCCGTCGACATAATAAGCTCTGTGTCACCAAGCTGAGTGCGAGTTTTTTTATTACTGACTGCAAACAAACTTAAATAATTGGGCTCCATTGGCAAATAACCCGCTTTTACAAACTCAAATATTCCAGATCTCAAGACCTCTTCTGAGTGACCCCGCGCAGTAATAATCGACATGGGTCTAGAATTAAAGGTTGCATGATAGAAGCAGTCCCACGAAGGACCTTTCCACTGCAAATCTGGAATGCCAAGAGCCAATAAAATATCTTGAACAAATGGTTGCTTGCGCCCTTGCAGCCGTTCAAGTTCTGAAAAATTTAAATCGCGAAAATTTTTGAAAGTCCCAGTCTGATCATCCCAGCGAATTTCAAATTCAGAATAAATACCAGATTTTCCAATCGTATTGTGATGCAACGCCCACTCGACGCTAGAAACGGGTAAATCTTGACCTGTCTCTTTGTGAAATAAAATAAGCGGAGTCGTCAAAAATGCAATGTTATCGTCAAAATCGAAAAAATAAAAACTTCGCCCACCGCGATGAAAATTGCGGTCTGGTTCGCGCTGCCTAATCTCACCTATTTCTAATTGCGACTTCGGGGTACCTGGCGGTGCGGCCGGCTTAGGCTTTTGCTCAGACATATTTTAATTTTTTCTTACCACGACTTTAGAGTCTGGTTTTTTTCTATTTTCTGCAACCGGTGGCGGTGGATGAATCATTACTTTTTTCTTCGCCACTTTTGCTTTTGGAGCGGCTTTTGTAGCCGACTTCGTTGCTTTGGCTTTTTTAGCTTTAGTACTTCCGCCACCTTCACCAACTTTTTCAGTCACTAAATCAAAAACTTGCTGGTCGGTTAGGGTTTCTAAAGTTGAGCCTTCTGGCAGACCAACATTGGTTTTTCCAGCTTTAATGTAAACACCATATGGTCCATTAAAAGCCTGTACAACTAGGCCTTCAATTTTTGGATGTGTGCCATATTCTTTTAAAGGCGCTGCTTTGCCGCGGCCCTTTTTAGGTTGCGATAACATTTCTAATGCGCGTTCGAACGTAATTGTAAAAATAGATTCGGTTTTTGGAATCGAGCGATAATCACCATCACAAACCACATAAGGTCCAAATCGTCCTAAGCCCACTTTGATATCTTTTTGTAAACTCGGATGCGTTCCTAATGTTAATGGCAAAGCCAACAACTGATTCGCCATTTCCAAAGTTACGGTCGTTGGCTCCATGCCTTGCGGAAGCGATGTTCGCTTAACATCTTCTTCATCACTTTCACCAAGCTGTACGTAGGCTCCATAACGGCCCGATAAAACATAAATCTTGCGACCTGTTTTATCATCAACACCAAGTGAATCGGCGCCACGTTTTTTTTGCTCAATTAATTTTTCTAAAATTTCTACGGTCATATCAGCAGGCGCTTCTGCATCAGGTATTGAAGCACTCACATCAACACCATCTTGCTTAGTTTTTACGTAGGCACCAAAGCGGCCCACGTGAAACTCAAACAAATCGAGTCCTTCTAATTTAATTTGGCGGGCTTCGACTGGATCAATTTTTTCACCTTCCCGTAAAACAGCGGCTTGTAAACCGGCTGGGCCTAAAAAAACCGTCGATAAATATTTTTCCCAATTCAAATCACCGTCGGCAATATCATCCAAAGATTTTTCCATTTTTGATGTGAAATTGACATCCACAAATAAATTTAAATGCTTGGTTAATAATTTTGAAACAATCATCGCCGTAAACGTTGGAATTAAGGCATTCCCCGCCTTACGAACATAACCACGATCCACAATCGTCCCCATAATACTGGCGTAAGTTGAGGGCCGGCCGATACCTTCTTTTTCCATCATTTGGACCAATGACGCCTCAGTGTATCGCGCTGGCGGTTTAGTTTCATGCGAAGTCGCTGCAATGTTATCGGTATTTAATTTTTCGCCTTTAATTAGTTGTGGCAATTTAATTTCGCGGGCTTCTAAATCACCTTCAGGATCATCGCTCCCCTCAACGTAGGCGCGTAAAAATCCCGGAAACTCGATGGTAGTTCCTGTCGCATTAAAAGTAATAGCTGTTTTTTTATTATTCCACATCACAACAGCTGCCATTTTTGCCGACACTTGTTTTTGACGGGAATCAGTCATTTGCGAAGCCATCGTGCGCTTCCAAATCAATTCATAAATTTTTAATTGTAAGCCCGACAAGCCCGTTTCATCAGGATCTTGAAACACGGTTCCAGCAGGACGAATCGCTTCATGGGCCTCTTGTGCGCCTTTGACTTTTTTACCTTCAAATGTTCGAGGTACAGCCGGTAAATATTCAGCGCCGTATTTTGATTTAATCTGTTTACGAGCTGCTTCGATGGCTTCGGTTGATAAGAACGAGGAATCTGTTCTCATGTACGTAATAAAACCTTGCTCGTAAAGTTTTTGCGCCACTTGCATGGTTTCACGTGAAGATAAACCAAGCTTGCGATTTGATTCCTGCTGCAACGTCGAAGTAATAAATGGCGGGTACGGCTTACGGGTAGTTGGTTTTTCCTCAACTTCGTGAACTGAAAATTCTGCTTTATTTACTTCGAGTAATAATTTTTCGGAAAGTTTGTCTGTTAGAATCAAAGTTGATTTGGCTTGCGCTTGTTCTGTTAATGCGCCTGTGACACCATCAAAATCTTTACCTGTAGCAACTCGTTGTTCGCCGATACTCAATAATCTAGATTCGATCTGAGCCTTAGAATCTCTTTTACTAAAAATACCATCTAAACCAAAATACAAAGATTTTTTAAAACGAATCCGTTCCGCTTCGCGTTCGACGATCAAACGCACAGCCACCGATTGCACACGCCCGGCAGACAAACCATAAGCTACTTTTTTCCAGAGCAACGGAGAAATCGTATAACCGACTAAACGATCCAAAATACGGCGAGCTTCTTGCGCACGAACTAAATTTTCGTCGATCTCGCGCGTTTCTGTTAAAGACTTCTGAATGGCTTCTTTAGTAATCTCGTGAAACACCATCCGTTTAGTTGGAACTTTGGGCTTCAGAACTTCGGACAAATGCCAGCTGATACTTTCCCCTTCACGATCTTCATCCGTCGCCAGGTATAAAGAATCGGCTTCAGCTAATTTTTCGCGTAAGTTTTTTATGACTTTAGCTTTGTCTTTGGGAATACAGTACAAAGGCTCAAAATTTTTATCGACGTTAACGCCGAGTTTTGCCCAGGCTTCTTTTTTGTATTTTTCTGGAATATCTTTAGCAGATTGCGGCAAATCACGAATATGTCCCATGCAAGATTCGACAATATAGTCTTTGCCAAGAAATTTACGAATGGTTTTCGCCTTAGTTGGTGACTCAACGATTACTAATTTTATGCCCGAAGGCGTGGCTGACTTAGACTCAGTGGATTTTGCCATAGACTATATTATATGTAGCTTCTACTTAAAAAAAACAATAGAATAAATTTAAAGTAGTCTTGATCATAAATTAAGACTGAGGTCAGTTATGAAAAGTATCAGTCAACTCCCAGCCCAAACGCGAGCTTCGATCCAATTTTTGTTTACAGACATTGATGATACAATCACGACCGATGGCAAACTTCCCGCCGAATCCTACCAGGCACTTTGGTCGCTCGCAAAACAGGGGCTGCACGTTATTCCTGTGACTGGTCGACCAGCAGGCTGGTGTGAAATGATCGCGCGTTTTTGGCCGGTTGCTGGCGTCGTCGGAGAAAACGGCGCATTTTATTTTCGTTACGCTGAAAATAAAATGACACGCTGGTTTGCAGTTCCAGAAAACGAACGCAGTACAAATCTAAAAAAATTAGAAAAAATTAAATCTGAAATTCTGACGACCATCAAAGGCAGCGCCATATCTTCGGATCAGTTTTGCCGAATGTTTGATTTAGCCGTCGATTTTTGTGAAGATGTTCCAGCGTTAGATAAAAGATCGATACAAGAAATAGTCAAAGTTTTCGAAAACCACGGGGCTCACGCCAAAGTAAGCTCAATTCATGTCAATGGATGGTTCGGTGATTTTAACAAACTTTCGACGACAAAAGTTTTTTTAAAAAACGTTTACGGATTAAATTTTGATTCTGTGCAATCGCAAATTGGTTTTGTTGGCGACTCCCCGAATGATGAGCCTATGTTTCAGGCGTTTGAAAATTCATTTGGTGTTGCAAATATTAAAAACTTTTTAGACCTATTAAAATATAAACCAAATTATATTGCAGATCATGCTGGTGCTGCAGGGTTTGCGCAAATTGCCCAACAAATTTTGAATCGCTAATTAAAATTCAATCCAGTGATAATTTAATTCGCAAATACTTTTTCGATGGCTTCTCTGAATGGCTCCCACCCCGGAAAGGGTGAAATTTTACCAATTTTACGATCGTCTTTATACACCATAAAATGTGGAATGCCTTTTAACCCAAAGCGATGAGCCCAATCAAAGTTTTCGTAAACGCTGGCGTGAAACCATTTAATACCTAAAGTTTTTTCCCACTGATTAACTTCGGTACGGTATTCAGTTAAAACGCGTTTTGCAATTTCACAATTTGGACAGTTCTCGCCCCACAAAAATAATATTTTTGCTCCGGGTTCTGCAATCCAAGTCTCTAAATTTTCAATTTTTAATTCTTTTATTGGAAACGTTTCAAAGAAAGATGCCACAGTTGCCCTCGGTTATTCTTTGACTTTGCCTTTGTACTGTAAAAAGTCAGCGCGATCTTCGGTCCAAACAAAGTGATGGATCGAACCATTCGAGAAAACCTGAATATCCCAAGGAATTCCTTGTTGAAATGCAAAGGTCAGAGCTCTCATCACCATTCCATGGGCAAAAATAGCAATGTTATCACTTGGTGTACTTTGAGAAATTTCTAATACTGCACTTCGCACACGAAACATCATTTGGCGTTTTGATTCCCCGTTCGGATATGCAAAATCTAAATCTCGTTCTTCATACGAGCGCCACCGTTCGATGCCATTTTCGCCAAATTTAGTGGTCATTTCTTCAAACGTTAAACCTTCGGCTTCACCAACATTGGTTTCCATCAACCGTTCATCTTTTTGTATCGGAAGTTTAAGATCTTTAACCGCAATGTTGGCGGTTTCAAAAGCGCGCTGCAATGGACTTGAATAGACCGCGTCGATCGACAACAAACTCATTTTAGAAATCAGTTTTTCTGCCTGTTCGCGGCCCAGTTGATTCAGGGGAATGTCTGTTTTTCCTTGAAACCGATGTTGTCGGTTCCAATCAGTTTCCCCGTGACGAATAAGGTAGATGTTTTTAATTTTCAAAAATTAAAAACTATCTTTTATTAGCTTTAATCATGCGCTTTTTTTTGCTGATGCGCTTTTTCTTGTGACGAGCACTTTTGTTCTTTTTAGTTTTTCCACCAGTTTTTAATGCCATATCGGCCTCCTACTTTTTGTTTTGATTTAATAATGCTGCAAATGGATTATTGAAAGGACTTCCCGCGGGTTTTTGGTCGCGATGACCGCCGCCAGACGATCCACTACCAGTTCCACCACTACGATTGTCTCTGCTTGGCTTGCCACCTTGATAATTTCCGCGCCCACCCCCCGGAGGTGGTAGAGGACGTCCGCCTGGAACATAGCCGCCTTGCTGTTGCGGACGACCACCAGCTTGTGGAGCTCGCCCGCCAGATTGAGGTGCGCCACGCTCTTTAACATCGCGGAACGACGTGTGCTCGGACTTGTCTTCCATTTTCATAGAAAGCGCGATTTGATTTTTATTCAAATCAACTTTTAAAACTTTAACCATAATTTGGTCGCCAGGATTTACAACTTTACGAGGATCTTCAACAAACTTATGTGCTAATTCACTAATGTGAACTAATCCATCCTGATGAACACCAATATCAACGAAGGCGCCAAAGTTAGTTACGTTGGTCACTAATCCCGGGCAAATCATTCCTTCTTTCAAATCTTTGACTTCAAAAATGTCATCTTTAAATTGAAAAATCTTAAACGGATCACGCGGATCGCGTCCCGGTTTTTCTAATTCTTTAACGATATCATCGAAAGTAAATTCGCCGACTATGGTCGCCCATTTAGTCCGTTGCTGAACTAATTTTTTAGCGCCATCACCGATCAGCTGATTGATGCTTACATCTAAATCGCTAGCCATATCACGAACAGCAGCATACCGCTCCGGGTGAATTCCCGTTGAATCTAAAAACACTTTACCATTAATAATTCTTAAAAATCCGGCCGCTTGTTCAAAAATCTTTTGCGAAAAACGTGGAACTTTTAATAATTCAGAACGGTCTTGGAATAAACCACTTTTCTTACGAAAATCGACCACAGATTGAGCTAAGCCCGGCCCAATTCCAGAGATGTACGCCAACAATGAAACCGAAGCCGTATTCAAATCAACACCAACGTTATTCACACAACTTTCAACAACCGCTTCTAAGCTTTTCTTTAAACCGGTTTGATTAACGTCATGCTGATATTGTCCGACACCGATCGATTTAGGATCGACTTTTACCAATTCAGCTAACGGATCTTGCAGCCGACGAGCAATCGAAATCGCCCCTTTAACAGTTAAATCCAAATCAGGAAATTCCGAACGCGCAATATCGCTGGCTGAATACACAGAAGCGCCGGACTCGTTAACCATGATCACAGGAATATCGTCTTTACCTAACCCTTTTAAAACTTTTTTCAAAAAGATTTCAGTTTCACGCCCGGCAGTTCCATTACCAACAGCAATGGCTTCAATTTTAATTTGCTTAGTTACTTCCCCAAATAATGTTTTTGCTTTTTGCTCAGCATCTTCGCCTAATATTTGCATGACAGTGTGGGATAGAAAATTTCCACCTTTATCGATCAGCGCAACTTTACAACCAGTTCTTAATCCAGGATCTACTCCTAAAATACATTTTGATCCATATGGGGAACCCAACAAAACTTTTCGAACATTTTCGGCAAAAACTTTAATGGCGTGTTCGTCCGATTTTTCTTTTAATTTAGCATGCACTTCATTTTTTACAGAAGATAACACATAAACATTCAAAGCTAATCGAGCTGATTCTTTTAAATAGGTTCCAATGGCATTATCTGGTTTAGTTGTCGCAAATTTTTCATACGCCGTAAGAAGCATTTCGTCTTGGCCAACAACTTCGACAGTTAATTCGTCTTCTTCCCAGCCACGTTTCATCGCCATATAACGATGAGAAAATTTTTCTTCCAGCAAGTTTTTGACGGTTTCTTTGTACTCTTGCGAATACATTTCAAATTTAGAATTAGGCTTATAACCTTTGGCCGCTTTGGAAGTCACATGAGCGTGATCAAAATAATTTCGAACCACTTGCGCACGCAACGAAACTTCATTGGCGATGCGCTCAACGATAATATCTTGAGATCCTTTGATAGCGTCTTCGTAAGTCATGATTTTCATATCTGGATTTAAAAAGCTTTTCGCTTTCATTTCCATCGTTGCAGTATCGGTTTTTAACCCATGACCCATATCCCAAATCCAATTTGCTAGGGGCTCTAATCCCGCGTCGCGTGCAACAGTGGCTTTGGTTTTTTTCTTTTTCTTAAACGGTTTGTAGATCTCTTCAAGTTCATTTAAATCCCAAGAAATATCGATTCGCTTTTCAATTTCAGCAGTTAAATTCTTTTGCTCGCCGATTTCTTTCAGCAAAAACGTTTTACGCTTTACAATTTCTTGAAAAGTTTCATTGGCTTCAATGACCGCGCGAATTTGCACTTCATCCAAATTACCGGTTTTTTCTTTACGGTAACGCGCAATAAACGGAACTGTTCCGCCCTCGGCGGCTAGTTCCAAAACGGATGCAGCAGATTTGCTAGAGACCCCAGGGACAAAACGATTTAAATAGGCGGCTAATGATTGTTCCATAATTTCCTGCTTAGATAGCTAGACTGAATTATTTAAAATAAATAACATCTGAATGTTGTGAGAGACTTGAGTTAGGTTTTTGAATCGATCAAACGGCATTTACAAATGTTAATTGGCCTTGTAGTTACTAATCAACATCTTTATGCCATTTTCAAAAAGCACTTCTAAACGATTATTGTCATTTGTTAGGATAAAACCCCAACCCAAAACTTTGTGCTGGATTGGTTTTAATGACTCAAATGAATCAGACATTTTATAAGCGACGGCTTTTTCTTTGCCATACCGTTTATTAAGCTCCTGCCATTTTGCTTTTTCATCAGACAAATTTCCGCGTTCAATTTTAATCGGTTTAAATTTGCTTGTTTTTTCAGCGGACTTGTCACCGTCACCCGTTTTATTAATTTTCGACATTTCTTCTTTGGCCATGGAAATCAACTGATGTCCGTTACTTTCAAAATCATGTGAAGTTTCACTCGGAGCTGCTCGCTGCGCAGACTTTCCCTTACCGTCACTACTTGGCGCTTTAGCGACTGGAACAACAACAAGTGGTTCAGCTTTAACCTTTCCACGCGCGGTCATCAAAGCTGGACGAGACGCTTCTGATTTTGCAGTTGGCTTTTTTTCAGCCACTTTTCTATCAGATGCGATTTCCTTTTTAGGAGCCGCTGATTTTGCGGCCTGCTTAGGCGTAGCTGTTTTTGCTGCCGCTTTTGCTATTGGTTTAGCAACTGCTTTGACAGCTGATTTAGCCGTTGGTTTTGAAGACTTCGCCGTCGATTTAGGTGCTGGTTTGGTAGATTTCTTAGCCATGTTGTTTACATATATCTTGCAGCATGTCTATATAGTCAACTGACACGCTAAATGATGTCTTTTGCGGCGCAAAGCATTACTATCCATTCGAAATGACAGCTATGAATCAAAAAAAACAGACAAGTCTTGCAATAAAAAGTTTAAAGTCTCTTCAAATCATTCACAATTTTGATTGTGAAATTCAAAGCATAAAACTTCCTTCACAGGCGGGGCCTCATGATATGGCTTTTGCGAATGATGAAAATCTTTTGTTTCAAGCTTTGCAAAATAAAGCGTGCTGTATTGTTATTTTAGAAAAATTGAAACCGCTTTTAGAAAAGTTTGATATTTCCCGAACTGCGGTTTTCTCAACGCCGCAAATTTCATGGGCGATGTCTGAAGTTCTCGCCTTATTCGACGCCCACCCCTCTCGTCCAAAATCATTTGTACACCCGACCGCAATAATTTCTGAAAAGGCCCAACTTGGAAAAAATGTTTACGTAGGCCCTTACTCAATCATCGAAGAAAACGTACAAATCGCCGACGATGTCGTTATCGAATCGCACGTTTACATTGCGGCATTTTCCGAAATTGGCGCACGCACGGTGATTCATCCGTTTTCTACAATCGGAAAGACTGGATTTGGTTTTCACACCAATCAAAAATTTGAACATCAACGAATCCCACAAATCGGCAAAGTCATCATTGGTGAAGATTGCGAAATCGGCGCCCATTGCGCCATCGATCGCGCTGCAATTGCAGAAACGCGAATTGGACGTGGCTGCAAACTCGATAATTTCTGTCATATTGCCCATAATTGCGAGATCGGCGAAAATTCAATTATAACTGCTGGATTTATCGTGGCTGGTTCAACAAAAATCGGAAAAAACTTTATGGCGGCGGGCGGTGTCCACGTCAACACTCACGTCACAATTACAGATAATGTTATTTGCTCAGGACGCACAGGGGTCGCAAGCAACATTGAACAGCCCGGAGTCTACGGCGGCTATCCAGCTATTCCGATAAAAGAAAATTTACGGGTTATGAGCTCGCTCGTGCACTTACCAAAAATTCGCAAACAATTGGCAACACTTTACAAACACTTAGGCTTAGAACAAAAAGTCGAATAATTTATTTTAATCCATTGGAGGATATATGTTTCCCTACGAATTTTACAAAATTTTACACGTGCTAGGACTTTTCTTATTATTGAGCGGATTGATTTCGCTATTAGTTCTGCGCTGGACGAATCAAGACTTGAAAAGCAAAGTAAAAACTTTTGCGTTTGCAACTCACGGAACCGGATTGTTATTTTTGCTTGTTAGCGGCTTCGGATTACTAGCTCGATTGCAATTAATGCCAATGCCTCACTGGGCCTACGGAAAACTGATCTTCTGGATGCTTTTTGCCGGCGCAATTTCATTGGTTAAACGCAAAGGTAATCTGGGAATTCCAATTTACATTGTTCTATTTGTATTATTTTTTGGCGCTGCTTACTTAGCTATTTATAAGCCAGAGTTTTAAATTCTGGCGGACCTGTCTACGACGCGCTTTTATGTTTATGGGCAACAAAATTATAACAGTTGCCTGTAACTTTTTCTTTTTCGATTTCAAATCCGGCTTTTTCTATATAATGTCGGATTTCATTGATCATATAAGGTCGATGTAAAATTCCTTTGCGCTGCCCCCACATATTGATTCTTTGCGCGATCCACATCGAAAATACATTTCCACCGGGATATAACAAGCAATTGCCGTTAAATACGCCGCCCTTTTTTAAAACACGAAAACATTCTGCAATTGATTTTTCAACCTCAGGAAAACTATGAATCGAATTTGCGCAGCCGATCGTATCAAACTTTTCATCAGGAAATGGCATATGAGCCGCATCGGCCTGGAGTAATGCTATATTTTGATTTTTTCTAAACCGAGCCTGGGCACCCATCAACATTTTTTCGGCATAATCAAATGCAACTATTGAACCCATTGGAAGCTTCTTCCATTGTCGATACCTCAAAAGTAATTCAAAAAATGTCCCGCTACCCACGGCGACTTCTAAATGTTGCTTACCCATATTTAGCGCAAAATGTTTTATTTGCGACAACAACGTACTTTTATAGGCAAAAGTAAGTATCAAAAAACCCCTAAAATCATACCACCATGGCTCAGATGAATAGGCTTCAGCGATCGCTTTATTTTTTTCCGTTTTCGTCATAAGATTCCCTTTGCTGTTTGAGCAATTTAATTTTATTTTCCAGTCAATTTTGAAGCTACGTTAATTACAGGTCGGACTGCAGATAAACGAACAAATCTGCATGGCCCAGCCAGAATTGTAAGAAATGAAAACCAAAACGGATTACCGCGCTGTAAAACTACAAATTTTAGAAAAGATTTTAGAAAAAAAATCGACGTCAGCCATTTCTAAAAAAATGGGGTATTCGTTTAACAAAGTAAAACGTTGGCGCGAAGAAAAAAAGAATCTGCACTGGAATGAATTTTGCGACCTTTGTGCCATTTTAAAAATTCACTTGCGCCCAGCTTTAGCCAGCTCAATTGGTTTCTTGCTTCCTTCAAATAAGTACGCGTATTCGATTGTCGTCTATTTGAAAACTTTTAATCATTTTAGTTCAACAACTGAAATGGCTAAAACTCTCAACGTTAGTTCATCAACGATTCGACGTTACTTAACCGAAGAGCTTTATCCAGAAATAGAATTTGTTTTAATGCTATTAGACTTGCAGCCGAAATTTCTGGATGAGTTTTTAAAAACATTACTCTCATCAGCGTCTAAAAATAAAAGTCTATCCATAATTTCGATTCCTTGGACTTCGGCTGTTGCAAATGCCGCCAGTTTAAAACGCCATAGTCAGTTACCGGTTTTTTCTTTAGAAAAAATCGCAAGCTTTCTGGGTTTGAAGCCAAATCAAGTTCAGAGTTCTATTCAATTGCTGATCGACATTGGTCTAATTGAAAAAAAAGACGAGCACTATGTGCCTACGCTTTCGCGCACGATTGCTGTTTCTCAAGAGCAAAGCCCGCTCGACTACTCGCAATTTATAAAATTTTGGATTAGACGTTGTTATCAACGATTGGATACGGCCGATGGCAAACCGCTTAATAAAATAAACGGTCCCAATAAAGACGGCTTTCGTATTTTTGCCAGCAGCCAAAATGCCGCTAATAAAATTACTGAGATTCTACTAAAAGCCGAACAAGAAATTCATGACGTTTTACAAAATGATCTCGATGAAAAAGATGATGTTCGTGTTTTTCTGTTTCATCATTTTTCTACTCAAGATCACAAATCCTAATACTTAAAAAGTTTGATTTGGTTGAATCTCTACTTCCTTCATCATACGCATTCGTGGTTCTTTATTACGCGGCTCTTTACGTTGTGAACCCGCATACATTTCGTATTTTAAATAACGACACTCGATATTACCGTTCATAACAAATACACGACGAGTCGATTTCAATTTCATCTCGGCCATGATTTCTTTATTTCCTGATAGCACCCAGGCTTCCCAATTTTGAAAGCGATTTTTCAGCGTAAAACCTAAATCACGGTACACATCTTTTAAATTGTCTTCATCACCTAAACGCGCGCCATAAGGAGGATTCGAAATAATCATACCTTTGATCGTCGTGGTTTTTCCGGCTTCATCGATTTCAACAGGCGGAGCCGCAACAGCTATTGGCGTGGCTTTAAAATCAATAAAGTCTAAGACTCCTGCGTTTTTCGCGTTTTCTTTAGCGATCTGCAGAACTTTTTTATCAATGTCGTAACCGTAAAACTTAAAATCCAAACCATCTAATTCTTGGGCTTGTGATTCTTCAATAATTTTAAGCCATTCGTCTTCATTGTAGTCTTTTAAATTCATAAACCCGTAGCGATCCCGAAAAACTCCAGGCGGAATATTTAAGGCCATCAAAGCCGCTTCAATAAGAATAGTCCCTGATCCGCAGAAAAAATCCAAGATCGGTGATTTTTTATCCCAATCAGTAAATCCAATAAGTGCAGCAGCTGCATTTTCTTTTATAGGAGCTTCACCAGTTTTACCGCGATACCCGCGCATAAATAAAGAATGTCCTGAAGTATCTAAAGCCACATGAAATTGATTTTTGTGACCACGAATATGAATTCGTAAATCCGGCTCATCATTAGAAACATCGGGACGAGTTCCAAACTTATCACGGAATTGATCCACGATAGCATCCTTCACTCGCATGGCTAAAAATCGTTGATCACGAATTGAAGAATCTTTCACAATAGCATCAACGGCAATCGTTTGATCAGGGGTAATATATTTTGTAAAATCGTGTTTTAAAATATTGTGATAAACGTCGTCTTCATTGTACGCCGGAAAATCTAAAAGTGGTTTTAGAATACGGCTCGCATAACGAGAATATAAATTGGCTTTGTAACAGCCAGACCAGTTGGATTCAAAAACAACTCCACCAATAGTTTTGGTTCCAGTTTTTAATCCTAAATCTTGTAATTCTTTTTCAACTAAATCTGCTGATCCGATTGGACATGAGGCATAGAAACGAGGCATAGCAGCTCTCCCTTTATTTGTTAGTTCACTGTCTTCATTGACAGTGAACCCGGTCATCCTTCGCTTAGGTTTCCGTATATTTCGGACCGCCGCCGCCTTCGGGCACTGTCCAATCGATGTTTTCGAAAGGACACTTGATATCACAGGTTTTACAATGAATACAATTTGTATAATTGATTTGTAAATCATACGCACTCGCGTTGTTGCTACCGGCGGTTGCCTGAGCAGTGCTTGGCAGCATCTCATAAACGCTGGCAGGACAGAATTGCACACACGGCGATTCGTATTGTGGGTGGCACACAGTTCTGCAGATATCGCCGTTCTGTAGCTTTAAATGATTTGGGGAATCCTCATCATGACTGGTCCCTGTTAAATAGACCGAGCCCAGTTTATCGTAAAACAGCTTATTATCTACTTTCGGTAATGCGTTTTCACCTTTACCCAAAGTTTCAGTCCCCCAAACGTCCTTCACTTTTTCAGTCGTTTTAGCATCTAAGGCATGAGTTTTCATGTTATCAAACAAACCACGTCCGCCTGTAATTTCTTGCAAAGCAATTAATGGCAACGAGGCATACATTCCCTTTGAAAGCGTTTGGTGAAAATTACGTACGCGATAAAGTTCCTTTTTCACATAAGAGTCAAAAACTTTATTTTCGTAATTTTTCAAAACAGCAGCCGAAGAATCATTTCCGGCCAATGCTTCAACAGCAACGCTACCAGCTTGCATTCCTGATTTCATCGCTAAATGAATTCCCTTAAGTTTTTGAACATCAACCATACTGGCTGAATCTCCGCAAACCATGAAACCATCACCAAATAATTTTGGAATTGAATACCAACCACCTGCTGGCAAAGTTTTTCCACCGTAAGCAACGACTTGGCCGCCTTTTATCATGTTGGCCACAAATGGATGAGTTTTTAATTTTTGTAATTCACGATGCGGGTCCAATAGGGGATCTTTAGAATCTAAGTAAGCCACGATTCCAACAATAATTTTATCGCCTGGAATTGTGTAAATAAATGTTCCACCAATAGATTTTTTAAGTGGGTAACCCAAAGTATGCACCACGCGGCCCGCCTTAACAGTACCGGCCGGCATTTGAATAACTTCTTTAACGCCCTCTTCAAAAACTTCTAAATTTTTTCCATCACGTAAATTTAATTTTTTAGAAACCTGCTTAAATAAACTGCCACGAGTTCCTTCAGCAAAAATCGTAACTTTGGATTTCAAAATTAACCCAGGCTCAAAATTGGATTTAGGTTTCCCTGTTTTATCACGACCTTTATCGCCGGTGCGCACTCCAACAATTTTGGTTCCTTCATAGAGTGCTTCAACAGCTGCAAAACTCGGAAAAATATTAATCCCTTTAGACTCACACTGTGCGGCTAACCAACGATTAAATTTAGCTAAGGAAACAATGTGATTTCCAACATTATGAAACGGGGGCGGAATAATTGGTAATTTAAACGACGACGTATCGCCAAGATAATAGACGGCATCTTCAGTCACTTCAGCATCCAAAGGACAACCGAGCTCTTTATAATTTGGAATTAATTCTTGGAGAGCTTTTGGATTCAATACGGCCCCAGAAAAACTGTGCGCGCCAATTTCAGAACCTTTTTCCAAAACCACGATCATGGGATCTTTGATTTCAGTTCCTGTTTTTTTTCCCGTTTGAATATCTTGATTATGTTTTTCAATATCAAGGGCCGCTTGATAGGCACACGACAAACCGGCTGCACCACCACCAACAATCAGTACGTCAACATCCATTGTGTCACGCTGAACACCTTCTGGAAGGTCTTCAGATATTGGCCCCGTGTAATTACTCACAATTAAAATCCTTCGCTAATATCAGCCGGCGCTTTTTTATCTTTAGACGAGGGTAATTGTGGTAACACTCGTAATTCGTCTTCGTCGGCACCACCAACGTATTCACGGTCACGCGCTTTTTGAGTTAAGTCATTTTTTTCTTCGTCGTTTGATCCAAAAAATTGCGCCTTAGCAGGAGGAGCAAACGAAATAATTAGCGTTACTAAAATGAACGCCAAACAAAGTCCTAAGACAAATCGAATCGTTGTTTTATTAGAAGAAATCCGTTTATTTTTTTGATATTTTGTCATGACAAAAGCCTAACATGATTTACAAATCTCTGTGAATCAAAAACCACTACTAGATTTTATGTTTACGCTAAAAAGAAATGTCAAATACTGGTCAGTTAATTGATTTTTACTGATAGAATTTTAATCAAAGACGACGGTGCGACGCCATAGGAATGGATCTGCGAACATTCTCACAGCGAGTTAAATCCAGATCCGCAGTAATAATCCCGACACCAGATTCCTTTATAACCACAAGATCGCCCCAAGGATCAAAAACAACTGAGTGCCCATAGGTCTCTCGAATTTCTCCTGGAAACTTGGTTGATGTATGTTTGCCGGCTTGAGCCGCCGCAATCACAAAACACTGCGATTCTATTGCTCGAGCTTTTAGTAGCGTCATCCAATGAGCTTGCCCCGTTTTAACTAAAAATGCCGATGGCACCACAATCGCCTGTACTCCTTGTTTGGCATAGACTCCAAAAAGTTCAGCAAAGCGAACATCATAACAAATCGTCGAACCAATATTCATTTCGCCAACTTTAAAAACTCGACTTGATTCCCCTCGAGAGAAAACTTTGCTTTCAGAGATTGGAGCTTGCCCCGGAATAGCTACATCGAACAAATGAATTTTATGATATAAAACTTCGGTTTCTCCCTGGGCAGAAATTAAAACTGATGAGTTAAAAGTTTTTCCGCCCACTTCAAACGCCGTTGTAAAATGCACCGCCATTTTATTCTGCCGGGCTAAATCTTCGATTTTTTTTACAACAGGGTGATCCGTATTAACGGACTGAACGGTGTCTGCATTACTAATTCTAAAGTACAAAGTGTTCTCTGGAAAAAAGATAATCTGAGGCTTTGGGTTTAAATCTGATGCCGCGCGAATTTGTTCTGCGACTTGGGAGTAATTTGCTTCGATATTGTCTGTTGAATTCAGCTGAGCAACAGCTATTAAGTTCATAAACTAATCGATTTCTACCATCGATATAAGAAGGGCCTCTTTACACTTAAAGCCACCCTCTTCGATATTAGCTTTGATATTATCTATCACAGTCTTGCACGATGCAAAATTCTGGGCCGAACTGACTGTTTGCACGAAGCCTTCCTTCGAATACAACGAACGGCAACGGTTCCCTTCAACCTTAAATGAGCGAATCCATCGAATGTCCTTAGACCGCTGACAAATGTAAGTGACGTCCCTTTGGTCTTCTTGAGAGTAACCAAATTGTAGGAAAGCGAAC
>JAYVHE010000003.1:0-2104 GCA_043771495.1 Bdellovibrio sp. | reverse complement strand
TTCTAAAAGGAGTCGTCCAATGTTTTTGAAAAACCTAATTTTATCTTTGTTTGCAAGCACGGTGTTAGTTACTGCAGCCGTTGCGGTAGAACCAAATCGCTCGGCTCCTAAGGGTGGAATTATGAATTATAATTTGGATGCAGAGCCAGAGAGTTTGCATCCGATCATGGCAGGTGATCAATACTCAACGTATGTGCATGGTTTCGTTTTCGATACATTATGTACAAATAGTGAAAAAACTTGGGAGCCAGTTGGTCGCATTGCCGACAAATGGGAGATCGGCAAAGATGGATTAACATTTACTTTTTTTCTTCGACCGGACGTATTTTTTCATAACGGGGAGAACGTAACAGCAGAAGACGTTAAATTTTCATTGGCAGCTATCCGTGAGCCCAAGCATCAAGCGCTAAACTTAATTTCATATTACGAAAAAATCAAAGATGTGACAGTGATTGATAAGTATACGATCAAGTTTACAGCCTCTGAGAAATATTTCAAAAACTTTTCAGTTATTTGTGGAATGCTTATTTTGCCAAAAAGTGTTTATGGCAATGTTGAAAAATCAGTAAAAATGCAAAAAGAAATGATTGGATCTGGCCCCTACAAGCTAGAAAAGTACGATAAAGGGCAGCTTATTACTGTGAAGAAATTCGATAAGTGGTATGGTGACAAAACTGAAGATTCTAAAGGTTTCTACAACGTCGACCAAGTTAATTTTCGGTTTACAAAAGACGACACGATCGTCGTTGAAAGACTGAAAAAAGGCGACATTGATTACCATTACTGGGCGCAACCAGATGGCTTCCTAAAGGCAAAAGGCCCGCAGTTTGGCAAATCTGTTTTTGCAAACAAGGTCGAAAATAAACAGCCAAAGCGTTTATCCTTCATCGGATTTAATTTTAAAAAACCAATGTTTAAAGACAAAAATGTTCGCTTAGCTTTCGCCCACTTGGTAAATCGCGACGAACTTAATAAGAAATTCTTCGAGAACATGAGTTTATTAGCGACTAGCCCTGTTTATGTAAAATCGGATCAGGCGCCTGATGTAAAGCCAATAAAATTTGATCCGAAAAAGGCTAAAGAATTGTTAAGCGCATCTGGATGGAAAGACGAAGATAAAAACGGGATATTAGAAAAGATGATTGACGGGCAAAAGGTTGAGCTACGTATCACTTGGATTTACGCGCGAAAAGAATCTGAGAAATGGTGGACCACTGTTAAAGAAGACGTTAAGCGTGCGGGTATTGAAATTGAATTAAAGTATCTTGAGTGGAATTCTTTTGTAAAATCCATTGAAGACGCAAATTTCGACATGATTTCCATGGGCTGGGGAGGCGGCGACGTCGAGCCTGATCCTAAGCAGATCTGGCACAGCCAATCTATCGGAAAAGGCGGATCTAATTATATCTCATATTCAAATCCTGAAGCAGATAAATTAATGGATGAAGCACGTGCGGAGTTAGATCCGAAAAAGCGTTCAGTCCTTTATAAAAATTTGTACAAGATAATTGCTGAAGATGTGCCTTACGTTTTCTTGTTCAATCCTAAATTTGAACTTTATGCGAACTCGGACAAGATGAAAAAGCCAGGCCAGACATTCAATTATGATATTGGATACTCTGGCTGGTGGGCAGCCGAGAAGTAAAACGGATACATGTTCATTTATCTTATTAGACGTATTCTGCTGTCGATCCCTACCTTTATTGGGATCACGCTTGTTACGTTCATTATAATCAACTCGGCCCCGGGCGGGCCAATTGAACAAAAGTTACAGAAAATTCGCGAAGGTGGTAAGAACGCAAATATTTCTCAAGAAATATTAGACAGTTTAGCCAAGCAGTATGGATTCGATAAACCACTTCATGTTCGTTACTGGTTGTGGTTAAAAAATATTTCCAGATTTGACTTTGGTGACAGTTTTTCCTATCAAGAACCCGTGATGGATGTCATCAGCTCGAAATTTCCAGTCTCGTTGCAGTTTGGAATAGCCTCGCTGCTTTTAACTTATATTATTTGTATTCCGCTGGGTGTAAAAAAAGCGATTAGCGCTGGTGGAGTGTTCGATCAAGTCTCTGGTATTGTACTGTATATTATGGTTTCAATT
>JAYVHE010000002.1:0-16479 GCA_043771495.1 Bdellovibrio sp. | reverse complement strand
CTCAGTAAAAAATTTGCATCTCAAGAGTCTCCAGAAGCACACGATGAAATGCTATTCATTGTTGTTCACCAAGCTTATGAACTGTGGTTCAAGCAAATTCTGCACGAATTAAATTCCATCGTTGGTTATTTCGAAAAACCAAGTGTTGATGAGGGCCACTTCGGCGTTATCTTACAACGCTTAGAGCGCATCACACACATTCAGAACATGTTGCTGTCGTATTTGCCAATTTTAGAAACTATGACCCCAATGGATTTTTTAGAATTTAGAAATTTATTAATTCCAGCTTCGGGATTTCAAAGCACTCAGTTTCGTGAAATCGAAATCAAATTAGGATTAAAGACTACGGATCGCGCCAGTGTTGACCGCGAATTTTTCCTGGGCCGGCTGAGTGAGTCTGATCGCCAGCATCTTATTAAGTTAGAAACGGCTCCGTCGTTGTTTAAATTATTGGAAGTGTGGCTTGAACGCATGCCATTTGCGGTTTTTGAAAATTTTAATTTTTGGAACGAATATCAATTAACCATTCAAAAAATGCTCAGCGACGACGAACAAACAATTATGCAAAACTCTGCAAAGCTTTCCGATGCAGATAAAAAAGCCCAGCTCGATAATTTGCAGAACACACGCGAAACCTTCGATTCGCTATTTAACGAAGAAAAACATCAAGCAGTAGTTGCCGCTGGCCAACGTAAGATGTCGCGTAAAGCGGTATTAAACGGTTTGTTCATTATGCTCTACCGCGACGAAGCTTTGCTGCATCCACCATTCCAACTATTAAAACGTTTAATGGATGTTGACGAGAATTTTACGACATGGCGCTACCGGCACGCTTTACTAGCCCAACGCATGCTGGGCAGTAAAATTGGAACGGGTGGATCATCAGGTCACGCTTATTTGAAACGAGCGGCCGACAATAACCGTGCGTTTATGGATTTCTTCAATTTGTCGACATTTTTAATTCCACGATCTTTATTACCAAAGCTCCCTGAAAATTTAAAACGTAAGTTAAATTTTTAATTTTCATTTAAGCTTTTTAATTCTTTGTTTCTGGCGAAGTCCGGACTCCGAGCCTGAACTTTCTTAGATCGCGGCTCGTGTTGCCTGGGCACCGCCCCGCATTTTGAATCTATTCAGATTCTATGAAGCAACAAAGTTTTTTAAAAACAACTCGAAAAGAACACGGCGGTGTTTTGTCTTTGCGATCGCGCAGATTAAGACGACCACTATCCACAAAACACCCCTTACATCTGACGCTAAGATCTGACTATGCGTATGGATCACGATCTTTACTTAAACATCGCGCCCTGATAAATCATATCGGCAAAAAATTCTCTCGCCGATTCGGAGTTCAAATTTATCGCCAGGCCATTTGCGGCAATCATCTTCACTTGTTGGTTCGGGGAACTCATCGAGTTGGTTTGCAAAATTTTTTTCGGGTGTTTGCGGGACACATTGCTCAGCAGATCCTGGGCACCGCCCCCATCTCGGAAGCCGAACGCAGCAAAGTGCTGACTCTGTTGGCCAAATCTCGGGGCGGTGCCCCCCATTTCGAAGCGTCGAGCAAAAAACTTGAAGTGAATCGACGTAAGAATGAGTCTGATGGATGTAAAAAGAATCAGCGCAAGTTCTGGGCCTTGCTCACATACACTCGCTTGATGAGTTGGGGAACAGAATTCACAGCAGTGAGTGGTTATATATTGCAAAATACCCTCGAGGCGCTAAAGCTGATCGCCTATCAGCCTCGATTGAAGAATAAAAAAATTAAATTTAATACAGGATGAGTGGGCGAAGCCCACTTGCATTTAGACACTCTAGTAAAAGGGCAAAGTAAATTAGTACTTACAGACTAATTTACTTACTTAACTGTTCGATTAACAAAACTGATTTTTCTAAATCTAAAATTCCGCCAGCGATTGAAATTTCTTTTAAGAAAACGGGTAAATCAAATTTTTCTGCACCGGGTAATCTAATACGGTCGTAGTTTGTTCTTACTTGATCCATCATGATCTTACGCGTTTGTTGCGCGTTGATATTCGGGTAACGATTCATGATCACACTCGCTGCACCGGCCGCAACAGGCGAAGCCATGCTTGTTCCACTGAGCATCGCGTACTCTTGGTTTGGCATAGTTGATAGGATTTTTACACCTGGAGAAAATAGATCCACAGATTTAATTCCGTAATTAGAAAACTTTGCTAGTAACGGTAAACCGTTAATGGCCGCAGAGGCGCCGATTTCTAACCAACCTTGGATTTCTGGATGACGATTTAATACTAAATTGTTTGATAAAATACGATTAGGAAAAAACTTATAAGAATCCACATTACGGCCATTATTGCCCGCCGCGTGAATAATCAAAACACCTTTTTCTTCAGCCCATAAGAAGGCTTTATCAACTTCAGATTTAAAAGGCGAATAGTTTTTGCCAAAGCTCATATTAATGATTCGAGCGCCGTTATTAACCGCGTAGCGAACTGAGGCCACGATGTCTTTATCGCGTTCGTCACCATTCGGAACTGTGCGAAGGACCATGATTTTTGCATTCTGTGAAATCCCACGCGTTTTATAATTCGCAGAGGCTTCCGCAGCAATAATTCCCGCAACATGTGTTCCATGACCTGGGTCTGCGCCGATCACGTTATTATTGCCGTAATTAAATTCAGAAAAATCAGTATCATCATTCTTTACGATTGTTGCCCGTGGATCAAAGTCTTTATTGTAGTTATACGCAAGAGCATCTTTGTAGTAATCGCGATATTCGTAATAAGATGTTAAAGCGCCAAACTCATTAACAAGAGTAATTAAAAGTTTTTTTGCATCCAAAATTTTTGTGTCAACTGATGTGATACTTTCTAATCCAGCGGCAGTAAAATCAACCCAGCCTAAGTGACCACGTAAAAGTTGTTCCGCATCTTTGGCGGCCAAGTAATCTTTGTCCATGTATTCAAAATCTTTTTTAGCTTCGACCAAAAGTGCTTCGTAATCTTTTTTAACGCCTTCGAAATATTTAATTTCAGCGTAAGTCATCGATTCGCCCGCCGCCAATTTTTTATCGTAACGTAAAGCTTCGCGAGTCACTTCTAAGGTATCAAAATTGATGTTATTGCCATCAGGATTTCCCATAAAGTTCCAGCCGTTGATGTCATCGATATAGCCATTGTTGTCGTCATCGACCCCGTTAGCAGGAACTTCTTTTGAATTGATCCAAATTTTATTTTTTAAAGCCACGTGATTGATGTCCACGCCGGAATCTATAACTGCAACAATCACTTCAGTATCAGACTTCGCATCCGGAAGTTGCGTTAAACTAATGCCCTCAAACCCAGTTGCCGGAGCTTTAAGGTGCCACATTTCCAAAGAAGTATCGATTACGGGTTCTTTGGTATCGCCTTTTGGCCCAACTGGAGTTTCAGTTTTTGGCGGGCGAACTTTGGCGTCGTTACAAGATACTGCAACAAAACAAAGTCCAATAATTGCGAAGTTATTGATTATTGATAATAAACGGTGAACTGATTGACGGACGGATTGGCTCATAGATTCCCCCTCGAAAAAGCTAAAGATTTTAAGCTGTTGTAATGGGGTAACAAACGGCTGCATTTTTTTCAATCACTAAATAAAAATTAACATGTTGTTGCTAGAAAATGCTATAAAGCCTCCTATGAAAACACATTTAAAGGCACTTTTTGTTTTAATTACTTTTGTAACATCAATCGTAACAGCACAAGAACAAGAAATCTTGATGGAAAAGCAGCTCGCTTTGGTGAGCCCAGATATGGCCTCGGTTCTGGATAAAACTGAGTCAGACATTAAAGCTTTTGCAGAGAATTTTATAGTTCGTTTAGATAAAAAATCAAAAATAGTCTCTGAACAAGTGGTTAGCGGTTCGTTATTAGAGCCGGTGTTAAATGTATCAATTGAAAAATGCGTATTTATTTTTTGCCAAACCATTGATTTGGACGCCGTCTTCAAGCTTTATCTGACCGACGGACAGGCCGGTGCAAACTGCGATCAGAATTATTTATTAGTTGTGGATTTTCAACGTTCAAGTTCAATGTTGTCGGAGCTTTATACAAGCATGAACACAAAAATTTGCTTTATGAAAACGGCCAATGGGGCAAGCGCTAAATTACAAATCGCTTTAGTGCATGCTGAAACCTATTCATCGGGAATCGTGCAAAAAAATGCGTTCAATTTAATTAGTTTACAGCCAGAAGCTATCTTACAAAGTTTTATCACCGTGATGAAACTAAATGGTGTTAGTTCTATTCAAGTTGTAGAATAAATTTTGGCTCAGCTATTCACGGTACTTGATCATCATTCCCGACACCAACCTGCAGGTGCATTGCAGAATTCTTTGGGTGATGGGTATTTAATGGCCCATAACTCCATTTATAAGCGGGTGCGCGATTTCGTGGCGTCGCAAAAAGTTGAATTCACGCAATCGCTTACTCCCGAAATCCTTGCTTTACCGCTCGGGCAACTTGAGCACTTTTTGAATACAAAAAAAATCTATTATATTGATAACGTGTCTGTCTTAAAAAACGTCGAAGCAAAAAATCCAAATCAAATTTCTTGGGATTCATTAAGTAGCCATTTAAAACGAAACATGATTTTTCATGAATCAAGTCACTTTCTGGCACGGTTTCACTTTGAAAAAAAATTATCCTTAGAAAAACCTTCGGACTTACAAAACCGAAAACCTTCGGTTTTACAAATTATATTAGAAGAATCATTTGCTAATACTTGCGAACTTTTTGCGATTAAAGATGTTCATGACAATATACACAAACATTTCTATGAATTTAACTCTTACATTTTTCACTTCGAGCAAAAAAGTATGATACGGGACCTGATTAGCCAACTAGGTTTTGAAAAAGTCTTTCAATGGGCGATGCTGAGTTTTGCGTTTTCAAACTTCTTGTACGAATCTTTGCACGAACGCGATTTTCAAAAAATGGCCGACTTTGTGGTTCTACCGTCAAATACGTCCCCACAAATGATTAAGCATCTTAAGTATTTAAATCGTTTGGCTTTTGAATTAAATCCGGATTTTAAAAACGCTACGACTGCATTTTATCTGAAGCATCTTGGTTATGGCGATGCGCTCCAAAGTTTAAGGAACCATAAATTTATGAATGATTTAACTGTGGGTTCCCCCGTCAAAGGGGCTATTATAGCTCTGAGCCAATCGGTCCTATAAAACTTCTGCCATCGTCAAAAACTCTAACAGCTAAATAATGCTCTCTAAAATCTGACAGTTTTAATCAGTCTCGGTTTGCGCTATGAGCTAGTTCTATCACGACAAACTGAAATTAAAAACGAGGAGATTTCATGAAATTAGTTACGGCTCTTTTATTGTCTGCTGTTTCTGCTACAGCGGTTGCCGGTCCAAACATCGCTCTAATTGGCGAGTATACTTTTGTTGGTTATGAATGTGCATCAGGAACACCAATCGTCGATGTTTTAAATACAGAATTGATGAATGCTTCAATCACCGGAACAATGTCAGTTGGCGAAGTTTCAATGACGGCGAACATGGTTCTTAACTACAAAATGAATACTGATTTTGTTAATTATTCTTTAGACGTGTTACGTGATCAATTAGGTCAGGCTGAGAAGCTTCCAGAAACTAATCCAGACAAACAAGATATTATTGCAGAGCTAAAATTACAAATCGTTGAAACTGAAAAACAACTTGAAGGCGCGGTTTGCAAAATGGACGCCGAATTTTCCTATTCACTAGCTGGTGATTTGTTGAGTAGTAAAACAACTCAATCAACGGCAACGTGCGAAGGTATGGCTATCGATGATTTAGAAACTGTTGATGTGCAAAAAGTTGTTATTCAAGATGGTGTTTTAAAGTTGATTAATACAGACACAGGTAAAAACAAAGACCGAGAAACTTGTCCGTCCGAAGGCGATCGCACGGTTGTCGTTTACAAAAAGAACTAATCATTGGCCGTAATAGCGGTTCTAAATAGCCGTTACGTCGGTGGCGGATTCATCGGCAGGCTGAGTTGTCCAAGATTGCTGGGTCTGATGAGTCCAAAAATAGATACTACGTAGTAGTGCGTGGCGGTTGACCGGCTTACTGATGTGATCTTTAAACCCAACACTAAGACATTGTTTGCGGTCTTCCTTCATGGCGTGCGCTGTTAAGGCAATGACGGGTGTTTGGTAATTCATTTCTGTAAGTTTGGTCATAGCTTCTAGGCCGCCCATCACTGGCATTTGCAAATCTAATAACACTAAATCAAAATGTTCAGCTAAGGCAAGGTTAAGACCTTCTAAACCATTGTTGGCGACCTTAAGGCTAATACCAGTTGATTTTAAAAAGTGCGAAATAATAAACTGATTGTCTAAACTATCTTCAACCAAAAGAACGCGGATTCCTTGAAAATTAAATTGTTCGACCTTGCGATTTAATGGTGTTGTTGAGGAACTCTCGACTTCAAGCTTTTGCGATTGGGCTTTTACGGTTAAGCCTGGATCAATCGTAATGACAAATGTGCTCCCTTTATTGGGTTCGGTGCGTTCAAGGATCACATTACCTCCCAATGCCATCGCTAACTTTTTCGAAAGTATAAGGCCTAATCCAGAGCCTCCAAATTTACGTGTCGTCGAAACATCGGCCTGACTAAATGGTGCGAAAAGTTTTTTAGCTTGTTCTTTGGTTAGTCCAGGCCCAGTGTCTTCAATGACGAATGCGATTTTGCAATCGTCTTGGTCTGGTGATCCGATCAGTCGAATTTTAACTTCGACTTTTCCTGCTTCAGTAAACTTAATGGCATTGCCAATAACGTTCAATAGAATCTGACGTAATCGCAGCGGGTCAGTACGAAGTGCAATTGGTAGGTTGTCTTCTGTTAGAACTGATAATTGAATTCCTTTTTCTTTGGCCTTTAAACTTAACAACGACTCAATGTCGCTGATGACATCGCTAAATAGGACGCTAACTTTTTCGATTTCCAATTTGCCAGCTTCAACTTTAGATAAATCTAAAATATCGTTAATCACATTGGATAATAACTGACCATTTCGTTTGATAGACTCAACAATGGTTTTTCTTTGCGTTGGCGTGCTGATTTCATCGTTAATAATTAATTCTGAAAATCCAAGGACAGCACCAAGTGGCGTCCGAATTTCGTGACTCATATTTGCCAAGAAAGCACTTTTTGTTTCATTAGCAACTTCGGCTTGTTCTTTGGCTTTTTTAAGTTCACTTTCGATCTCTTTATATTTTTTAATATTGTGAGCTACAATGACAAACCCGGTGATTAATCCTTCGATATTATCTGGCACCATCGTAATGTTGTAATTGGACTCTATTCCGCGATTGTTAAATTTGGTTTCAAAGTTAACGATTTCGCCTTTCAGCGCTTGATCAATGCCGTTCTTAAGCAATAACTGATATTTTAAACCTAAAACGTCTTTGAAATTCTTGCCGACGATGTCATTTTTATGCATGTTGAGCAATTGGCAAAAGGACTGGTTAACGAATAAAAACTTTTGCTCCATGTCTAGATGGCAAATTGATTCAGGAAGGGCGTTGGTAATTTGTTGAAGTTGGGTTTCGCGCCACTGTAATTCTTTGGTTCGGTAGGCGATGCGTTTTTCGAGTTCGGTATTACTTTTTTCTAATTTTAATTCGTATTCTTTGCGTTCTGTAATATCGCGAGTCACCAAAGAAAAACCAAAGACGTCGCCGTATTTGTCGTACTGAGCATTTAAAATAACGTTGGCCCAAAATACGGTGTTGTCCTTTTTCACCCGTTGAGCTTCGCGTTCAAAATGTGAAAACTTTTTTGCCGTGCTTAATTCTTTTTCAGGCAGGCCACTGTGCTGATCGCTTTTGGTATAAAAAATTGAAAAATGCCGACCAATGACTGCGCTCGCGGAATAACCTTTAATGTGTTCAGCGCTCGAGTTCCACGACTTAACATAACCTTCTAAGTCGATACTAAAAATCGCATAATCCTTGACGGCGTCAACCATAGTGCTGAACTGTTCATTGCTACGTCGTAAGCTTTCTTCGATTCGTTTTTGTACGTCGGCCGCGTTTCGCAAGCTGCCAGACATTTTATTGATGGCTTCCCCCAACGACCCCAGTTCATCATTATATTGGACAGGGGCAATAGCATTAAAATTTCCTTGGCCGACTTGGATTGTTGTATTTTTAAATTCGCGCAGAGTTCGAGCTAAGTAAGTACCGAGCCTGAAAAACAAAAATAGGCCAACGCCTTCCACCAAAATGACAATAAAACTGATGATGTACTTGATCAGGTCTTCCATCCACCGGGCGCCTTCGATCAGTGAATTAGAAAATTTTTTTTCTTGGATCGTCAGTTGTCGGTTCAGTTCGCTGGCTGTTTCAATGTGGCGTGCGACGGCCTCAGGATTATTTATTGACGATTGAATACGTTGAGCTGTCTGACGCAAATTAAAAACTAAAGCGTCGGCTTTTGACCAGATTTCGATGGCGTTGCGAACATAACGATTGCCGTCGAAACGCAGTAATAAACTAACGACGCCATCGATTTCGTCATCGGGAATTTGACCTTGCAAAAGACCCTCGCGAGCCAATTTGAAGTCGATGGGTCTTGCCATTAAAGCCATACGAGCTTTGGTATCGCCTTCAATAATTTTCAAATGACTTTTAAAATTGTCGTAGTAAATCGGGTCTTTTAAATAGGCATATTTATAAAGATTGTTGATCGCATCTTTTTGCGCTTTGGACCAGGAGCCCTCAGCAACGATCAACGTTCGCATCGAAATCAATTTATCTAAACAATAAAATAGAGTGAAGAGTTCAAAGGTTACTAAAAGAACCATCAACCCAACAATGCTAAATAACTTCCTAGTAATAGAAAGGTTGTGCCATAACAATGTCATAAGGCTTTGTGATGCCGGTTCTCGCGGGGAAAAGCCAGATAAATCTTAATTTTGTTTCGTATATACATCGCGACTATTTTGACAAAAAATTGATAATGCTAAATTGGTCACACAAAAAACAATGGTAAGACTATGAATTGAAAGATTCATAGTCGATAAAAGTATCTTCTGGCACACTGTAGACAATATCATCTATTTTTTCATCTTCAGCCAAAGTATCCTCAGCAAAATCTAAATCAAAAGTAACAATATCTAAAGTATGAACATGTTGATCAAGATCATGAACATACGCTAACACTTTTAAGCTTTCGCCAGACATTAAAAGCAGCTGATGATATTTAGTATTTTTTAAAATTCGAAAGTAAACACCCTCTGAGGTCAGGAAGTGCAAATCTTGCAAATCCGAAACGTTTGACACCACAGTCCCTCTTAGTTCTCGGATTTTAGAGTCTGATTTTCTAACTTGGACATTCTTTTGAGCAGTCTTTAGGTCCATCATGGTTCCTCCAGATATAATTGTTTTAGACGAGTTAACGGCAACCCCCTGACGATATGCCATTCATCATGCAATCGCTTACGGATCCTTTCACTTCGAAACTTTGCTTTAGAGCGCATTGGATACGACACAATGGGCTTTTTAAGCTCGGTCTTACGGGTGAAACCCTTTGACGATATTAGGCTTCATTGGCGACTTGCTAGGTTTCAGTAACGATCTTTATCGCATAAGACTAAAATACCGTACAGGGGGGAGAGAGAGAGTCACATTGCCTCAATAACTTATTTAACTTGTATAATTTATACTCTGTCAGAGTGACTTGATCGTGAAGATCTTGTGAAAAAAAACTCAAAAGTGAAAAAATTGAATCCGCAGAAGTTAGACTGAAATTTAACAAAAAATGAGATAAGTTTAGCACTCGGGCGCTTGGTTCCGGCGCCCAAAAGCTGTGGCAGTTACATTAATTTGAATTCGTAACCAATTCCTGAAACAGTTTTAATATACTTTTGATGAGGTTCGATCTTTTTGCGGATCGAAGAAATATGTTTATCGATACTGCGGTCATCAATAAAAACATTTTGGCCCCAAACACTGTCTAAAATTTGCTGTCGCGAAAAAACACGATTCGTGTTCTGGGCCAATTTTAACAGAATCTTAAACTCGATCGGCGTTACTTCGATTTTTTTCTCGGCAGCAGCAGTGTCGTCAATGTAAAGACGTAAGCCTGATAAATCAAATCGAAGAGGTCCTTTTTTGAAGTTCTCTTCGAAATGTTTCTTTTTGAGAGATTTCAATATGCGCAAATCGACGCGGGCCATAAGTTCTGCGGTATCAAATGGTTTAACCACGTAATCATCTGCACCAATTGAAAATCCTAAAACTTTATCAGAAGTTGAAGTTTTTCCAGTAAGGAAGATGATCGGGAGGTCTTGATTCTTGCTTTCAGCACGGATTTCACTGCAAAGTTCAAATCCTGTCCCATCCGGTAATACAACGTCTAACAGTATGAGCTGGTAGGTGTTATTAGCCACAAATTGTCGAGCTTCTTGAATCGTGCTCGCAAAATCAATTTTATATTTATAGCCCAAACTCACTTGGATCAGCTTGTGATATTCTAATGCGTCTTCGACAACTAAAATTCTATTTTCCATGTTCTTCCTCTGCGACTTTTGACAGTCTATGAAATATTCTTCGTGAAAATATCTACACAGTTAGTTGTTTTATAGATTAATTAATCACAAATAGCAACTTAAGTTAATTACTTTATTTTAAGGAAAAATTTTACTTGTTAAGAGATCGCAACACCCATGCAAAGTGTTCCCGTATAAAAGAGTGAATTTGACAAAATTTTCATCAAACGTGAAAAAAATATGAAGAAAATAAGAAAAAAATATTGCGAAAAATGTAACTGACGTCCTATGCCAAAGGACAGGCCGTCAGTTATGGTATGAATGAAATACAGTTACCCTGTGCCATTTACTCCGTAGATTTCGTTCAAGTAAGTCACGATTTTATATTTCGAAATGGGTTTTTCTAAAAACGCGGGCTCTATATTGGAATATTTGAGGATTTCTTGATACTGGTAGGATTTAAGAGAGGATACAATAAGGAAAGCCACTCGCGGATTTAATTGTTTTATTTTCTGACAAATTGAAAGACCCGTTTCATTATTTTCAAGGAAGTAATCTGCAATGACCAAATCGCATTCGTAATTTTTCATGATGTCCAGCGCGTCAGCTTCATTCGACGCAAAAAAACAATTCGTACCACTGTCGTGGTCATTAATAAATTTTTGTATCAATTCAAAACTGATAAAATCATCTTCAACAATTAGAATTTTTTTATGATTCTTTAAAGCGGTTTTATAGTACTCCAGGTACATTAAAAATTCTCCGCTCAAGGTGTTTTGATGATAGTGCGTTAGCCAGTCGCGGTTAGATTCTGCTATTTTAGAAAAATTGTTGTAAGTCATTGAAGTCCCCTCCTCAATATATAGAATCGCAATAATCTAATGATGTGAATAGTTGACTAAATATTTTTTCAACTCATCGCTAGATTCTTCGAACGACTCCTCAAGCACATTTAAAAAGATGAACGCATCTTCTATTTGTGCAGTTGAATTGTTTTGACTCCACTTCTCGAGCTCCTCGCACAGAAAAACCATTTTCTGTAAGCCAAGGTATGAGCAACTGGCTTTTAATGCGTGGGCTGTTCGTGAAATCATGTCACGATTATTATTTTTTATTGCTGAACGAAGCTGAGCAAACCTTTCGGGTGTTTGCTCGAAGAACATGTCGACCAGTTCGTGCAACAATGATTGGTTCCTGCCGATTTTTATTTCTAAAAGGTCATCAAGAACATTATTCTGTATCATCATTGGAATCCTCCCCATAAAAATTTTTATAAATTTCTAGTATTAAAACGGTAACGAAGATTTTTTCCAACTGGTTGAAGATGATGTGAATATTTAAAGAAAAATGATGTCAAATTTGCATGTTAACAAAATTAAAAAAAAATTTGATTTGGTTTTTAACAAAGAAGTGTACTTCGTCAAAAAACTGGACTATGAAGTAAAACGTTTTGTCGAGAGTCAAACTTGAGCGTTTATTCACAATGCGATCATAAATCTGAGAAATAAATCTGTCATGTTCTTACACAGAATCAAAGGAGAGATTATGTCTTTTATAAAAAGATCATCGACAGCAATTTGTGTTTTTACGGCCCTGCTGGCGGCGGCCCCAGGGATGGCTCAAGTCAATGAACTAGCACAACAAAAATCATTTCCAATCGAATCAATTGTTGGTGCAAGGTGGATTGATCGCGACAACAATACATTGTCACTGGCTTTTCTATCAGTATACCCAAACGGGTGTTACACTTTAGATAGGAGTGCAGGCTTTACCGCTACAGCTGATAAAAAGATTTACGTTTCGCAAACAGTAAATGTAAGCGATGGGCTGTGTACGATGGCTCTTGTCTCACAAACTGATGAGACCGCTATTTTAGTTCCTGAAACTGGAAGATATACTGTGATTGATGCGTCAACGAATAAGACGCTAGGTACACTTATTGTTAAAGACGGGGAATTTTCATACTACGTTAGATAATGACCTAAGTAGTACATCGTCTGATTAAAAACTTGGACGAAAATAAAAAAGCCTACCAAGAATACAGGTAGGCTTTTTTTTGTTAAATACAAGGGGCGATTTTTTAAAAAAACAGTTTAGAACCAGCGCTTATGTTCTGGGATCAAGCAGCGGTTGGAAACTACTTTTAAACCTGCTTTTTCTGCGCGGTCTTCAGCGTCTGCATGAGTTATTCCCAATTGAAGCCACAGAGCGTCGGTGCCACCTGTTGCTAAGACCTCATCGACGACTTCGGGAATACGATCAGATGCGCGAAACACGTCTACAAATTTTAAATACTCTTTTGGAACGCTCGAAAGTTGATCGTAAATTTTAAAACCATTTACTGAGTGATGTTTTGGATATACTCCAACCACGTCCCAGCCTTTTTCTTTCATATAAAGCGGAACATAATGACTCGGTTTTTCTGGATCTGGGCTGAGTCCATAGACTACAAATTTTTTGTACATAGACATCAGGGCCTTAATTTCAGAATCTAAAACATTCATCGTGATACCTCGCATATCGATGCTCTTGCAGAATAGCCGTTTACTAATTTTTTTTGTAGTGTATTTTAATAATTGATCGGAGACAAAATGAATATTTCAGTATTACAAACAACTTTACAAAAAACTTTGACGGGGCAAATCACTTTTCCGCAGGTTGTCGCGGCTTTAGTTGCTGAAGGCGTTGAGTCTTACCATGTGGATCTAGTTCGTGAAGAATTTAGTTATTATCAAGGCAACGGATATTCATTAGTCGAAAAAGCCGAACTGACGACGAAAAAACCCGCTCACGAGTTTTCGGTCGATCAAGTGCGCGCAGCCATTAGGGCTTCACAAGTCGGAGAAATAAAATTCAAAGAATTTATTGATCGTTTGTTGGATGCCGGTTGTGTTTTTTACATCACTTATCTGGCCGGGAAAAAAGTAATCTATTTTGGTCGCAACGGCGATTTTCACGTCGAAAATTTTCCAGTTAAATCTTGAGTGCCAAGTAAAAACTAAAATGAGTTGCGTCCTAACGGAGTGTGACATGCAATTCTGAATTTAGTTTTTGAAAAACTAGACCACACAAAACTAACCTCGCAGAAAATTTCAAGTGTCTTAGACGGGATCTATAGGATCAAGGAGGATACTTGAAAACGGATTTTCATAAAACCAAACTCGCTCTCATTTTACTGGGTTGTCTTATATTGGTCGCCTGCGGCAACATTGAGACAAATTCACAGAAAAACCAAAATACGAAATCACAAGTCGAAGATTTAAACGAGGTTAATAATTATATCGTTGTTCTAAAACAAAACCCTTCTGAATTAAAAGCCACTGCGGTTGAAGCCAAGGCATTAGTTCGATCGAATTTAGAAAAAATTGAAGTAAAACATCAATTGAATTCTGCTGTTTACGAATTTTCGTCGGCTATTCACGGTGGTGTTTATCGTATGAACGGGCATCGCGCTAAAGAACTATCACAAGAAGGCAATGTCGCCTACATTGAAAAAGATCAGATCATTCGTGTTTCGGCAGTTCAGTTGAATGCGATATGGGGTTTGGATCGTATTGACCAAGCCAATTTACCTTTAGATAAAAGTTATACTTATTCAGCTGATGGAACTGGTGTGAATGCGTACGTCATTGATACTGGAATTTTAAACACGCATGTGGAGTTTCAAGGTCGCGCATCTTCTGGTGCAGATTTAGTTGATAACGATTCGGACGCGACAGATTGTAATGGCCATGGAACACATGTCGCAGGAACAATTGGAAGTAAATCGTTCGGTGTTGCAAAAAATGTAAAATTAATTGGTGTTCGTGTATTAGATTGTGGAGGTTCCGGATCTTACGCGGGCGTTATTGCTGGTGTTGATTGGGTCACAGCTAATCACGTTAAGCCGGCAGTGGCTAACATGAGTTTAGGTGGACCAATTTCTCAAGCTCTTGAAGATGCAATTGCAAATTCGATTAAGGCCGGTGTTACTTACGCTTTAGCTGGTGGAAATGAAAATCGTTCGGCGTGTTTGGGTTCACCAGCTCGAATGAAAGAAGCCATCAAAGTTGGATCGACGACGAACACCGATGTGCGTTCATCGTTTTCTAACTTTGGCGAGTGTGTTGATATTTTTGCACCAGGTTCAGATATTGAATCTACTTGGGATACGTCAAACACATCGACAAACATAATTAGCGGAACCTCGATGGCGACGCCACACGTAGCCGGTGTTTTAGCGTTGTACTTGGAAAAAAACGTCAGTGCATCACCGGCCCAAGCGAAGGTCGCATTATTAGCGGGAAGTGTTTCCGGTAAAGTCAGTTCGCCAGGAACAGGCACGCCAAATAAATTATTGAATACCGCTTATATAGCAGGTTCGGCTCCACCACCACCGGCGAATGATAATGTTTTGGTGAACGGTGTGGCTTCGGCAGTCATTGCTGGTGCAAAAAATGCTGAAAAACTTTTTACGATTACCGTTCCAGCGGGCGCAAAAAATTTAGTGTTTGAAATGTCCGGTGGATCGCCAGATGCAGATTTATACGTTAAGTTTGGTGCAAAACCAACGACGTCGAATTTTGACTGCAGACCATATGCTTCAAGCAATAACGAAAAATGTGCGTTTACGACGGCCATTAATGGTGTTTACCATGTTATGGTTCGCGGTTACTCCGCATTTTCCGGTGTCGTCGTCAAAGCGACCTATCAGTAATTTAATAAACAATTCTAGACCAAAGAATTTACCTTCTTTGGTCGCATTGTCATCGGCCTATGGAATGACTAAAATTTCTATAGGCAGGTGATGTCATGAAAAAGTCTTTAGTCTCATTGATTCTAGTAATCAGTCTGAACGCTCACGCCAAATTAAGAAGTCATGATCCAGCTTATGGAGACTGTTCATTTGCCTGCAAAGAAATCCCAGTCGCTAGCGAAGTCATGCGAAGACTGGGTCAAAATAAATTCACGCAATTGCATTCTTCACGACTCCAAATTTTATCGTGGAATATTTATAAAGGCGGCCAGACTGGATTCACAAATGATTTTCAAAGACTAACAGCGAACAAAGATATTGTGCTTTTATCAGAAGTTATTACCGCCGACCCTGTTGCAAAATCGATGACTTCGGTTACAGGATTTGCTTGGGATATTGCGGTTAGTTTTTTGATGAAAAAACAAATTGGAACTGGGACTGCAGTTGGTTCTTACGCGACAAATTTAAGTCCTGGATTTTATCGGACTAAAGATGTTGAACCTTTTGTAAAATCTCCCAAGACTACTGCGAAAGCAGAGTACCTTTTACCGAATTCGACTAAAAAAATATTAGTGCTCAGTATTCACGGAATTAATTGGTCGGGTGATGATTCTCTTGTTCGCCAGTTGCAAATGACCATCGAAGATATAAAAAAACACGATGGTCCAGTTGTATTTGCTGGCGATTTTAACATAAAAAATTCGACGCGCTTACAAGTCGCAATAGATATTTTAGCAACCGCAGGCTTGGAGCGTGTGGCGTGGGATAATCCTGAAAACGGTGATCAGCGCAATGACGCCTTTACTCGTGGAGTCGTTGTTCATCGTGCTGAGCTTATCAATGACGTCATTGATTCGGGTTCGGATCACCCAGCGATTGTTTTGGATATTGAGTGGATTCAGTAAGTACTAAAAGCGCAAATCCTCAAAGCGGAAATTCATTTTCAATTTTGCTTTTAATTGTTCCAATCGTAGCCATTGGTTGGTCTGCTAAGGTTGGAATTAAAATGCCATTAGATCAATTGGAATTTTTTAAATATATTTCTATCTTCGCAGGTTGCTGAGTTGTCAGGAAGTTGGTGGACGATTTTTTCCCCTTGACGGCCCCGAAATAAATAGCAGTGGATTCACTGTTGTCCGGTTCGGAGCGTAGTGTAAAAACCTAAAAAGCCCTGTAGAAGCCAGAGATAAGGTTTTCTTCGACAAAAATCTTTTCCAAAAAGG
>JAYVHE010000001.1:0-7258 GCA_043771495.1 Bdellovibrio sp. | reverse complement strand
CTTTTTTAAACGGTTTTTGTAATACGAATACAGCACCTAAATTTTTGACTTGCTGTAAAACTTTGGCGTCTTCGACGGATGTAATAACCACAGTTTTCGAATTTGGACTAATTGTGGCTAGTTGTTTAAGAACATCAACGCCGCTCAACTCTGGAATAACTAAATCTAAAATAACAATATCGGGTTGCAGTTGCTGAATGACCGCAAGTGCTTTTTTACCATCCATAGCCTCTCCGACGATATCAAAGGGGGAATCAGCTAAGGCTGCGCAATAAATCTGCTGCATTACATGTGAGTCTTCAACAATTACGACATTATTCATGTTATTATTTTAACACTATGGCGCGGTCCCATCTAGAATCACTGAAAAAACTCGTCAAAAGCCTGGACCTGTTTGCCATTAAATTCAATTCACGAGACACTATTCATATGTTGTCCAGACCTACCAAATTAACAGCGTTTATATTCTTGCTCAGCATTCTTGTGTCAGCCACGGCTTGGTCCAAAAATGAAACGGCTCAAGGCGTCCGATTCGTTAGTGAAACAGATGCCCTACTGACTTTAAATACAATTACTGTGGGCGCATCTTACGACAATGTGGGTGGCATGTATAAACAAGCCTCCGAAGAAAAACTAAGAAAATTAATTATGGCAGATCACATGTGGTCGTTTGCCGAGAATAAAGATTTTTTAAATAATTACCGTAACGACGAATTATTCGAAGACCCAGACAAGGCAAAAGATTATTTAGCAAAAACCAAAGCTGATGGATTCCTATTGGTCAGCACGGTAAAAGGCAATCAGGGTCTTGCTGTCGAATTAACGTTATTTTCTGTCTTACAAGGCTTACCTGTTGTTCAAGTTTTTCATCAAGATTTAAAAACTTTTGAATTTAGCGAATTCGAAAAAATTATAGAAAGCCTTTATGCCAAAATTAAAGGTTCGCTTCCTTATTCAGGGTTAGTACGAAGTCGACGTGGGAATACTTTAACGATCAATTTGGGAATCGGAAATAAAATTAAAGTCGGTGATCAAGTGACGTTCATTCAAATCTTGCAAGTCAAGCGGCACCCAAAACTAAACTTTATCGTTAGCGTAGAAAAAGAAATTATTGGCCAAGGAACTGTGAAAAAGCCAGACGACACTATGAGCTTTGTCGACATTACCTATGAAAAAGAACCGGGTGTCATCCAAAAGAATGCAAAAATTCAAAGGCTAGCAAACATTAATTATACAGATCAGAATGTTCAGGCCGCACAAAAAATTGACCCTTCAAAAGAAGAAGAATGGTTGCCGCCGCCAATTCCACAGTTTGGTTGTGTTTATGCAGGATTCGGTTTTACCAACTACAAAATGAATTCGATTTTGTTAGACGGGACCAGTATTGATTCAGGAAATTCCTTTGCGCCGTCGTTCAATTTAGGCGCCGAATTATGGGTAACAAAAAGCTTCATCATGCAGTTTAATTACAAGCAAGTTTTCTTTGCCGGAAAGAATTCTTACACCGGTTCAACTCCAGACAATATTAATTTCAATTTTTCCCAAACAGATATTGCAGTTGGATTCAGACAGCAAATTGGCGATAACTTCTGGGGTCCTCACGTGAAAGCGACCTTAGGGCTTTATGACTCTAATCATCAAGTTTCTGATACCCAGCCACCAGCATTTACCTCCATAAAAGCCAGCGGCATGGCTTTAGGATTGGGCGGATACTTTCCAGTTTCTAAAGATAACGACTTAGCCATTGGTGTCGACACGAAATTTGTTTTATCACCGACACTTTCAGAATCGCCGGTCCATTCAGGTTCGGCCGATACGTCAGTTACAGATTTTAGTTTTTATGGAGTTTTCCAGTGGACGACGAATATGCAGTTTAAAGGAATCATTCAAACTAATTCCATTCAGGCCAATTTTTCGGGAACACCAACCCGGCTAAATCCAGCGCGTTCGGTTGAAGTTAAAAATACCACCTACGGCTTAAATCTAGAGTATTTGTTTTGATTGAAGTTCTGTTTGAGGACGAATATTTAGTTATTATTAACAAACCACCAATGGTGCTTTCGCAGCCTACTGTTGATAAAAAGCGTTTGGCGATTAAAGAATTATTCGAACAAGAAACTCCAAGATTTAAAAACAAACTATTTTTGCATCATCGCTTAGATTACGAAACCTCAGGCGTATTTTTAATGAGTCAATCTGCAAAAATTAATAAAAACTTAACCCAAATGTTTACAGAGCATCAGTTCGAAAAAAAGTATATTTGTTTGACTCGCCCGAATAAAATTCAGCCGGGCAAAAAAGTAAGCTCTGAAATTATCAGCGACACCGAATGGATTATTAAAAACTACATGGCGCCGGCTAAGGGCATGGGTGGCGGTAAAAAAAGAATGATTTCGGTAAAAAGTGGCGGCTGGCCGGCGGAAACTCGCTTTAAAATTTTTAAAAAAACAGAGCACTATTTTTGCATTGAAGCCTTACCTAAAACCGGCCGTACGCACCAGATTCGTCAACATTTACAAGAAAGTTATTGTTCAATCTTGGGAGACAATATCTATGGTAGAAAAAGCGAAATGGTCCCGCGTTTAATGTTACACGCGCTAGAATTAAACTTTACCCACCCTTTGACTCAAAAAATGATTAATGTAACGGCGCCACCTCCCAAGGATTTTCAAAAATTTCTTGATATTTAGCTCGCATTCGCTAAGGTCTATGCTTTATAACATGAAAAAGTTAATACAGTTGTTAGTCATCATCGTTTTGTTGGGCGGCGCGGGTTTAGTGCGTGCCGAAGAACCTATTCCTTATTTAGATTTAATCACAGAAATTCCTGCAACATCATTGCGAGGACTCGATACCGCATTCAGCAAAAAAGCAGTTCCGTGGTGGATAGGAATTATTGCTTCTACTGCAGTTTTATATCATAACGATGAAGTTATCTTGCGCGACTGGCAGCGCGAAGGTCGCAACGCCGGAATTGGCAACGGAGATAATACTCGACCCATTCTATACATTGGAGACATTGATTTACTTCGTTTACCAACCGACACCGGATCGTTTTTATATTTTTTAGGTGATGGTTGGATGCATTTTGGAATGGCCGGTGGATTTTACTTTTACGGAAGAAATAATAATGATAACCGCGCCTTGAACACCGGGCTACGAATCGCGCATGGTATGGGAGTTTCCACGATATTTAGCCAATTTTTAAAACGCGCAACCGGTCGTGAAAGTCCATACGTCAGTACCGAAGATAAAGGAAAATGGCTTCCTTTTCCTAGCTTTAAAGAATACCAAGCAAAAACTCCAAGCTACGACGCAATGCCGAGTGGTCATGTCATGACAGCAACGTTAGTTTTCACGGTCATCGATGACGCTTATCCTGAGTACGCGGTTTACACGCGCACCATAGGTACAATTTGGGTTTCAGCTTTGTCGTGGCAGATGGTCAACAACGGTGTTCATTGGGCCAGCGATTATCCTCTGGGAATCGCGATGGGCTATGTTTTTGGTAAGGCCGCAGCACAATTAGGTAAAGTAGATTCGAACCCCGCAGAAACAACGGCAAGTCATTGGATGATGATGCCGGCGATTCAAAATAACAGTCAGGGCGTTTCTTTCACTAAAGATTTCTAAAAAAAAGGGACTGATTGCTCAGCCCCTTCAACGAAGAAAATTATCAAATAGATTTACAGGAAATTAGTTAACGCGAACGGCGTCTTCATGACAACTTTGCATGCGGCAAGAATCTTGACGTGGATGCGCCATTAAACATTCACGGTCAGCAATTTCACGAGCGCGGAACTGATCTCGGTGACGACCAGTGAAAGTTCTTGTCACGTCTTTGCGTTCAGTACGTTGAATGATTTGACCATTAACAGTTTGGCTAATTGTTTCAAACTCAACTCGTAAACCTTCAACACTACAAACTTGTTCGTAAACGAAACAACGCTGACTACAGTTGCCATGGTGCTTGTTACACTCATCAAGAGTTAAGTGATTGCCGTGCTCTTCTTTTTTACCACTGTCGTACCAAGCACATTGTGTGCTGCCAGAGCCATCATTGCGTGGAGGATTTTTACCACTTAATGCCTTGGCAGATAAACTTGTTATTAGAACCGCCGCTACTAAAAATAAACCAGATAATTGTTTCATAATTTTTTCCCCCAAAGAAAAAGTTGTTTTAGTTGTCGAATTAACCTTAGGCAAACGCAGTGCCACGCCAAATCACCGAAATCGGTGCCACTTTGGGGAACTAGAATGAATATATTTTCCAATAAATGTTTTAGAAATTTATTCACGTCTTTAGAACTGGTGCTCTAGTTGAATTTCAGATCCAGACAGAGCCAACAGTTAAAAACAATCGTTCATTTGTTAGACGGTCCTGTAAAATACACTGTAATCTCTATATCGATAAGAATTCCCCTCTAAAATTTGCTATATCTATAGATGAAATAACAACTCAGGGAGTTTCTATGATTAAAAAAACGATCGTATCTATATTGACATTAATAATTGGCACGTCGGTATTGGCAACGAACACAGCAGAACTTTTAATTTTGGTTTCAGCTGAAGGTAAAAAAGAATTGATTCAAGGTGGATATGTTAAAGAGTCTGTTTTCAATCATTCAAATCCAAATGTCTTAGTTATTAAAGTAGACACGGAGTTAGATATTTCGATGGTTCAAGGCATCGAAGGCGTGAAAGCTAAATGTTTTATGGGAACTCCAATTGAAGCAAAACCAATTATTGAAAAATTAATTTCAAATGCGGATGGCAACGGTGACTCATGGTTAGATAGCATGGAAGTCGCTACATCTGAACGCAAAGTAACTGCAAAATACTCTTTAATTACAGAAGCTGAAGAACCACAACACCACGAGTTTGAAGTTGAAAGTTGTGAAGCTCCAAAGAAGCCAGTTGTTAAAGACCCAGTTATCGGAAAATACGACATGTGCGACGAAGAAATCGTTAAATTACCAGAAAACGTTTACACAGATTTAAAACAAATTTCTGAATCAAAAGGTAAGACAGCTGCGAAGTTAAAAAAAGTTAAAGCTTTATTTCAAGGAATAGCTTTCAGTAAATCAATGGACAATTACTGCGGTGTTGTGGCTCAAGTCATGGATACAACAGTTGTTCGTTGTCGGGAAGCCATGCAAGATCCGGGATTGTCTAATCCTCAAATCTTAAAAATTACTAAATCAAACGCGTCTCAAGATGAAGTGACTTGTTCATTATCTGCATTGATCGCCTTGATAATCAGACCGTTTTAAAAATTTTGGCGTAAAAAATGAAAGAGCGAAAAGAGTCTTAACCCTTTTCGCTCTTAAGAACTTTCAGCCTCTGATTTACCTCGGAGGTTCCGGATGCCGAAATTTCAAATGTCTACCAGACATAAGAAACATCGACAAATCGGTAAGAAAACTCGAGTGATTTTAAGATTAATTTTGTTAATACTTGAAATCATCAGACGAATTCTAGACTTTTTAAGTTAAACAGATGGGTATACCAACACGTACAAGTGACGAAACTAGACCAACAACCTGTTTTTCAATGAAACGCAGCGATGGCTTAGATAACCCCAGGGCGGATTGTTCAGGGACGTAGCGGATTGGGTTAAGGCGCTTTTATTATTTAAGTATTGGCGCCCGGAGCAAAGTTACGCGGTTTTCCGCCTTGGCTCTGTCCACCGCCACCCATCATTGGGGGAGGTGCATGTTGTGGAGCTTGCGTTGAATAATTCTCTGGTTCAGCATCGCGGAATTTATTTGTTTTCGCGTCGAATCTTAATTTAACAGTACCCGTCGGTCCGTTACGTTGTTTACCGATAATAACTTCGGCCGCACCGGCTTTGTCTTGATCCTCTTTGTCGTAATAGTCATCACGATAAAGCATCATGATAACATCGGCATCTTGCTCGATCGATCCCGACTCACGCAAATCTGATAACATAGGACGACGATCCGAACGACCTTCCACACCACGATTTAACTGCGCTAAAGCAATGACGGGAACATTTAATTCCTTGGCGATCCCTTTTAAACTTTTAGAAATTTCAGAGACCGCGCGCTCGCGGCTTTCGACTTTTTGTTTTAAGTCCATCAACTGAAGGTAATCGATCATAATACAATCTAATCCGTGAGTGGCTTTCAAACGACGGCAGCGCGCACGAATTTCAAACGGCGAAATCCCGGAAGTATCATCAATAAATAATGGCGCTTCACTGATCATACCTGCAGCTTGAATTAATTTAGGCCACGAGGCATCTTGAACACGACCGGTACGAATTTCCCCCATCGAGATTTTTGATTCTCCGGCCAGAAGACGCATCATCAAAGATTCTTTCGCCATCTCGACCGAGAAATACGCGACAACTTTCTTTGCGCGAACAGCCATATGTGTGGCTAAGTTCAAGCTGAACGCGGTTTTACCCATCGACGGACGGGCTGCAATAATAATTAACTCGCCACCATGAAGGCCGGCAGTCATTTTGTCTAATTCAGTAAACCCGGTTGGAACACCAGTAATATCTTGTTTACGTCTGTAAAGGTCTTCAATTTTTTCAATTGAGCTTTTAACGATATCGATGGAGCCAACGAGGCCATCGTTAACTTTATTTTCGCCGACTTTTAAAATTTCGGCTTCGGCCATATCAAGTAAGGAATCAACGTCTTTAAAATCTGAATTGTAGGCCTTTTCAATGAACCCTGTTGAAGTTGCGATTAAACGACGTAATAAGGACTTCTCGCGAATGATCTTAGCGTGAGTGGCAATATTGGCTGCAGAGACCACGTTTTCTAATAGTTGTAGTAAAGTTTCTGGTCCGCCGATTTGCTCAACGGCGTTTTTAGACTGTAATGCGTTTAATACAGTAACTAAATCGATCGGTTGAGACTTTGTGTGAAGCTCTTGAATCGTTTGATAAATAATTTGATGCGAAGGTTTATAAAAGTCCGCCATCTCGATGATGTTTGCAACTTCATCTAAGGCTTCACGGTCTAACATCAGTCCGCCCAATACGGATTGTTCAGCCTCTAAACTTTGAGGTGGAATCTTATGACTCGGTGATGATGATGTATTGTTTGTATACTGGCTCAAGAAACCCCTCTCTTTTGCCTAACTTAATTAATGTCGAATTTAGAAATTTATAGATTATTTATAACTTTTTATTTTTGTAAATAGCAGAGAAATTTAATAAATATTTATTTTAGTACTCTGCATTTAAATTTTTTAATCTCTGGAAAAAGACAAAAAAAAA